>NZ_JAZEUN010000006.1:0-206529 GCF_037029175.1 Galbibacter sp. PAP.153 | reverse complement strand
CGCAGGTGCCAAATAATTGTTCCATGCTCAAATAATTAATATAAAATAGGCGTTAGAAGTTATTGTGTTAATTAACTAAATTCTCCGAAATGTATTTAATGCATGTTCTTTTGTTAGGGAATAATAGAATTTCATTATTTTTCATATACATGTAATATTTTTCATTGAGAATATTTTTATAGATAGTGAACTCTAAACCTTTTTCATTATTTTCAATTATGAACTCATCATATGACCCCATTTTTAATGAAAAACCACTTTTTATATATGTTGTTTCAAAATTTATAATATTTCTATCTTCGAAGGCTTGTTTTTGTTCTTTATTCAAAGTTATTTCATCTCCTTCTTTGTTGATGAAAATAAAACGATTATATAATTTTACTTTTGTTATTCCATTGTAAAAACTTCTAGCGTCATCATATTCAATAGGTATTATAACATTTCCCTCTTCATCTATGTAACCAAATTTTCCATTCTTCCTTACAACTGCAACTCCTTCTGAAAAATCTTCAGCATATTCATATTGACATGGAATTATTAAATTGTCACTCATATCAATAAAACCGTAATTCTCATTTTCATCCCAAACTTTTGCAAGACCTTCAATAAAATCGCCTATTTGATTAAACTTTAAACTCCTGATATGTTCTTCACGTTCATTTTTTCTTTTGATGGTATTCTTTAGTAGATCAATCTTCTTTTCAAATTCTTCTTTAGTAAGAATATTAGAATTTAATAACTCTTTAAGTTGTCGGTACTCTTTAGTTTCTTTTAAAACATGTTCAAATTTTGATTCTTCAATTATATTAACCTTAGTACTGTATTCGACTTCAGATATAATTCCTTTTTTCTTTAAGTTAAGTAAGGAACTTTTGCTATCAATCGGCATAGTGTGTTGTTCTTCTTGTTTGTGTTGATTGTTCAAATTTACAACACGCTCTTTTCTTTTATTTGAGATATACTGGAATAGCATTAAAAAGATGGCTAAAATCACACCCGCCATAATTGAAGCACCTATATCTCTTGATAGAAGAAAAATTACTTGTAGAATCATATTTTGAAATTTGATGGTTAATTATTTTCTTGATTTCAAATAATCATAAATCAAGTAACCAACGAAAAATGCTCCAATTAAAGCTGTAAAAGGATGATCCCATATTGAATCTCCCCCTCTATCAACTCTTGAATCACTTAAAGCACTAGATTGAAGTATAATAATTAAATAATTCATTACATTATGGTGTTATTATGGGTTATGTTGAAAGACATAATTTTCACATTCGTTTTCAGTGCCTGAAAAAACCTTTTTATCTCTTAGGTCGTTAGGTGATTTCGAAACATAATAAGTTTTTCCAAAAGTTTGGCTAAACTCATAATCTAAATATACATTAGAAAATTTACCCTCATTTTTTTGGGTTTGATTAATTATATCATTTAAATTATGTTGTTTTGGTCTTGCAGGAACTAAACTCCAGTACAGAAAAATTATTACTATAATAATTATTACAATTGTCATATCATTATTGTTTTAAAATAAGAGTTTATGCTCATAAGCAGCAATGTCGTCTTCAATTTCATTAATCATTTCTTCTTGAGATTGAAATTCTGGGAAAGTCCAGTCAAGCCTGTGACGTCCGTACCCTGTGCTATGATGCGACCAAAAAACACTTACACTTTCAAACCCATGTCTTATTGAAAACTCTGTTCTTACTCCAGGTTCTATTACTGCCATTGTTATAGAATCTGTATTTAGCTTCTGAGTTTCCATTTTGGGATGAGATGATAATAAATATGCTATTAAAGTTCCATATTTATGTTTGACACCTCCTTGCTTTGCTACCCTAATATTTTCTTCTTTTTTGCTGCTTACAAAGAGAAAAATTATAATAGCTATTATTACTAAGACCCATGTCATATATTACTCTATTTTAAGTATTTGTTTTTAACTTTATCAATAGCTAAGTCTATTGTGGCTTCCGTTTCCATTTCAGATAAAGAGAAATAAATACTTAAATTACTTGCATCCTGAATTGAAGCTTTTTTTAAATTTGCTATTATACCGAGCACTAAAACTCCAGCCATTGGATTATTTAAATCAATAGGTGTTTCTTTAATAGCCTTCTTTACCTCTGCTTCATATTCTCGAAATAATATTTCCACAGGACTCTTACTCTTTTTTTTAAAAAACATTATGCTTTACTGTTTTGTATAAATTATTAAACTATCTCCAGTTTCAATCTTATTACTGGAAACTTTATAAAACGAAAATCTCTGACTATTAATTCCTTGGTCAATAGTGAAAGAGTATTCGGTTTCAGTTATAATTTCATCCACAATTGGAGTGTTACCAGCACTTTGGCTTGCCTCCAAGAGTTCTTTAAAATTAGTTCGTAATTGATTTTCTCCTATAATAGAAATAAAATTATCAGAAGTGAATTCATATCCACCAACTACAACTTCATTATCAATATACAACCAAGTTCCTTGTATCCATTTTGGAGGGTTAAATAAGTTACTGTTATTGTTATTATCGTCTGATGAACTACAAGAGTATATTATTAATAGTAAAATAAATAATAGTGTTCTTTTTTTCATGGTAGGTTAGTTTTGTCTAGTAAAGTCTGTGAACTCATATTTAATTGAACTGTCATTAGAGATGTGTATTTTTATTCTCATTACGTCATTATTTTCTTTGAAAGTTATAATAGGTCGACTGTCGTTAAAAGAATCATATGGATTAATTTCTTTCCAATAAAATGAGATTTGTCCATCTTCAAACTCTATCCAATTTCGGTCATTATTTGAATTATATAAAGTGCATTGGTTGCTATCATTAGCTTTATAATAGTCTATAATAAGAGTGCCATCTTTGTTGATGTTCCAAATTTCAGTACAGTCAGGATTATAGTATTTTGTAATTTCTTCTTCTCCATCCGTATATATTTTTCCCTTTTTAGAAACTTTCCATGTCCCTGTCATTATATCTGATGTTTTAATAGAAGCTAGGTCTTCAGAATCTGATGAACATGAAAGTATAAATGTTAGAATAAAGAATAGTAATAGATGTTTTTTCATTGAATAGTATGGTTTTGTAGTTGGTAAAAGTATTGGGTCTGGATTGTACTTCCTTACGGATTTCCTCAATCTAAACACTTATATAAAGCAATAATAGTAAATTTCAATCAAATACCCCTTTAATGTGTCCGATTGTTTTTTTGATTAACCTCACTTTTAACCTGTGTTTAATGAAGAAGAAATACAGGTTCTTAAAAAGGTTGGGGAAAATATAAGGCTTCTCCGAATAGAGAGAGATTTGTCTCAATTTGACCTAGCTAGCGAAGCGGGAATTCCAAAAAATCAAATAGGAAGGATCGAGAGAGCAGAAATCAACACAACTATACTAACACTTCATAAAATTGCTAATGCTTTAAAAGTAGATACAACATTATTATTAGGTATAAATTCGCTTAATAATGAAAGCTTATGAAGTCAAATGGAACATTCTTCTATTCAATAGTTTAATACTATAAAAATTAACAAATTTTATAATGTGTATTCTTATAAAGAATGACAAGGGCTAATTAGATAAAGCTATAGAGGTGTTTTACCTCACACCCCAATCCTCAAATAGTGATTATTGATTTTAAATTTCACTCTCATATAAAATTATTCTTTACTTTATTGAAAATAAGATACATACATACTTTCAATCTATAAAGAATACATATAATACGATATACTAATTTACGAAAGTTGTTAATAGTATGAACATAACAAAAATTAGTTAAAAAATATTTAATCATACTAAAATCGTACATATTTAAAAACAAAAAACCTATAATCACTTCATAGTAAAGCAATTACAGGTTTTGTTTGTGGAGCATATCGGAGTCGAACCGATGACCTCTACACTGCCAGTGTAGCGCTCTAGCCAGCTGAGCTAATGCCCCAAATTATTTTTTTGCCATTTTCTTCCGGTGGCAAATATAATGTTTTTTTGCAATTTCTACTTTTTAACGCTTAAAACCAGTAAAGGTATTGAGCAACGAAATTCGCGCTTCAAAATTATATTTTTTTCCCATAACTTGGTAAAAAAACCGCGTTTTCTTCTAAAAACTATTAAAATGTCCGGCTGGTTTTCCTGAAAATGCTCTAGCACCCCCTCAAAAGTAGTAGTGTTTTCAGTGGTTTGCAGACCATTGCTTAATTTTTCTAATGTTGGATTTATCTCTAAATCTTCTGCTGTATAGCTTGGCGTTTTTACCAATAAGAGGTTTAAATTCAATTTAAATTTATCTTTTAAAAGCACTAATGGGTCTAAAATGGCATCTCGTTTAACAATTCCTGACTTAAAGGCAACCAAACCGGTCTTATAAGGCTTAAATGTATTTCCCTCGGGTACAATTAATGTAGGAATGTTTGTTTTTTTAACAATGCTGCCCGATGTTTGCCCCAAATATACTTCTTCGCGTATGTCAATGGTTTTAGGTTCTAAAATAATTAAATCTATTCCATATTGGTTGTCTACCGCCTTAACCCCGTCCAAAACATCACCATTATATGCGGCCTTGGTTACCGAAACCCCTTTTTTGTCCACCTTACTTAAAATCCCTTCAAGTTGATCTGTGGTAGACTTGGCAACGATATCTTCTATATTAGCAATATTACCAGCCTTATTTATCAAGGTAAATGCCTGCATTATGTAGAGCTTGCTCCCAAAAGAACTGGCAAAATCTATAGCATATTGTAATGTTTTTACTGAGTTGGCCGAAGTACCAATGGGAACCAAAATATTTTTCATGGGTGTAGTATTTAATGTTTGATTGTTAAATGCTTTATTTTGCATTTAAATTTACATAAAATTATTTTGTGTTTACACTAAGCTAACATTTCGCTAGACAAATTCATGGAGAAAACCAAAATCAGCTTTAAAGAAATTAATCAATTAGCAGTGCCAGCGATTATAGCAGGCATTGCAGAACCCTTAATATCGCTTACCGATATTGCCATTATAGGAAATGTTGATAAAAACCCGGTCGAGGCCCTTGCTGCCGCCGGAATTGTGGGTTCGTTTCTATCCGCCATTATTTGGATAGTCGCCCAAACCAAAACAGCCATTTCGGCCATTGTTTCGCAACATTTAGGGGCCAACAGGTTGCATGCGGTAAAAACCCTGGTCCCACAGGCCTTGGTTTTTAACTTTTTGCTCAGCCTTGCAATTTATTTTAGCACAGCGTTACTTGCTAAAGAAATTTTTAGCTTATACAATGCCGAAGGGCTTATTTTGCAATACACAGAAGATTATTATACCATCCGGGCCATTGGTTACCCATTAACACTGGTGACTTTTGCAGTTTTTGGGGTTTTTAGGGGTTTGCAAAACACCTTATGGGCCATGAAATGCAGTTTAACGGGCGCATTGGTAAATATTGTTTTAGATTACGCATTAGTATATGGCATAGATGGCCTGCTTCCGGCTATGCATTTAAAAGGTGCAGGTTATGCAAGCGTGATGGCACAATTGGTTATGCTCATCATGGCATTGTACTTTTACTTTAAAAAAACACCTTTTAATTTAAGACTTCGGTTAAAGGTCAATCCGCAAATGAAAAAGCTCTTATTAATGAGCGCGAATCTTTTTGTGCGGACCGCAGCTCTCAATTTTGCCATTTATCTAGCCAATGCCTACGCTACAGATTATGGCAAAAACTATATCGCGGCACAAAGTATTTTAATGAATATCTGGCTGTTTTTTTCCTTTTTTATAGATGGTTATGCAAACGCCGGAAATGCCCTTTCAGGAAGGTTGTTGGGCGCTAAAGATTACAAGCGGCTTTGGTTTTTAAGTATCGACATTTGTAAATATGCCATTATAATTTCATTTGTTTTAATGTTGGCCTGCGGTTTGTTTTATAATCAAATAGGCCTGCTTTTTAACAAAGAAGTTGCCGTACTTTCACTGTTTTCATCTGTTTTTTGGATGGTACTGCTCATGCAGCCTGTAAATGCCATTGCTTTTATGTTCGACGGTATTTTCAAAGGTCTTGGCGAAGCTTCCTATTTGCGTAACGTCTTATTAGCGGCCACTTTTCTCGGTTTTACCCCAACCTTACTTGTTCTGGATTACCTCGACTGGAAATTATATGCCATTTGGACCGCCTTTTTCGTATGGATGCTTGTTCGCTCCTCGGCACTGGTTATTAAGTTCAGGAGGAAATATGTAAACGCCTAATCCCATTATTAAAAAAATGTCTTGGCCTCTTCTACAAATAGTATTAAGGGCGTTTTGCTAACAGCGGCACGTTGCTTATTAGGCAGAAATTAGTATTATTATGATTTCATACCAATAGTTGGTGCCTTTGAAAAGATTATGGGATTATGGTTAAAAATATCTCTATTTTCTAGGAGATTATTTTTGACAATTTCATCAGCCAACAAATTAAAACGGGAAAATATACTTCCGCAAGTGAAGTTGTAAAGGCAGCACTTATCATAGAACAAAAAAAGGAGAGAAATCAGGTTTTGTAGAAAATTTTTACCGAAAAAAACGCTGGAAAAGCTTACATCAAAAACACCTGACTGAACAATGAGTCATAAAATCAACCAAAAGGGTGATCAGGTAAAAATCA
Source organism: Galbibacter sp. PAP.153 (assembly GCF_037029175.1). Lineage (NCBI taxonomy): Bacteria > Pseudomonadati > Bacteroidota > Flavobacteriia > Flavobacteriales > Flavobacteriaceae > Galbibacter > Galbibacter sp. PAP.153. Next base: position 199,900 of record NZ_JAZEUN010000006.1, on the reverse strand, counting down.
CCGGGATTTTGCATCAAATAATAAATAAAAAGGCCCTAGCCAGTATTCGTAACCGTAATGTGGGCGAGCATGCTAAATTTAAACGAACCGAATACTGGCAAACATATCGGCAGAGTTGAAAGTATAGGCTTTGAAATCCCATAATGCGCTTATACCTTCCGTTGGTTTTTCATCCTCAAAAATGAACGGATAAAAATTCCCCAAGCTGGCTTTGATTACTTATTTTTGATATAACAATTGCAAAACATACAAAACATGGGCACCGATCGTCTTGACGGAAGTTTATATACAAAAATTGAAAATAACATTGCAACCATTGAATTTGGCCATCCTGCCAGTAATTCTTTTCCAACGGTATTATTAAATCGTTTGGCCCATGAATTTGAAAAACTTTCTGAGAATAAGAACGTACATGTGATAATCCTTAAAAGCGAAGGCAAAAAAGCCTTTTGTGCCGGAGCTTCTTTTGATGAATTGGTTGCCATTTCCAACGAAGCAGAAGGAAAACGGTTTTTTAGCGGGTTTGCCAAGGTAATCAACTCCATGCGGCTTTGTAAAAAATTAATTGTCGGCCGCATTCAGGGGAAAACCGTTGGTGGAGGGGTTGGCTTAATTGCCGCCTGCGACTATGCCATTGCTACCGAAGCCGCCGCCATTAAACTTTCTGAGCTTACCATTGGCATTGGTCCTTTTGTTATCGCCCCCGCCATAGAACGCAAAATGGGCATTGCTGCCCTAGCCGAGCTTTCGTTGGCCGCTACCGAATGGAAAAATGCATACTGGGCAAAAGAAAGAGGGTTGTATGCCAAAGTTTTTGAATCCCTTACCGATGTTGATGAAGAAATTGATATTTTAACGAACAAACTCGCTGCATACAACCCTCAAGCCGTTTTGGCCATGAAAAAAATCATGTGGCAAGGTACCGACCATTGGGAGTCGCTCTTAGAAGAAAGAGCAGAAACATCCGGCCGGCTCGTGCTATCTCCCGAAACCAAAAAAGCCTTAGAAAAATTTAAAAAATAACCACATTGTAAGTTTCCAAAAAGCACCGATACAATTAGGCCATTCAAGCTTATTTTAATAACTAATTTCCTCTTCGGCAATAGCCCTCGTTACATTGGCAGTAATCAACGGAAAACTAACAAAGAAATTACGCCCATCTTTTCTTTTTAAGGTGGCCATTTGTTCCCCTTCATGGTTTGTCGTTAGTTTTGTAACTACTACTTCGTTATTGTGTACCGTTTTATAGTCGGGCACTCCGCCTCTTTTTATAATTATATTCTTTTTTGGCAACTCTATGTGTTGAAATGTCGCTTCCGGAATACTGTTAATCTTTAAAACATCCCCTAACTTAATTTCCTTATCCTGCGCTTGGGCTAAAAATGCAAAAAATGAGAATACTGCAATAAATAGTCTTTTTTTCATAACTTTTTTGTTTATATGTTAATATACGCTCGATATATTATCAAATATAAATAAAAAGCTGCATTTTTTTAAGTACAAAATTCTTAAATATTTGCTAAATCGTTCCGTAAAAAAGTTTTATTTTGCCCAATTATTCTCCCAATCTTTCCATACGACATCAATCCCTTGATTCCGTAGCATGGTTGCTATTTCTTCGGTTGGCCGTTCATCGGATATTTCAAATTGGTCTAACGACTGTTTATCGACTACATACCCCCCCGGATTGGTTTTAGACTCGGCACTCATGGATGTAATCCCCAAGTTTACAATATGGTCCCTGAATTTTTCATTTTCCCTTGTTGAAATTGATAATTCCACATCTTCGTCAAACAACCGGTAAGCGCATATTAACTGCACCAAATCCCGGTCGGTCATTGCTACTTTTGGTTCCAATCCCCCCGAAAAAGGTCGTAAACGAGGAAAAGAGATTGAAAATTTAGTTCGCCAATATGTTTTTTTAAGATACGACAAATGCAATGCCGTGAAAAAACTGTCGGCCCGCCAATCCTCCAGCCCAAATAAAGCCCCGAGCCCTATTTTATGGACTCCGGCCCGCCCCAATCGGTCGGGCGTTTCCAACCGATAGAAAAAGTTTGATTTTTTCCCCTTCGGATGATGTTTTTTATATTCCATTTCATGATATGTTTCCTGATATACCAAAACGGCATACAGGCCTTCATCAATCAACAATTCATATTCATCTTGATCCAAAGGCTGCACTTCGATGCTTATGTTCGAAAAATGGTTTCGTATTAATTGAATGGCGTTTTTTAAATACGAAACCCCAACGGTTGCATTTGCCTCTCCCGTAACCAGTAAAATATGGTCAAATCCCTTGTTTTTTATGTAACCCACTTCTTTTAATATTTCAGCATCTGTTAATGTACGGCGCGGGATTTTGTTGGTAAAGCTAAAACCGCAATAGGTGCATATATTTTGGCATTCATTGCTTAAATACATGGGCGCGAACATTTGCATGGTGTTCCCAAAACGTTTTTTTGTGATTATACTGCTTTTTTGTGCCATTTCTTCCAGAAAAGGCTTGGCCGCCGGAGCTATCAATGCCTTTAAATCTTCCTGGCTTGGCTTGGGTTTTTCCAGGGCGCGAATTACATCGTTGGAAGTTTTGTCCATAATGCTTTCCAAAACATGGGCCCATGGATATTTCTCAAAGGTATCTCTAAAACTACTCATATAAAAAACTGGTTAATGGGCTACTGGCTTCTGCTTTCGCCTGAATGTTTGCCAAGCTTGCCAAATATGCTTCCCGTCCTGCTTTTACGCCTTTTTTAAATGCTTTTGCCATGCCAATGGGATTATTAGAAACCGCTATGGCCGTATTTACCAAAACGGCATCGGCTCCCATTTCCATGGCAGCAGCCGCATGAGACGGTGCCCCAATGCCCGCGTCGACAATAACGGGAACTGTACTTTGTGCTATAATAATTTCCAGAAAATCGAACGTCTTCAACCCCTTGTTGGTCCCAATTGGTGCTCCCAAAGGCATTACACATTGCACGCCTATATCTTCCAACCTTTTGCACAAAACGGGGTCGGCATGTATATATGGCATTACCACAAAACCTTTTTTTACCAATTTTTCGGTGGCTTTTAATGTTTCAACCGGGTCGGGTAATAAATAATTAGGGTCTGGGTGAATTTCTAACTTTACCCAATTTGTTTCCAAGGCCTCCCGTGCCAATTCGGCCGCGAAAACAGCTTCTTTTGCATTTCGTACCCCCGAGGTATTCGGCAATAAATTAAGGTGCTTGTTTTGCAAACCATTTAGCAGGCCATCTTCTTCATTTTGGGCATCCACCCTTTTTAAAGCCACGGTTACCAGCTCACTACCGCTTGCCTTTATGGCCCCTTTCATCATGTTGGCCGAACTAAACTTTCCAGTCCCTACAAATAGACGCGATTGAAATTTTTTATCGGCTATTTTCAAATAATCTTCATTTTGCATAATTCATGGGTGTTTTTTTGCGCATTCGTGCGTGAATAGTATTAATTTTTTCTTCAAGGTTTGCTGTGTTGGTCAACCAACCGGACATGGCAACGCCATATACCCCTGTTTCTTTTAATAGATTTAAATCGGTTTGCAATATTCCGCCTATCGCAATTATTGGAATGTTGTGTTTTTTTAATCGTAATGCTACAATTATGTTATGATATCCATCAATTCCGAGAATCGGACTTAAGCTTTTCTTTGTCTCCGTAAACCTAAAAGGGCCCAAACCGATATAATTCACTCCTTTATCAATTAAGTCCCTACAATCTTTCTTGGTATTGGCCGTTCCACCAATAATTTTTTCGGGGCCCAATAATTTTCTCGCCAGCAAAGGGCAACTGTCTTCTTTTCCTAAGTGAACACCGTCTACATCCAGCTCTTTGGCTATTTCCAGATAATCGTTTAATATAAGCTTAACCCCATATGCTTCGCAAATGGACTTGGCTATTAAGGTCGTTTTTAATATGGTGGGCGGTGATTCGTTTTTTAAACGCAATTGCACCCATTTTACTCCGCTTTCACAAACATTTTTTATGTTTTGAATGTGTTCTTTTGGCGTTTTTCCTTGCGATATATAATGTAACTTGGCTATTTCCATAAATGGTAACCTAATTTGGTGGTATTCGACATTAAAATGCTTTCTGTATACTGTTTTGCCTTTTTATAAGCTTCATGAAGTGGCAAACCCAGCGCTAAATAGGTTGTAATTGCCGATGACAGCACACAGCCACTCCCATGCTTTTCGTACATTTTTCCTATTGATGATGGGAATAAAACCGAGTTTTCCTTTCCTTTTTCATATAAAACGTCTTTTCCCTTTTCTGCTGGATGATGTCCTCCTTTGAGTAATATATTTGTATGAACCATGAAAGCTTTAATAGTTCTTTCCATTGAAAATAAAGGACGTAATTGCTCAATTTCTTCATAATTGGGCGTTAACAATGTGATTTTTTTTACTGTTTCTTCTGATAAAAAATCCCCTGCTTGCTGAAACCGATGTCCGCTTGTTGATTTTAACACCGGGTCCAATACTATTTTTGTGTTGGAATTGTACTTTTTTATCATGTCGAGCAATTCATTTAACAGTTTTTCATTTTGAACAATTCCAATCTTAACAGCCTTGATTTTATAAGCTTTTAATAATACTTGTAACTGAAATTTTATCGTTTCGGGATTCGTCCATTCGCATTGATAAAAGCCTTCGTCCGTTTGAACGGTATTGGCGGTACAAACCCCTAAACCATACGCCTTGATGGCTTCAATGGTTTTAATATCTGCCAACAATCCAGCCCCGGCAGAGGGGTCGAATCCGGCTATCGACAATACAAAAGGCCTTTTATCCATATACCTCATCATATTCATTTTTTAACGACAGAAAAGCATTTACCGGATTTGAGGCGTTCCATACGCTGCCCAAAACAGCAATGCCTCCGTATCCTAATTTTTTGGTCTCTTGTATGTTCTTTTCCGTTACCCCGCCCAGGGCAATTGGTTTTTGTTGTAAAGAACTCACATCCCATTCCATACCATGGTAATTTTCTTTTGAAACAGAATTAAAAACAGGGCTCAAAAATGCATACTCGAATTTTTGAGATAACATTTTGTATTCCCCCAACTGATGAAATCCGGAGCTTTTACACTTATTTTCTTGTTGAAAATACCGAGTGTACCTATCTAAATCTTTTATTTCGCCACGCTGTTTTTCTTTTATATGAATGCCTTTCAAATTAAATTCCAACGCCAATTCATGATGCTGATGAAGCATACATCGATTATGGAAATTCTCATTGATGTCCGTAATCCATTTATGCAATTCTCCTTTAGTCATTTTAGGCTTCCGGACATGCAGGCAATTTAACCCGGCAACAAACAGTTTGTTTATAGTTTTAGCCTCGTTTTTTAAGTTACTTTCGGGTGTTATTACAATAAACATGTTTGACAGCTTTATTAAATTATAGTATTCATGTATCGGGGTTATAAACATTTCATCGTTATAGGTATACTTCGCTTCCCTTTTCTTTAAACTCTTCGGCCTTTTTCTTCATTCCTTCTTCTATGGCTTCTTGAGTATCTAGACCATTTTCTTTGGCATAGTTTCGCACATCTTGAGTAATCTTCATGGAGCAAAAATTAGGACCGCACATCGAGCAGAAATGAGCTACCTTTGCATTGTCCGAAGGCAGGGTTTCATCGTGATATGCACGTGCCGTATCGGGGTCTAATGCCAAATTAAATTGGTCTTCCCAACGGAACTCGAAACGTGCCTTGCTCATGGCATCGTCGCGGTGTTGGGCTCCGGGATGACCTTTTGCCAAATCGGCGGCATGTGCTGCAATTTTATAGGTAATTACACCTTGTTTTACATCTTCTTTATTAGGCAGCCCCAAATGTTCCTTTGGCGTAACATAGCATAGCATGGCACAACCGTACCAACCAATCATTGCGGCACCTATACCGCTTGTAATATGGTCGTAACCGGGAGCGATATCGGTTGTTAAAGGCCCCAATGTATAAAAGGGTGCCTCGCCACATTCTCTTAACTGCTTATCCATGTTTTCCTTAATCATGTGCATTGGTATATGGCCGGGGCCTTCAATAATGGTTTGCACATCGTATTTCCATGCAATTTTTGTAAGCTCGCCAAGTGTTTCCAGTTCGGCAAACTGTGCATAATCGTTTGCATCGGCTATGCTTCCCGGACGCAGGCCATCGCCTAGGGAAAAGGAAACATCGTAGGCTTTCATGATTTCGCAGATTTCTTCAAAATGCGTGTACAAAAAGTTTTCTTTATGATGTGCCAAGCACCATTTTGCCATAATAGACCCCCCGCGTGATACAATCCCGGTTACACGTTTGGCCGTATGCGGTACATAAGCCAAGCGAACCCCGGCATGAATGGTAAAATAATCAACCCCTTGTTCGGCCTGTTCGATCAAGGTATCCCTAAAAATCTCCCATGTTAAATTTTCGGCTTTTCCGTTTACCTTCTCCAATGCCTGATAAATGGGAACCGTTCCTATGGGCACGGGCGAATTGCGCAAAATCCACTCGCGGGTTTCATGAATGTTTTTTCCAGTAGAAAGGTCCATAATGGTATCTGCTCCCCAACGGCACGCCCAAACGGCTTTTTCTACTTCTTCTTCAATGGATGATGTTACGGCTGAGTTCCCGATATTGGCATTTATTTTTACCAGAAAATTTCTACCAATAATCATCGGTTCGCTTTCCGGGTGGTTGATGTTGCACGGAATAACGGCCCGGCCACTTGCTACTTCCTGACGCACAAATTCTGGCGTGATCTCTTTAGGAATGGCGGCCCCAAAGCTCTCTCCGGGATGTTGCCCGGCAATGGCTTTGGCCTCTTGCAGTTTTTGGTTTTCACGAATGGCTATAAATTCCATTTCGGGGGTAATGATCCCTTTTTTGGCATAATGCATTTGGGTAACATTTTGCCCTTTTTTGGCCTTGAAAGGATTTTTAAGGTGTTGAAACCGTAGTTCGTCCAAATTCTCATTGTTCAGGCGTTCGTTTCCATAAGAAGAAGTAAGCCCGTCGAGCTGTTCAACATCGCCCCGTGCTGCTATCCATTGTTCGCGAATGGGCTGCAAGCCTTTTTTCACGTCTATTTGTATGTTCGGGTCTGTATATGGGCCGCTGGTATCGTATACCAATACCGGATCGTTTTTTTCGCGTGTTCCGTTAAATTTATCTACGGTATCGTCTAATTGTATTTGCCGCATGGGCACTTTTACCCCTTTATGGATGTTTCCGTATACATATATTTTGTTGGAATTAGGAAAAGGAGCCCTGCTTATGGTATTGTTGGGTGTGGTGTTTTGGGTTTTAGGATTCATGTTCTTGTAATTTATTTTTCTAAATAATTGTTTTTTAGGTAAAGCCCGATTGATGGAACGGGCAGGGATAGCAGCGGTATCCCTCGACGATAAATGTCGGGGATACAGCGGATAGCCAGGCCGGAATGCAATGAAGGGCCCGCCCGATAAAACTTCAGTATTATCCGCCTTGGGTTGCTTTAATAATTAATATATTGGCATTATTTGTAATGGTTTCCTGCCACTTTGCTTTTGGCACGACTTGGTTGTTTATGGCCACGGCAATGCCATTTGGGGAAACTTGCAGTTGCTCCAGCAATTCCTGTGTATTGATGCCCTGTGAAAATGTGTGCTTGGTGCTGTTTACGTTTACAGTAATCATTTTTTTATGTTTTTCTGTAAACTTTAGGAGGGGAACTCCCTGAAAAGTAGATTGAATAGGTTACAAGTGCCGTAAGCAGCCTTGTCCCCAAAACATACTATTTGGAAATGGTATGTCGCTTAAATATTTCAACTTTTCCCTTCGCTCGTATTAACGAGATCAGGTTCCGAGGGTTTTATCTCAGCCGGCTTTCACGGCACCCCTAAAGTTTATGTTGTGATAAAGGTATGTATTTTGTTTGAGGATGCAAAGCGATTATTCGACAAAAGGGACATTGCTTTGAAATTTCGTGCGTCATTAAATATTGACCTAAACATTACCTTGTTTTTAACCAGCCCGTAATGCTATACCGTTCTGCGGCCAATACGGTCTTTACTTCATGCTCTAAGAGCTGGCTTTCAAAAATAACAACGCGCCCGGGCAGTGGATACAAACTTTTGGCTGCTTCCACACCGTTTTTTTCCTGATAGATTACCAGTTCGCCGCCATTTTCGTTTTTCCAATATTCGTCGTTGAGATAACAAACAAAAGATAGTTTCCTACGGTCATCGTTCTGGAAAGTATCCAAATGACGTTTGTAAAAGGTGCCTTCGGGATAGACGGCATAATGAAATTCTTTGTGCAAAATACCCAAAAAGCAGGTTTTGTTAAGGTAATGTGTCATATGGTTTATTTTGTGGAAGAAGCGTGTCTCGGCCGCGTTGGCTTTTTGCTCGTCGATCCATAAAACAAAGTCGCCACGGATGGATTTTATAATCTGTTCGTCAAACTTATTGCCTATGGCCGCTTTTTTAAACCGGTCCTCCTCGTATTTGGCCATCAGGGAATTGCGCAGCAACACAACCTCTACATCTGTAAAGAAGTTGTCTATAACGCTGTATTGCTGCTCCAAAAGATCGTTTATAATACGCTCGTACAACGGATCTTCCACAAATTCAAGTTGATCGAACAACTCACTCATATGCTGCTCATTAAAAAGTGCGCAAATATAGCTTTTAATTTGAATGGTTATTTGTTAAATAATGGAGCTATTAACCATTTTATAAACCCTTATGCACAAACAAGCAATTTAGTAAGCCACCGGTATGCTTTTGCCCTTTACTTCAATACGCTTTAAAATTGTTTGGGTGGTATTTGCATCTTGGCCGCATGTAAAACCGGGTTGTCTCCCTCCGACACTGATGGTAAACCAACCAGGCTCGATAACCAACCTGTCCTCGTTATTTATCATGGACAACTGCCTTGGCTGAATGGTAAACTCCACTTTTTGCTTACCTCCTTTTTTTAGGTGAATCCTTTTAAAGCCAATTAATTGACGGATTGGACGCTTTGTTGAGGCTTCTTCATCGGTAAGGTATAACTGTACCACTTCGTCTCCATCATAATTACCTGTGTTAGTAACTTCAACAGAAACAGGGATCGGTTTATTTATTTCAATTTCCGTGGGAAGTTTACATGATGAATATTCAAACTTGGTATAGCTAAGCCCGTACCCAAATGGATATAGCGGTTCTTTGTTGAAATACTTATAAGTTCGTCCCTGCATGTTGTAATCTTCAAACGGGGGCAAGTCGTCAACCGATTTGTAATAAGTAACCGGAAGCCTTCCCGCGGGGTTGTAATCGCCAAAGAGTACATCTGCAATGGCATCGCCCCCTTCCTGACCGGGATATCCCGCCGACAAAATTGCCGGAACATTTGCCGATGCCCAGTTAATCGACAAGGCACTTCCGTTAAGCAATACCAATACAACGGGTTTTCCAGTGGCAACTATGGCCTGCATGAGCTCTATTTGTCCTTTTGGCAAATTAAGATCGGTCCGGTCGCCACCGGAAAACCCTTCAACTGCTACCTTCATTTCTTCGCCTTCCAAGCGTTCGTTAAGCCCTAAAGCGAGGATTACCACATCGGCATCTTTGGCTATTTCGGTTGCTTTTTTTAATTGATTTTCCTTTGGCATGCTCCAAAGCATTTTAGCGGTAGCATCGCCATAATAATTGTTGTATTTTACTTCAATTTTATATTTTTTCCCTTTTTCCATTACCATTTCTTTAGGGTCTATAACCGCACGGTGCTCGTGATTTCCCCCACCTTTAACCTCATTGGCAATGGTAAACTCCATAAAAGGTTTGCCCCAATCACTAAAGTAATAGGTTCCAGTTTTTGGGGGAGTGATGTATCCTGTCCAGCGAACGCTGTAATTTCCTATTTTTAAGCGCGGGTCGGGTGTTTCAATATCCCATTGAAAGTTAATCGTGCTGTCTATTTTAGTAAAAAGTGGTGTTCCTTTCCATTCCGTATCGTTGTAATATTGAGCGGTAAGCCCTTGTTTACCATCTTTTGTTGAAAGGTATTTTGACGGAATGGCTTCCATGGAGGGTATTCCTTTTGCTAATTCGCAACCTTCTTCATATAAAATAGTTGTTTGGGAGCCCAATTTATTTTTAATTCCCTGCAAAACCGTTACCGGGCTTTTTGGTATGCCGTTGTAATTTCCCCAAAGCGACTGTACATTAGCTGCATTCGGGCCAATCACCGCTACTTTTTTTACTTCTTTTGAAAAAGGCAAAAGATTGTTTTTGTTTTTTAGAAGAACAATGCTTTCCCGGGCGGCTTTTTTTGCCAAATCGTTATGTTCGGGACTGTTGTTATCCGAAAAGGGAATTTGTGCATAAGGAACTTTTTCATCGGGATCAAACATCCCCAGTTTTAAGCGTGCCCGCATCAACCGGCGAAGGGCAGTGGTTAATTCTGCTTCATTTATAAGCCCGTTTTTAACAGCATCGGTTAATTTTTCATAAGAATTGCCGCAGTTTAGGTCGCAACCCTCTTTAACGGCCATTGCCGAGGCTTCCATAGCATCTTTTGCTACACCGTGTGTTTTCCACATATCGTAAATAGCGCCACAATCTGACACCACATAACCATCAAAGCCCCATTTATTCCTTAAAATATCAAACAGTGTGTCGCTGGCACTGGCCGCTTCTCCATAAACACGGTTGTAGGCCGTCATGACCGAATATACGTTGCCCTCTTTTACCAACGAACGGAAGGCGGGCAAATACGTTTCCCACAAATCTTTTTGTGTGGGCATTACGTCAAACTCATGGCGTAAAGGTTCGGGGCCGGAATGTACAGCGAAATGCTTGGCAGTTGCCACCACTTTTAGATATTTCTGGTCGTCGCCTTGCAAGCCCTTTACAAATTGCGTCCCTAATTCTCCGGTGAGATAGGGGTCTTCTCCATATGTTTCATGGCCCCGACCCCATCTTGGATCGCGAAAAATATTGATGTTGGGCGACCAAAAAGTAAGCCCCTGATAAATTTCCCGTTGGCCCCTGCGTATGTATTCATGATGTTTTGCTCGGGCTTCATCAGAAATTGCCGAAGCAACCGCAAAAATTAAATCTTTGTCCCAAGAAGCGGCAATGGTTATGGACTGCGGAAAAACAGTAGCGTACCCAGCCCTTGCCACTCCGTGCAACGATTCGTTCCACCAATTGTATTTGGGTATCTCCAAACGTTCAATTGCAGGTGCCCTGAACAGTAATTGGTTAATTTTTTCCTCAACCGTGAGGCGTTCCATTAAATCGTCTAAACGTTCTTCTTCCGATAATTCAGTGTTTTGAAAAGGATAGTTTTGTGCATTGCTTAAATTAACAACCGTTATTAGCAATAAAGACAAAAAAGATTTTGCAAGGGTCTGGTTTTTCATTTTGGTCGGTGTTTGTTCTACACTTAAATAAAGCGTTAAATTACTCAGAAATTCTGAACCAATCAAAATCTGCATAGCCTCCGCGTTTTGCCTTTTGTGTACTTATGCTAAAAAGGCCCACTTTAGTACCAATCCACTTACCGGGTTGTGCTTTAAAAGGTTTCCCTATTGCTTTAAATTTTTTACCATTTTCGCTATAACTAAATTGGCATGTGGCATCTGGAGCCTTTACAGTAACCTTAAAATATATTTCGTTGCTTTTGATGCGCGCTTTAGCAATTATTTTTTCGTCGTTTCCATTGATGGCCTCCAAAGCTTCGGTTTGTGCAATAAAAAACCCATCTTTATCCGAAGCAATTGTTAGCGTTGCATAATCCATTCCCATGATGATGAGCCCTGCACTTTTACCAGATGTGGCTTCCTCCGGGAAAAGCTTCACCTTTGTTGTCGCAGAAAAGTTATTTGCAGGAAATTTTTGAAGCAAGAGATTGGGAACCATCCAAAGGTTTCTGCTTTCTTCGGGTACTTTTATGCAGAACAGCCGTAAATAATCGGTGTTTCGAAGTTGTACGCTCCATAATACATTTGGATTGGCCTGCCATTGCCATTGAAGGCCCAATTTATCTGTGCTAAATTCATCGGTTTCAGTAGGAGAGACCATTGGATATGTTTTTCCAACCATTGGCTTTGTATGTTTCGTTACCGGTTCGCCAACACCATTTCCATCGTAATCTTCGCCCATTACCGGCCAGTTGTTTTTCCAGCTCATGGGTTGTAAGTGCACTATTCTTCCATAAGCGTCAACATCTTGAAAATGATAAAACCAAGAGGCTCCTGCTGGCGTTTCTACCCAAGCTCCTTGATGCGGACCGTTAATTTTTGTGCTTCCCTGTTCCAGCACCACTTTTTCTTCATAAGGTCCAAAAATGTCTTTTGACCTTAAAACAAGTTGCCATCCCGTGGCTACGCCCCCAGCGGGCGCAAAAATGTAGTAATACCCGTTTCGTTTGTAAAATTTAGCGCCTTCAACCGTTGGGTTTGCGTCGTGGCCATCGAAAACGTGCTTTCCTTTATCCAGTATTTTGGTTCCTTCGGAGTTCATTTCATGCACGGTCAACAAACTTTTTACCCCGGCACGGCTCCCTGCCCAGGCATGTACCAAATAGGCTTTCCCGTTGTCGTCCCAAAGCGGACTGGGGTCAATGGCTCCTTTGGCTTCCATTACCAAGACCGGCTCATCCCATTTACCAAACGGGTCTTTGGTTTTTACCATGTAAATTCCGAAATCGGGATCGCCCCAATAAATATAAATTTCATTGTTATGATAACGGATGCTCGGTGCCCAAACGCCGTTTCCATGTTGGGGAATTTTAAAATGATCAACAGGAATTTGCTCCCGAAGTGCGTAATTAATAAGTTCCCAATTTACCATGTCTTTTGAATGAAGTATGGGAAGTCCCGGGGCACAGTTAAAACTGGAAGCCGTCATGTAATAATCATTGCCAACACGCACCACGTCCGGATCTGAATAATCGGCATGTAAAATAGGGTTTTTGTAGGTTCCATCACCTTGATCGGCTACCCAGACATCGGATTTGTACAAATCGGTATTCTGTGCATAAGACCATTGAAATACAACGCCCGTTAGAAAAAGTGTTTTTAAAATTTTGCCAAGCATTTTTTTGAATGTTTTCAGTATTTCGCTCCGTTGATGGTTGTATTTGTAAACTGAATAGGCTCTGAATGTTCCATAAGCATTGGCATTTTTGCCTTTTTGATGGTAACGTTTTTAAAAGTGATGTTTTTTACGGGGTTTGCTTCGCGCCCACGGATTAAAATTCCATATTTTCCTCCGTTATCAACCTTAACATCTTCAATATGTATATTTTTAATGCTCGGCATGTAATTCCCTTCTTGGTTGGCATAAATTCCATAATGGGTATTTATTTTTAAAAATGCTTCTTTTACCTGTCCAACTTCAACATTCTTTACAAAAACATTCTCCACAAACCCACCACGAAGCGTATTGGTTTTAATACGGATGGCACGTTCCAGGTTCGGGCTGTCCATTTTACAGTTCCTCACATACACATTACGTACCCCGGCAGAAATTTCGCTTCCCATTACAACTCCTCCGTGACCGTCTTTCATTTCGCAATTTTCAACTACAATATTTTCGCTTGGGATATTTACCCGCCTTCCATCATCGTTTCTTCCCGATTTTATAGCGATACAATCATCGCCCGTATCAAACAAACAATTTTTTATATATACATTCTTGCTGTATTCGGGATCGCAACCATCGTTATTGGGTCCATGACTGCTTACGGTAACGCCATCAACAGTAATGTTTGTTGATTTTATGGGGTGCATTACCCAAAAAGGTGCATTGGTAAAAGTTACGCCTTGTACCAAAATGTTTTCGCATTCAAAGGGTTCAAAAAATGTAGGACGCAAATGATGTCCTTCGCCAAAAACACGTTCTGCAACCGGGGTTCCGGCTTCATTCATTTTGCGTAAAGTTGGCAAATTAATGGAATCCTTTTGTTGAGGCGTTCCTTCTTTATGTCCGTAACGCTCGGCTCCACACCAAGGCCACCAATTTTTTTTACCTGCTTGCCCGTTAAAAGCTCCTTTTCCGGTCACGGCAATATTTTTTTGTTTGTAGGCATAGATAAGCGGGGAATAGTTCATGAGTTCCACCCCTTCGTAAGAAGTATGCACCACCGGTAAATATGCCTTTTTATCTTTGGTAAAAAGTACCTCGGCCCCTTCTTCCAAATGTAAATTTATATTGCTTTTTAGGTGAATGGGTCCCGTAAGGTATTTTCCTTTGGGAATAATTACCTTTCCGCCACCGGCATTGGTGCATGCCTTGATAGCTTCTTTTATGGCATTGGTATTATCGGTTTTCCCATCGTTTACGGCACCAAAATCTTTAATGTTGAAAGTTTTATCGGGAAATTCAGGAACAATAATCCCTTCAATAATTTTAGCAACAGGGTCTTCTTGGGCAATTTCTTTTTTCGATTCTTCTTTACATGAAAAAATCAACAATGTAGTTATAAGGCTTAATAGAAGCTTTTTCATTTTGGCTGTTTTATGGTGTGCTTAATGCAATCGATTACACAAATATATTCACTTGGAGCATATTTACAAATTTTAGGGTTGCTTTTTTATGGTTTCATAAAATAAAAGAAGGGAAATCCATAAAATCTCATTCTTGAGTAGCAAGCCTGTGGGTTTTAATAAAGTTTGCTTCAAAAATTATAATAAGGAGCATCCATTTAAAAACGCATTTTTCCTATATAATTCTCATTATCTTTGTAAAAATTTTCCTGGAGATGAGTACAATAAGAATTACCAAACAGTTCAGTTTTGAAACCGGCCATGCCCTTTATGGTTACGACGGAAAATGCAGGAATGTGCATGGGCATAGTTACAAATTGTCTGTAACCGTAATTGGAACACCCATTACCGACACTTCGCACGTAAAATTGGGGATGGTAATCGATTTTGGTGATTTAAAAAAAATCGTGAAAGAAGATATTGTCGATGTTTTTGATCATGCCACGGTTTTTAACAAAAACACACCACATGTAGAATTGGCCAAAGAATTATCTGGGCGGGGGCACAACGTTATTTTAGTGGATTATCAACCCACCAGTGAAAACATGGTGATTGATTTTGCAAAAAAAATTCAAAAAAAACTTCCCCAACATATCAAATTACATTCGCTAAAATTGCAGGAAACTGAAACCTCTTTTGCCGAATGGTATGCCAGCGACAATGAACATGAACCCATTTAAGTTTTTTCAACCTCCCCGATGAACATCGTTCTGAAAACTATTTATTTTATCTTTACACCTTTAAACAAAATTGATGAACATTCCCGAGGGTAAAAAAATATATTTTGCTTCCGACAATCATTTAGGGGCACCAGACCATAAAGAAAGTTTGGTTCGTGAAAAAAAATTTGTGGCGTGGCTCGACCATGTAAAAGAAGATGCAGCCGCCATTTTTTTATTAGGGGATTTGTTCGACTTCTGGTTTGAATACAAAAGCGTTGTTCCCAAAGGGTTTACAAGAACCTTAGGGAAACTGGCAGAAATTACCGATGCCGGTATTCCGGTTTATTATTTTGTAGGAAATCACGATTTGTGGATGAACGGTTATTTTGAAGAAGAACTCCATATCCCCGTATACCATAAACCACAAGAATATACCTTTAACAACAAAACCTTTCTTATCGGCCACGGAGATGGACTGGGGCCAGGAGATAAAGGTTATAAACGGATGAAAAAAGTATTTACCAATCCTGTGGCAAAATGGTTTTTTAGGTGGCTCCATCCTGATCTGGGAGTAAAACTAGCACAATATCTGTCGGTAAAAAACAAATTGATTTCCGGCGATGAAGATATTAAGTTTTTAGGGGAAGAAAATGAATGGCTTGTACAATACTGCAAGCGAAAGCTTGAAAACAGACACCGCAATTATTTTGTTTTTGGGCACAGGCACCTTCCTTTGGAAATAACTTTAGCAAACAACAGCAAATATTTTAATTTAGGTGATTGGATTTCTTATTACACCTATGCCGTTTTTGATGGAAATGAGATGCAACTTTTAAAATATGAAGACGTACAATAAAAAGCGCTTTTATAAAAAGAAATGGTTCCTTTTCTTTTTGGTGCTCTGCATTATATGTGTTTTTCTTCAATTTTTCCTTCAATTTAGAACTTCAGACAAACAAACGCTTAAAATTTTTAAAAAGGCCCGTGTGCCCGTTTCCATAAAATATTTTAACGTCAAGGCCACAAATTGCTCCATACGGGCCATAGAAACTTCAGAAAAGAAAAAAAACACGGTATTATTTGTACATGGCGCCCCGGGGTCGGCCGATGCTTTTTATAATTACCTAAAAGACCCAACACTTCTTAAAAATGCAGAAATAGTAACTTTCGACCGTCCGGGTTATGGGTATTCCGATTTTGGGAAGGCGCATCCATCAATAATAAAACAGGCCATGGCCGTTAGCGAACTTATTGATTCCCTGCATTTAAAAAATGTAATTTTGGTCGGGCATTCTTATGGTGCTCCTGTGGCGGCTTATGCTACTTTAAAAAACAAAGACATAAAAGGACTGGTTATGCTTTCCCCGGCAATAGCCCCCGATAAAGAAATCTATTTTTGGGTAGGCAATCTGGCCAGGTGGCGGGCTACAAGATGGTTGGTCCCGCCCGCTTTTGTAGTCTCTGCTGATGAAAAATATACACATGAGGCAGCACTACGGTTAATAGAACCGCAATGGAAAAACCTACAAGTACCAACGGTAATTATACACGGTAAAAAAGATATGTTGGCCTCTTATGAAAATATGACATATGCCAAAGAGCAATTTAAAAATGCCCCTGTAAGAACCATTTCCCTTCCGGAAGAAAATCACTTTATCCCATGGACGAAGCAACAGCTAATTGTCAGGGAAATAGATTCGCTAATCCATCTTTAATTATAGAATAATTAAGATATTTTTCTCCATAAAATGATTTTTATACATTTGAAAAAATCATAAGAAGCTATGCGATTCTCATTTGTACTGTTATTTTTAACTTTTTCCGTAAGTTTATTTTCTCAAAATAGCAATGACAGTATTGTCCGTGTGGGTTATGGAGGATCTGAACCGTTTGTATACTCGGATGATTCGCCAACGGGAATTATTGTCGATCTATGGCGTGAATTAGCATTTAACGAGAACCTGAAGTATAAACTATACCCATATAAAAACATTGATTCTGGCTTGAATGCCGTAAAAAACAATGCTGTCGATGTTTTTATTGGCCCAACTACCATCAATGCCGAGCGTGCAGAGCAGGTTACCTTCTCTCAACCGTATTTTGATACGGAAATGGCCATTTTGGCCCCCGTTCTGGATTTAACCCTCTGGGAGCGTATCCAGCCCTTTTTTAGTAAAACTTTTTTATTCGCCGTGCTAGGATTGCTGTTTGTACTTACAATTGTCGGGGTGCTCTTTTGGTTTGCCGAAGGGAAATATATGGCCGAAGAATATGGAAAAAGCATCGTTAAGGGAATAGGAAACGGTATTTGGCTGGCTATTGTAACCATGACCACCGTTGGTTATGGCGATTATGCCCCTAAAACGGTATTAGGGAGGTTTATAATAGGAAGTTGGATGATTATATCGTTGATTATGGCCACCTCCTTTGTGGCCGGAATTGCAACCACGCTTTCCATTACTTCCAAGGAAGGAAAGACAATTTCCTCGCTTACCCATTTGGAAAATAAAAAAGTTGCCGTACCATCCAATCCAAAATTAATAGACAACATACATATTGTTGGGGGCGAAACCATTGTGGTTAATAACGTTCAAGAAGGGTACGATAAACTAATGGATGGAAATGTCGATGCTTTGGTCTATGACGTTGTTCCGCTTGAACATATTTTTGACAAAGGTGATAAAGAAGAATTCCTGCTAAGCAAAAAAGAAATTTTACCCCAACATTACGGGCTGGCCTTTCCCGAAGCCAATGTCCTAAAAAAACAAATCGATATTGAAATTTTAAGGCTTAAAGAAAGTGGGGAAATCAAAAAAATCATAAAAGAATGGATCTATAAGGATTAAACCATATCAGTTTCTATTACAATGTCGTTCAGCAATGTTTTGTGCACGGGGCATTTTGAAGAGATCTCCTTTAACCTGGCTTTTTGGGTTTCGTCCAGGTTTCCAATGAGTTTTATTTTTTTTGAAAGATGATCCATTCTGCCCGACCTGTCTCCTTTTATCATTAAATCCTCGCTGTGCTTCTTGGCATATGTTATGTATACAAAAACTTCCTGGAGGTCCCATTTTTTTCTTTCGGCATATAGCTTTAAGGTCATGGCCGTACACGAGGCCAAGGCCGCACTTAAAAAATCGTATGGGGCAGGGCCAAAATCGTCACCCCCCACACTTTTGGGCTCATCGGCCAGAAAGGCGTGGGTTCGGGTTTGCATATTGGTGGTAAAATTGTCTTCCTTTAGGTTTAAATGGGCTACCAACTGTTCTCCATTTCTATCGAGCATACTGTTCTGATGAACATCAAAATACCGTTGTACCCAACAACCAATTACATTTCCGGCATATTCGCTGTCCCTTTTATCCGTTAACAAATGGTCGGCACCGTCTAAACTCACAAAACTTTTAGGGTGCATGGCGCTCATATATATTTCTTCGGCATTAGCTACCCCCACAACCTTATCGAAAGGGGCGTGCATTATTAACAAAGGCTTGCGAAGCGATTTAATGACCGCGGGCAAATCGATGTTGTTAAAGCCTTTTACAAAATCTTGGTCTATTTTAAATGGCCTGCCCCCAATATTTACCTCGACTTGTCCTTTATCTTGAATCGCTTCAAGTTGGTGCGAAAACAGGTTTTTTGCATGCATTACGGAGGCCGGAGCACCAATGGTGGCCACAGCCTTGATATTATCCAATCGGGATGCCGCCACGAGAACCGCAGTCCCGCCCAATGAATGTCCAACCATCAAGGAAGGTGCTTGGTATTGTTTGGCCATATAATTGTTTACCGCTATAAGGTCCTCAATATTTGCAGAAAAGGAGCTTTCTGCAAATGCTCCTTCGCTTTGCCCCAAACCGGTAAAATCAAAACGAACTACGCCAAACCCGTGGTTTGTCAATGACCTGCTTACGTTTTTTACAGCGGTTAAATTGCTGTTGCACGTAAAACAATGCGCAAATATGGCATAATAATTAGGTTTTTGGTTGGCCGGCAACTCCAAATAGGCGTTCAATTCGTAGCCCTTGCTATTTTTAATTCTGAATGATGGACTTTTCATTATTGTCTTTATTTACAAGGCTTTGCAACTTTTTATTTGTAAACTGTTCATAGTTGGCCAAAAGCTTTTTTAACTTTGGGTCGATGTAGGTTTTACAAAACGGTTTTTCCGGGTTGGAATAATAATAATTATAAAACATCTCTTCGGAAGGCTTAAAGGTGTTGAATAAAGAAGCTTTCGTTATTATTTTTTCTGAAGAATTATTTTGAAATGCTTCCAGCAAGGCCCTTATTTTATGTTGCTGTTCAACTGAAAAAGCATAGACCGCAGAAACATACTTGTTCCTTTTACTGTGGTTAACTGTACTTTTGTGTGTTTTAAGATGAATTTCTACAAGCGCCTTTAGCGGTATTTGTTCCGGATTGAAATAAACAATTACCGTTTCATAAAATGTGCGCGGGGCTTCTTTTGAAGCTACAAACCCCTGTTCTACTTTCACCACGCCAATCAACGATTGATAAATGGCTTCCATGCACCAATGGCAACTTCCCCCAAAAGCAATTTTTGTCATGGTATTATATGCTTTATGATTTTAATTTGTAATGCTTCAAAAAATGGGTCACTTTTGCTTCGGGCATTTCACAAGGCTTAAGGCTTTCTGAAGAAGCAGTGATATAATAATTTAAACTTATAAAATTGTTGCCTCCCAATTCTTCTGCATATATTTTTATACTTTTCCCATTGTTGAAATCGGTTCGGGAAACCCCATATTTTTTATCCAAATATTCCACTTCCGAATATCCTATTGGAATTTGTTTGATTTTATTCAATAGCATCTTATCTACTCGATGGTTAAGGATAAACCGCTTTATTTTTTAGGTGAAAGCTTACAGAAGCCTATTTTTCTATATCTACACCGCCCCAAACCACTGCAAATTGCTGGCAGTGAATCACAATCGATTTATAATCGGTTAAATTTATGTCTTCGGGCAATTTGTATTGCTGGCTCCCTTTATTAGATTTTAATTCTGCTATAAGCACACCGCCCTCTTTATCTATTGCTTCGCGGTTTTTAATTTCGCTCATTTTTAAAGGCGATAGGTACAATTTTAGGTTGGGCCCCGCCAGTGTATTAAAATTACTTCCAAGCCTAAAATAATGCTGTCCATTTTTTTCTGTAATAGACCAGTTTCCTTTTACGTTATATACTTTTTCTACCCATTGGTTTCCGTTTTGGGTATATGCACTGGACGTAATTAAGGTAAACAGTAAAAAAGTAAATACAGTAGTTTTCATCGGTTTGCTTTTTTTGGGTTAAGAGCTACAAGACAACATGGAACAGCCTATTTTATGGCGTGCCCAGTCTGGGCGTTTTACAAACCATTTTTCGTGTTCCGGTTGTTCGTCATAAGGGCGCTTTAACAAATCATACAACTCATCAACAAGGCTATAATCGCCATTATTGGCTGCATCTATTGCAAGTTGGGCCATATAGTTTCTTAAAACGTATTTGGGGTTTATTGTGTTCATTTTCTTTTTTCGTTCCTCATCGTTTAGCTTTTCGTTTTTTAGCCTAATTGCATACAGTTCAAACCAGGCATTCCATTTCTTCAATACATCGCCCTCAAGTTCCGCAGGAAAATAAAAGGCTTCTTCAATTAATTTGGCTCCTTTTTCTGGGTTTTGTTTTTTAAATGTACTTAAATTTCTAAAAAACAGGGTCATATCTATCTCATTGTTTTCCAACAGCTCTTCAAGTTGCATTGTTAAAGTTGTATCTTCTTTTTCTTCAGAAGTAAATAACCCAAGCTTTTTGCGCATCATTTCCAAGGACTTGACTTCAAAATCTTCCTTATAGGCATTAAGGGCGTCTTCCAACCCTTTTGTTTCGTTAATAAGCGGATACAATGCATTTGCTAATTGGTACAGGTTCCAAAGGCCAATATTAGGCTGATTTCCAAAACGGTATCTTTTGTGGGTGGCATCGGTGGTATTGGGCGTCCATCCAAAATCGAAACCTTCCAGCCAGCCATAGGGGCCATAATCAATGGTGAGCCCTAAAACAGACATATTATCGGTATTGAGCACGCCATGGACAAAACCGACCCGTTGCCAATGAATTATGGTTTCCAATGTTTTACGGGCAATTTCCTTGAATAGTTTTACATAGGTTTCTTTTGAAGGTTCCCCCAAATGGGGATAAAAATGCTTTATGGTATAATCTGCCAGTTTCTTCAATGTTGCATGGTCTTCCCTTGCAGCATGTATCTCGAAGTTTCCAAAACGAATAAAAGTTGGCGCAACACGGCACAATACGGCCCCTTTTTCGAATTCCGGGTTGCCGTTGTACATCATGTCCCTTAGAACATTGTCGCCTGTTAAGGCCAGTGAAAGTGCCCTTGTTGTCGGCACCCCTAAATGGAACATGGCCTCACTGCACAAATATTCCCTAATAGATGAGCGCAGTACCGCCAAACCATCGGCCGAACGGGAATAGGGCGTTTCTCCCGCTCCTTTTAATTGCAATGCCCAACGTTTATCCTGATGTACAACTTCTGCCAGGTTAATGGCGCGGCCATCGCCCAATTGTCCTGCCCAATTACCAAATTGGTGACCACCATAACACATGGCGTATGGCTTGGTGTTTGGCAGTACTTTATTTCCGGTAAAAACATTGAGGAAATCATCGGTTTTAGCATCTTCGGGAGTTAGCCCAAGTTCCCGCAACATCTCCTCGGAAACATGAATCAACGATGGTTTTGAGGTTGTTTTCGGTTTTACATAACTAAAACAGGCTTCCTTTACCTGCCGTGTATAATTCTCTGTAATTGGGTCGGCAGGAAGTTCTTTGTTAAACGTGTCTTGTATGTTTAGCTTTAACTTACTCAAAATATGTATTGTAATAACGTTATAATCTTGTTCTTATTCTGTTTATATGCATTTATTAAATTGTTGCCGCCATTATTTAGAAGAAGCCGTTTTTTTTAATTTGCCGGCATGCATTTTTCTAAGTTTTGCCAATTTTGGTGTAATTACCGCACTACAATATCCCTGCGATTGATTGTTTCTGTAATAATCCTGATGATAATCTTCTGCTTCATAAAAAGTTCCTAACGGACTTATTTCAGTAACAATTGGGTCTTCATAATAAGGTTCTATTTGTTCTGCAACTTTTTCGGCTATTGTTTTTTGTTTTTCATCGTGATAATAAATAACCGAACGGTATTGAGAACCTACATCGGCCCCTTGCCTATTCATAGTTGTAGGGTCGTGGCTCGTCATAAATATTATTAGCAGTTCTTTATACGAAATTATTTCAGGATTGAATGTAATTTGAACGACCTCTGCATGGCCTGTTAAGCCAGAGCACACCTCTCTGTATGTAGGTTTTCCGGGAGCCGTTCCCCCTGTATAGCCGGATACTACTTTTTCTATGCCTGCTATTTCTTGAAAAACAGCCTCGATACACCAAAAACAACCGCCGCCAATAGTGGCTATCTCATGTTTATTATTCATTTTCTGTCCTTTCTAATTTTATTGATTCAGAATTTATGCAATAACGCAAACCGCTTGGTTCCGGACCATCCGGAAAAACATGCCCTAAATGCGCATCGCAGGTATTGCACATTACCTCAACCCTTACCATGCCAAAAGAAGCGTCTTTTTCGTACTTAATGGCATTTTCTTTAATAGGCTGGGTAAAACTGGGCCATCCCGAACTGGAATCGTACTTAATGGTAGCGTCGAACAATGGGGTACCGCAACAAATACAGTTGTATTTTCCTGCATCGTAAATAGTGCACAAAGCACCCGAATGCGCCATTTCGGTTCCTTTTAACCGTGTAATCCTGTACTGTTCGGGCGTGAGCAATTCTTTCCATTCGGCATCGGTTTTTTCAACACGTTTATCTGGTTTTGGATTACCTTTTACCGAAAAATTTATTACTTCTTTCCAAGTTAACATAGTGTTTTTCCTTTCTTTTTTTGTTGAAGAACCCGTTTAAGCTTTTTAACCTGCCCGTTTAACATTGTTCAAGCGGTTGGGTAAAATGACTGATTTTTCACTTCAATCAAAAGAATTAAAACGAGTTCCGATTAAAACAGTATAATAGTCGTTTTTGGTTTAAATTTCTTACGGCAAAACGAATATCATTGCTCAACTGTTTTTTTCAATGTAGTGAAAATTATATAGACCTCCTGAATTTAGTTGGTTAAAAAAAGAAACTATTTGCAGCGAAGTATGTCGTACTATTTTATATCCTTCAACTTTAATTGAAGGGAAACGGTACCGTTCCATTCATTTTCATCGATTGCATAAACTGCATCGAAGGTTTTTTTATGGATTGTTTTTTCAATTTTATTCCCAAGTCCAAAGCCAATGGCCCCAAATGTATTGCTGTTTCCCTGTGATACATTTAGTTTTAAATGTGTTTGGTCTTGTCCCACGCATTTTCCATAACCGTTATCCTGTAGTCCTTGAGTTAAAAAAACGGGAGCCATATTTCCGGGGCCAAATGGAGCAAATTGTTTAAGGATGCGGTAAAATTTAGGCGTAATATCATTCAGGTCGATTTCGGCATCGATAATGAGTTCGGGCGTTAACAATTGTAAATCGATTGTTTCCGAGACCACTTTTTCAAATTTAGCCTTAAACAGTTTGTACTGTTCGGGTTTTAACGTAAGCCCTGCCGCATATTTATGCCCTCCAAATTGCTCCAGGCAGTCTTCACAGGCTTCAATGGCATTGTAAACATCGAACCCTTTGACCGACCTGGCCGATGCAGCGAGTTTTTCGCCACTTTTGGTAAAAACCAGTGTCGGCCTGTAATAAGTTTCGGTAAGCCTTGAAGCTACAATACCTATAACGCCTTTGTGCCAGGTTTCATCAAACACCACCGAAGTATAGTTCTTTTCTTCTTTATTCTCCTGTATCTGCAATAATGCTTGCTGGGTAATTTGTTGGTCCAGGTTTTTTCGGTCGGCATTAAAATTTTCTACTTCTTCTGCAAACTGAACAGCAGTATTAAAATCTTTTTCGACAAGCAATTGCACGGCATGCTGGCCATGTTTCATCCTTCCGGCCGCATTGATGCGCGGCGCAACCACAAAAACAACATCGGTAATGGTAAGTTCTTTTTTTAATTGTTTGGTAATAGCCTTGATACCCGGCCTGGGCATTTCGTTTATAACTTTCATCCCAAAATGGGCCAAAACCCTATTTTCTCCGGTAATAGGGACTATATCGGCTCCTATTGCGGTAGCCACCAAGTCCAGATAAGGAACAAGGTCTTCAGTGGTTTGCCCTTTGCGCAAGCCAAGTGCCTGAATAAGCTTGAACCCCACCCCACAGCCGCATAGTTCATCATAAGGATATTGGCAATCGTTTTGCTTTGGGTCTAAAATAGCAACTGCATCTGGAATGGTCTCGCCCGGCCTGTGGTGATCGCAAATAATAAAATCGATGCCCTTTTCTTTGGCATATGCCACTTTATCGACTGCTTTAATGCCACAATCCAGTGCTATTATGAGCGTAAAATCGTTGTCGTCGGCAAAATCGATGCCCTGAAACGAAACCCCGTATCCTTCATCATACCTATCTGGAATATAGGTGGCCACATTAAAGTAATTTTCTTTTAAATAAGACGACATTAAGGAAACGGCCGTAGTTCCGTCCACATCATAATCGCCATAAACCAAAATATTCTCGCCTTCTTCAATGGCCTTTTCAATCCGCAATACGGCCTTTCTCATGTCTTTCATCAAAAAAGGGTCGTGAAGGTGGTTTAACGAAGGCCGGAAAAACTTTTTGGCATCCGAATAATTGGTAATCCCCCGCTGTAACAGCAATGTACTGACAATAGCATTTATGCCAAGCTCCTTGGATAATCTTGAAATCTCATCTTTTGAAGGCATTGCCTTTACGGTCCAGCGAGTCATAAACAGTAGGGTTAGGGGCTAGTTACTTATGAATTGTGATAATGTGTGTTGATTGTCATTTCGGCAAAGCGACGAAACATTTCCATGACGCCACAATATTTTTCTACAGAAAGGTCGACCGCCCTTTGCAGTTTCTTTTCTTCCAAGGATTTTCCGTAAAAATGATAATCTACGCTTACTTTATGGTAATATTTTGGGTGCTCGTCTGTAAGTTCGGCCGTAATATCGATTTTAAAATCTTCTACTTCCAGTTTCATTTTCTTTATCATAGAAGCAACGTCCAATCCAGAACAGCCTGCCAATGCCGATAGCATTAATGCCTTTGGCCGCAACCCATCTCCGTTTCCGCCATCTTCTGGGCTAGCGTCTATAATTAATTCGCCCGCTGGATTGGTAGAATGAAATTGCATGTTCTCTCTCCAGGTTGTTATGACTGTATTTGTATTTGCCATTTTTATATTTTTATATGAATCGTCAAAAATACATATTCCTCAACAGAAAGTGCTTTTATTCATTGTAAAATTACCTGTACCCTTTCTTGTAAGATCGGAATAACTTCTATTTCAAACCATTTGTTTTTGGCCATCCAAAACCGGTTTGTGGGCGATGGATGCGGAATTGGAAAAAATGCCGGCAGGAACTCCTGATAATTCCGCACGGTTTCTGTAAGGTTTTTATAACTATTGCCCTTTAAATATGCTTTCTGTGCATATTGACCTATCAATATTACAAGCTGAAGGTCTGCTAATTGATCGACTATCTTTTGATGCCATTTCGGCATACATTCGGGCCTTGGTGGCAAATCGCCGGTTCTACCTTTGCCGGGATAACAAAACCCCATTGGCACCACGGCTATGTTATTGGTATTGTAAAAAGTTTTAGCGTCTATGCCCAGCCATTGGCGTAACTTTTTTCCGCTTGCGTCGTCAAAATCGGTTTGGCTTTCATGTGCCTTTGTCCCCGGTGCCTGTCCAATAATAAGTATTTTGCTGTTTTTATTGAAACGTAGCACAGGGCGCGGTTCTAAAGGTAAATGTGCCGCACATATGTTACACTTTTTTATTTCCTTTAGCAATTCTTTCAAATTTTATTATTTTTAGGACTTTCCGCTTATTACAATTACAAACTCGCCCTTTGGCGCTTTTGTATTAAAATGATTTATCAACTCGTGAACGGTGCCCCTTATGGTTTCTTCGTGCATTTTTGTAAGTTCTCTGGAAACGGACATCTGCCTGTCTCCGCCAAAAAATGTAGCAAAATCGGTCAACGTTTTTATCAATTTGTGAGGGGACTCATAAAAAACCATGCTCCTGGGTTCTTCGGCCAATATCTTTAGCCGTGTTTGCCGGCCTTTCTTTACGGGCAAAAAACCTTCAAAAACAAATTTATCGTTTGGCAGGCCACTGTTTACCAATGCAGGCACAAAAGCGGTTGCTCCCGGCAGACAGTCTACTTCTATTCCTTTTTCAATACATGTACGTGTTAATAAAAACCCGGGGTCGGAGATGGCGGGTGTTCCGGCGTCACTGATGAGCGCAATTGTTGTTCCGGACAATATCCGTTCGGAAATGGCCTCGACCGTTTTGTGCTCGTTATGCATATGGTGACTGTGCATTTGTGTAGAAATTCCCAAATGCTTTAAAAGTTTTCCGCTTGTCCGGGTATCTTCGGCTAGAATAAGATCTGCTTCCTTTAATGTCCGAATGGCCCTTAAGGTAATATCTTCAAGGTTACCTATGGGCGTTGGTACTATATACAGTTTTGACATAACAACATTTATGGCAAAGGTAAAGGAAGTTTTATTTTTATGAATTTTTTTCTAACAATCCTGTTAAATCGAAGCTGCAGACAAAAATGACGTCCAATTGCTAACGGTTCGTTCATTGAACTCTTTATATGTGTTTTAAGAAAACTTTTTTTCAATAATTTCTAAAAACCTGTTTTCATAAGCTTCTTTTCCTTCCCAATTATCGTAATCCGGCTTTATCATTTCAACAATAAACTGATGGACATCTTCGTAAGAATCCATAGTATTGATTTGAGATATCACCCGGATATAATCTTCATCGCTATTGTCGAACAAGTGTTTGGTAAATGCCAATTTATCATTCAGCCCAATAGAAAGGCCCGCTTTTAACCGATTGTTTAGCGACGATGCCCTTTTTTCTACCGTTATGGTATTTCCACTGGACATTTTTGGTGTTACCACCTCCATGTCCCTTTTTACAAAGGTGGGCTCGGGCAATATTCCCGATAAAATTTCGTCCAAGGTTTCTTCTTCGGGCATTTCTTCAACCATATCCCGTATGGTATCTATTACGGGCGTCATAATTGCATCTTCGTTGGGATTGCTTTCGGGCACGTCCGAGTTTCCTTTCAACACCGAATTGGCTAATTGCTCAAACTTGTCGGCTACTTCGTTCCTGCCGGTTGTTGGCTGGATTTCCCCAAAATTATCTTCGACAAACTTCAACAACGTAAGTTTTTCATACAGTTCCCTGCTTTCGGTGTGCATGGTGGCCAGATCTTCCTTTCCCTTTAATTTCAAGACTCGATGAGCTATGCTTATCAACTCTGCTTCTAATTTCTTTTTCATGACTGCTTTTTTGTGTTTTGAGACTATTCCGTTCTTACAGCAATTTTTTTATAACCTGTATTTTAATATGCATATAAGATAGTTATTTTTTAATAATTATTTACTTAAAGTCTTCTTAAGCCCTAAATAATGGGTTGTTAAATACCGCAACATGAACAATTACAATGAAATATCGACGGTATATTAAAAACTTTGTATTTGTTGATATTATTTCTCTTTTCTTAAATTTAGACTTTAATTATTTGCTTAAGTTTGTTTAGTTTTTTCTCAAAAAGAAATCTCTTTTCTTTTTCGCCTAGAAAATTACAAAATGTTTCTCGAAAATACAGTAAATCATAAAGAGCAATTTGGCTGGATAGAAGTCATTTGCGGGTCTATGTTTTCCGGTAAAACGGAAGAATTGATCCGAAGGCTTAAACGCGCCCAGTTTGCAAGGCAAAAGGTTGAAATTTTCAAGCCCGCGGTAGATGTGCGCTATGACGACGAAATGGTAGTTTCTCATGATGCCAACGAGATTAGGTCTACTCCGGTTCCTGCTGCGGCCAACATCCGTCTTTTGGCAGATGGCTGTGATGTTGTGGGAATAGACGAAGCCCAGTTTTTTGATGATGAAATTGTTTCGGTATGCAACGACCTTGCCAACAAAGGGGTGCGTGTAGTTGTTGCGGGCCTGGACATGGACTTTAAGGGGAATCCGTTTGGGCCAATGCCGGCATTAATGGCCACTGCCGAATACGTTACCAAAGTACATGCCATTTGTACCCGTACCGGAAACCTTGCCAATTACAGCTTTAGAAAATCCACCAACGACAAATTGGTACTGCTGGGAGAAACAGAAGAATACGAGCCCTTGAGCAGGGCCGCTTTTTTTAAGGCCATGCTTCGCGAAAAAGTAAATAAAATGGACGTTAAAGATCCTGAGGATATTTCTTTAAAAGAAAAGGTTAAAAAAAATGACGATGACGCACACCAGGGAAACCACACTGGAAATTAACCTTCCGGCAATAAAACACAATTACAACTTATTAAAGGGCAAAATTAAACCCACTACCAAATTCATGGCTGTTGTAAAAGCCTATGCCTACGGAAGCGATGCCCCTAAAATTGCCGTTTTTCTTGAAAAACTAGGTGTAGATTATTTTGCAGTTGCCTACACCGACGAAGGTATTGCACTACGAAATGCCGGTATAACCAAACCTATTTTGGTATTACATCCGCTTCCGGTTCATTTTAGCGAGATCATAAATTATAAGCTGGAACCAAGTTTATATAGCTTGAATGTTTTGGAAGTTTTTTTGGAGGCTGCCAAAAACGAAAAAGAGTATCCAATTCATCTTAAATTTAACACCGGACTCAACCGTTTAGGATTTGTCAAAATGGACATAGCACTTATTTCAGGGAAGCTTCTTCATCAAAAAAACGTTCATGTAGCATCTGTATTTTCTCACTTGGGAGCTTCGGAAGATTTAAATGAAAAAGATTTCACGATGCGGCAAATCCTTTCATTTAAAGAAATAAAAGCATCTTTGGCCGAGAAATTTTCGCATAAACCCCTATACCATTTGTTAAATACATCCGGAATATTAAATTATACAGCTAGTGCACAGTTTGATATGGTCAGGAGCGGTATCGGGCTGTATGGTTTTGGAAACGACGCACAATACGATGCTTGGTTTAAAACAGTGCTCAGCTTAAAAAGTGTTATTTCACAGATACACAATATTGCCCCTGGTAACAGTATCGGGTACAATCAAGGGCATATTGCCGATAAGGCTATGAAAACAGCCACCATTCCATTGGGCCACGCCGATGGAATAGGGCGCCAGTACGGAAAAGGCAAGGCACATGTAACCATTCATGGACATAAATGCCCCATAGTTGGTAATGTGTGCATGGACATGCTCATGGTAGACGTTTCCGAAGTGCAATGCAAGGAAGGCGACGAAGTGCTGGTTTTTGGCAAAAGTCCTACCGCCGGTGAATTTGCGGCAACAGCAGGCACCATATCTTACGAACTCATTGCGGGCATTTCCCAGCGGGTACGGCGCAAAATAATTACACATTGAGCACCTCCAAATAATAAGGCCGTTATATTTTTTCTGGCTATGAAGCAAAAAATGGCTTCACTTGTTGACGCTTTCAATACTTATCGTATTTTTTTATATATTTAGTCATTGACTAATCAACAAAATAATTTATATGGGATTCTTTAAAGATTTTAAGGCCTTTTTGCTTAAAGGTGACATTGTAAACTTGGCCACTGCTGTTATCGTTGGTGGCGCCTTTGGAAAAATCGTAACTTCTTTGACCAAAGATATTTTAATGCCGCCTATAGGGATGCTTCTCGGCGGTGTAAAATTTACCGAACTTAAAATTGTATTGAAAGATGCTGTCCTAAATGGTGAAGAGATGGTCTCGGAAGCCGTTACCATCAATTATGGCCTTTTTATACAAACGGTTATAGATTTTATAATTATCGGTTTTTGTATCTTTGTGGTACTGAAAGCCTATGAAAAAACCAAAAAGAAAAAAGAAGAAGCTCCCGCGGCACCTGCCGGGCCAACTACCGAAGAATTGTTAATTGAAATTCGTGACGAGTTAAAAAAGCAAAATACCAAATAAAATACCCCTTTTCGGGGCAAACCGCTGCACAAGCAATAGTAATTAAAGCCACGCCCATAAAGCGTGGTTATTTTTAATTCAATCAATAATTATAACATTTTGTTACAATTAAAACAATTGTTGTTTTTCCGATGGTAGAACCGTGAATATTAACTACTTTTGTCTTCAAATAAAATGTAGAAGACATCATAATTAAATAAAACATGAAAATAGCTGTTGTAGGGGCTACCGGAATGGTAGGCGAGGTAATGCTTAAAGTTTTAGCGGAACGCAATTTCCCGATTACCGAATTATTAGTTGTAGCATCAGAAAGATCTGTAGGTAAAGAATTATCCTTCAAAGGACAAACATATAAAGTAATTGGTTTGGCCGATGCGGTGGCCGAAAAACCGGATATTGCCATTTTTTCGGCTGGTGGTGGCACTTCTTTGGAATGGGCACCAAAATTTGCAGATGCCGGTGTAACCGTTATCGATAACTCTTCGGCATGGCGCATGGACCCCACCAAAAAATTGGTGGTCCCGGAAATCAATGCCAACGAATTAACCCCGGAAGATAAAATCATTGCCAATCCAAACTGTTCCACCATACAAATGGTAATGGCCTTGGCCCCACTGCACAAAGCCTATAAAATGAAGCGCGTGGTAGTTTCTACATATCAATCTATTTCAGGGACAGGTGTTAAAGCCGTTAAACAGCTGGAAAATGAGCTTGCAGGCGTGGAAGGTGAAATGGCTTATCCATATCCGATCAACAGAAATGCTTTGCCGCATTGCGATGTTTTTGAAGAAAATGGATATACCAAAGAAGAAATGAAACTGGCACGGGAGCCTCAAAAAATATTCGGCGACCACTCATTTGCAGTTTCGGCTACTGCCGTTCGTATTCCAACATCTGGCGGACATTCGGAAGCTGTGAATGTACAGTTTGAAAACGATTTTACTTTGGCAGACATTAGAAGGTTGCTAAACGACACCCCGGGGGTCGTGGTTCAGGACAATCCAGATACCAATACTTACCCAATGCCCATTTATGCACATGATAAAGACGAGGTTTTTGTTGGAAGGATTAGACGGGATGAATCACAACCCAACACCTTAAATATGTGGATTGTAGCCGATAACCTTCGAAAAGGTGCGGCCACCAATGCAGTTCAGATTGCTGAGTATTTGGTAAAAAACAATCTTGTATAAAGAAGATTCTGTAAAAATATGTTAAAAAAGCCCTTTTCCTGATATGGTCAAGGGCTTTTTCTTTAAATTATCCCCGCTAATTTTAATCAATCCAATGGAATGAAGTAGGCCATATCCTAAATGCTCAGTGCCATATTCCATATTGACCTTTAAAAACAATAAATTTGAACCCATGAAACAATTAATCGCTTTTGTGGTGGTTGCGGGGATTTTAAATTCTTGTGCCACAACAAAATCTAAAAAAATGCTCACCTTGAAATATCCAGCTACTAAAAAAGTAGATACCGTAAACTCTTATTTTGGAACTGAAGTAAAAGACCCGTATCGTTGGCTTGAAGACGACCGCTCTGATGAAACGGCCGCATGGGTAAAAGCCGAAAACGAAGTAACGTTTGGCTATCTTGAAAGAATTCCTTTTAGGGAACAGCTAAAAAAACGACTGGAGCAATTATGGAACTACGAAAAACTCTCGGCACCTTTTAAAGAAGGCGATTATACGTATTACTACAAAAACGACGGCTTGCAAAACCAATATGTGGTATACCGAAAAAAAACAGGCGATAACAAAGAAGAAGTTTTTCTTGATCCCAATACTTTTTCTACAGACGGGACCACATCTCTTAGCGGTTTAAGCTTCTCCAAAAGCGGAAAATTGGCTGCCTATTCCATTTCTGAAGGTGGTAGCGACTGGCGAAAAATCATTGTAAAAAATGCGGAAACCAAGGAAATTATTGAAGATACGCTTGCAGATGTAAAATTTAGCGGTATTTCGTGGAAAGCAGATGAAGGCTTCTATTATTCCAGTTACGATAAACCTAAAGGAAGCGAACTTTCGGCAAAAACCGATCAACATAAGCTTTATTACCACAAACTCGGCACTCCGCAAAAGGACGATAAACTTATTTTTGGGGGAACCGAAGAACAAAAGCATCGTTATGTAGGGGGCAATGTCACCGAGGACAACCGCTATTTAATAATCAGCGCATCTATATCAACCTCTGGGAACAAACTTTATTTAAAAGATTTAACAAAGGAAAATGCTTCCTTAACACCTATTATTGAAACTACGGAAAGCGATACCTATGTTATAGAAAATAAAGGTTCCACATTGTTCCTGTTAACCGATTTAGACGCTCCCAATAAAAAAATCGTAACCGTCGATGCCTCCGCTCCAACCCCGGAAAACTGGAAAGATTTTATCCCTGAAACAGAATATGTGTTAAATCCAAATACAGGAAGCGGATATTTTTTTGCCGAATATATGGTTGATGCCGTTTCTCAAGTGAAACAATACAATTATAAAGGGGAACTAGTTCGGGACATTGAACTTCCGGGACTGGGAAGCATTGGTGGCTTTGGCGCCAAGAAAAAAGACAAAGAACTCTATTATTCATTTACCAATTACAATACCCCGGGGAGTATTTATAAATTTAACCCGGAAACGGGAGAATCTGAGGCTTATTGGAAACCTAAGATCGACTTCAATGGCAACGATTATGAGTCTGAACAGGTATTTTACACTTCAAAAGACGGCACAAAAATCCCCATGATCATAACCTACAAAAAAGGGATTGAACTCAATGGGAAAAACCCGACCATTCTTTATGGTTATGGAGGTTTCAACATTAGTTTAACACCTTCGTTCAGTACAGCAATGGCGGTATGGCTGGAACAAGGTGGGATTTATGCTGTACCAAACCTTCGTGGCGGTGGCGAATATGGAAAAAAATGGCACGATGCCGGCATAAAGCTCCATAAGCAAAACGTGTTCGACGATTTTATTGCCGCTGGCGAATATTTAATCGATCAACATTACACCTCTTCCGAATATTTAGCCATTCGTGGGGGTTCTAATGGAGGGCTTTTAGTGGGTGCCACTATGACACAACGCCCAGACCTAATGAAAGTAGCCTTACCGGCTGTAGGTGTTTTGGATATGCTCCGCTACCACACTTTCACCGCAGGGGCCGGATGGGCCTATGATTATGGCACCGCAGAGGACAGCAAAGAAATGTTTAATTACTTAAAAGGCTATTCCCCTGTCCACAATGTAAAAAAAGACACACGATATCCAGCCACATTAATTACAACGGGAGACCACGACGACCGTGTAGTACCGGCACATAGCTTTAAGTTTGCTGCCGAATTACAGGAAAAACAACAAGGCAAGAACCCTGTTCTTATCCGTATTGAAACCAATGCGGGGCATGGTGCCGGTACCCCGGTGAGCAAAACCATCGATCAATATGCAGATATTTTTGGATTTACCCTTTTCAATATGGGGTATAAAGAACTTCCAAACCAAGCTGCTTTAAAAGAATTTAAAAACTAAACCCAACACATATGATAAATAAAACAATCTTTTTGGCAGCCTTTCTGGCTTTTATTTCTTTAGCGCAAGCACAAACACAACAAGAAGTTGTAGATGCCATTGTAAAAGAGGCCTCAGAAAACTCTCAATTAAAGGAGCTTGCCTTCGAACTCATGGACGGTATTGGTCCGCGTTTGGTAGGCACTCCACAAATGCAACAGGCACACGATTGGGCCGTAAAAAAATACAGCT
Organism: Galbibacter sp. PAP.153; assembly: GCF_037029175.1. NCBI lineage: Bacteria > Pseudomonadati > Bacteroidota > Flavobacteriia > Flavobacteriales > Flavobacteriaceae > Galbibacter > Galbibacter sp. PAP.153. The sequence goes on along the minus strand of NZ_JAZEUN010000006.1, from coordinate 165,793 downwards.
CTTGGGATATCACGGCCGAGAACCAACAATGGGGCGAATGGAAAGGCTGGGAACGTGGCATAACCCATATCGATATGGTTTCCCCTCGCGTAAAATCTATCCAAGGAATGCAGTTGGCATGGAACCCAAGCACTTCTAAAAAAGGAGTTACGGCAGAATTGATCATCCTTCCCGAAGTAAAAGATTCCATTGACTTCCAGAAATGGCTTCCTTCAGTAAAAGGAAAAATAGTAATGGTTTCCATGAAACAACCTACCGGAAGACCCGATGATAATTGGGAAGAATTTGCAACTCCTGAATCTTTTGAAAAAATGAAAAAAAACAGGGACTCCCTTGAAGATGCATGGCGGGACAATATGCGTAAAACCGGATATACGCGCAGAACGTTGCCCGAGGCCCTGGAAAAAGCCGGCGCCGTTGGTATTGTACAATCATATTGGTCCAAAGGCTTTGGGGCAAACAAAATATTTAGCGCCGGAACAAAAAAAATCCCTATGGTCGATGTGGCCCTGGAAGACTACGGAATGCTTTACCGCTTGGTGGAACACGGTAAAAAACCCGAAATTAAAATTGTTGCCGAATCTAAAAATTTAGGCACTGTGCCCACTTTCAACACCATTGCAACCATCAAGGGTACGGAAAAACCCGACGAATATGTAATTCTATCTGCCCATTTCGATTCTTGGGATGGCGGTACGGGTGCTACCGATAATGGTACGGGAACCATTACCATGATGGAAACTGCGCGTATTCTTAAAAAAATATACCCAAACCCTAAACGGACTATTATTATTGGTTTGTGGGGAAGCGAAGAACAAGGGTTAAACGGGTCGAGGGCCTTTGTAGAAGATCATCCTGAAATTGTTGCGAACGTACAAGCCGTTTTTAATCAAGATAATGGAACGGGACGCGTAGTAAATTTATCAGGGCAAGGGTTTTTAAATTCTTATGAATATTTGGGAAGGTGGCTACATGCAGTTCCCGAAAGCATCACAAAACAAATTGAAACACACTTTCCCGGTACTCCCGCGAGAGGCGGATCAGATTATGCCTCGTTTGTGGCCGAAGGCGCTCCGGCATTTTCCTTAAGCTCCTTAAGTTGGGCTTATTGGAATTATACATGGCATACCAATCTGGACACTTACGACAAAATTGTTTTTGACGATGTGCAAAACAATGTCATTCTAACCGCTATTTTAGCATATATGGCCTGTGAAGATCCGCAAAAAACATCCAATGTAAAAAGTGTTTTACCAATTGATGACGAAACAGGAAAGCCACGCGAATGGCCAGAAGCAAGAGAACCAAACAGAAAAGGTGGATTGGACTAACAAACCTGCCAAAAAGAGACGGTTCCGACCTCTCCAAAAAGAGATAAAGCGGAAACCTCAAGGTAAAGCCGTCGAGGAATTTTAAGATTCAAAATATTACAAACCCCTTAAAATGAATTGGATTCATTTTAAGGGGTTTATTTTGTTCGTATTTTTAGTCCATCAACAGGTTCTGTATTAAAAAAGTCAAACAGGGTAAAAATGAAAACATATATATTGTTACTTCGTGGGATAAATGTAGGCGGACATAGAAAAATAAAAATGGCCGATTTAAGGGCTACATTGGAAAAGATCGGGTTTCAAAAAGTGGCTTCTTATATTCAAAGCGGGAATGTTATTTTTTCTTCAGATGAAAGCGACGTTTCAAAAATTCAGCAAAAGATAGAACAGCACATTGCAGCCCATTTTGGGTTTGATGTCAAGTGCTTTATTATTTCTGAAAAAAAATTTACCGCTATTATAAAGAACAATCCCTTTTTAAAAAAAGGCGAACCTATTGAAAAATTGTACTGCACCTTTTTAGAAGGTACTCCTCTACCAGAATCCATACAAAACTTAAATGAATACCGTGTTGATGATGAAGAATATACGCACCGCGATAATATCCTGTACTTTTGTTACCATAACGGTTATGGAAAAGCAAAAATTTCCAATCCGTTTATAGAGAAAAAATTAAAGCTTGGCGCTACCACACGAAACTGGAAAACCATGCTTAAATTACGGGATATGATTTAAAATTCATAATCAATATCTTTACCAAAAACTTTCCTGGAATGCTTGAAGTAAAAAACGTTTCTTTTCAATATAAAGAGGCCCCCGTCTTAAAAAATATCAGCTTTAAACTTCAAAAAGGAGAACACCTATCCATTATTGGCGAAAGTGGTTCTGGAAAAAGTACATTGCTCAAAATAATTTATGGTTTATATCATCTAGAAAAAGGAACATTATATTGGGGCAACAAGCAACTTATGGGTCCGAATTACAATATTGTGCCGGGGGAAGATTTTATAAAATATGTTGCCCAGGATTACGATTTGATGCCCTTTATTACCGTTGAAGAAAACGTGGGAAAATTCTTGTCAAACTTTTATTTGAGAAAAAAGAAAAAGCGTATCGCCGAATTATTGGAAGTCGTTGGCATGACAGCCTACGCCAACACCAAGCCCACAGAGTTAAGCGGTGGGCAACAACAACGCGTAGCTATTGCAAAAGCCTTGGCCAACAAACCCGAATTACTGCTTCTTGATGAGCCATTTAGCAATATTGACAATTTTAAGAAAAACCGACTGAGACGTGATTTATTTACGTATTTAAAGTCGCAAAACATAACTTGTATTACCGCCACGCACGATAATACAGATTCCTTGGCTTATGCCAATGCAACAATGGTTTTAAAAGCAGGTAAAAAGATTGATTTTAATAACCCAAAAGAGCTTTACCAAAGGCCAAAAAACCGCTATGTGGCTTCTTTGTTTGGCGAAGTCAATGAAATTGCCATGAACCAACTTATCGAGGGAGATTCTTCAACAAAAAAAATTTTACTGTATCCCCACGAACTAAAAGTTGTACCTACCTCTATTTTTAAAGTGAAGGTAAAAGCCTGTTATTTTCAAGGTTCGCATTACTTAATTGAAGCTAAAAGAAAAAGGAAAACCATTTATTTTAACCATACAAAAGCGTTGCCTATAGAAAAAGAAGTATCGTTATCTATTTAAAAAAATAACTATCTTTAATTATTGGCTATCTTTAAATTCCCTATAAATAGTTGAGCTCCTTGATCCATATCAAGTGGGGCGCTTATATAAAAATACTTTGTAGGCTCGTTTAAGAACATCTTCGCGTCCAACAGTTTAGACTTGTCAAGATACAACCGCATTTGACCCCCATCTACAGCAATCGAAACATGTATTAAAGCATTTCCGTAGTTATCCAAAGGAAAGTCCAGTGTATTGCTAACTTTTGTGTCGCTGCTGCTATTAGAGACATCCCTGTTCCAAAAATGCAGTTCTGTTGATGTTATGGAATTATCATTATAAGCATCGGATATCCATGAACGGACAGCATTGTCTTTACTAAAACCAAAATTCATCCCGCCTATATCTTTAGCTTTATCGCTTCTTGTAACGATATCAAACTCTAAGGTAAAGTTTCCTTTGGGCATGGCCAATAAAGTATCTAGCTTATAACTGGACCGGTCTCCCAGTTTTAGCCATTTTCCGGGAAGTCCCGGTATTTCAACAATAGATCCGGTGCCATTGGTTTTCCAGTATCTGGGCATGGAACCGAGGTTTTCGTTATCATAATCATCCTGAAAATATATATTACTTCCCGGAACGAAAGAAAAAACTTCTTCCACGTAAGGCACCTGTCCTTTTGAAGCATTTCCCTGAGCAGTAGTACTTTCTTCTTGATCGTTTGAACCATTTAACATATCGTCTGTTACATCCACGGCCTTTTTTTCGACCTTATCTTGAATTTTTTTCCAAAATTGGGCATTTGTGGTAATTGGGGAGAATGCAAATAATAGGATTAAACCTGAAAGGATAGTTGTTTTTTTCATCGTTTTTTATTTTTGGCCGTATTTATTCCATAAAAATATATAAATATCCCGTTCCTTACAATGTAAGTAAGAAATTTCATAAAAAAGCCGGAGCCTGACCTTAGTCAACACCCCGGCTTTTCAACCTAAAACTTAACTATAATTTTTATTAGTTCTCTTCTTCTGGCGCAGGTTCTTCTGCTCCCGCCTTGGTATAAGTAAGCGTTATTTGTGTTTGGATTACTTTTCCGTCTACATCTTCGATACGCACATTAGAATTAATTCTGTAGCTTGTTCTTTGTGCATCAAAATCCAACGCTAGAATGTCTTCAAAACAGTTGTAAACAAGTCCCAACGTATCTCCTCCAAGTTTCCATGTTCCGGCAATAGACCCGGCACCTTCACAATCTTCCTCGTTTTGACCTGCACTGTATGTAAAAGTCCTGTCGGAATTATATTCGTATACCTGATCGTTCTGGCAAGCGGTTTGTTGTGCAAATATATCCGTACTTGGGTTGTCTTCGTCATCATCGGTGAGGTCTACTTCTTCATCGGCTTCTATGGCCGACAATCTCCATTCTCCTACAAATGCTGTTTCAGCTTCAGACAAAGCGCCCGTATAATCCGGAACACAATTGTCAGAATCGTCGTCCGTACAGCTTACAAATACACCCATAAGGGCAACAAACAGCGTTGTTGCAATTAGTTTTTGATTTTTCATTTTTTGCTATTAAGTTTTGTTATTCAACCTATAGAAGCGAAAAACGAAAAAAGGTTGCGTACATACTTGTTAATTTTTATAAGAAATTACGCGTTGCTACCAAATTTCCAGAATGGTAAACTTTGAAGATTGAAAAGAGACAATGTCTTTGTTGGTTTTTCCAACCAATAATTTGCCAATTGGCGACTGTGGTGAAATACAATAGATTTTTAAATTGTTTATGATTATTTCTCCTAAGGAAACTGCAATAAAATAAGTATGCCCGCTTGTTTTAACCATACTTCCAATAATTACCCTTTTATTGTTTTCTTCGGAAGTTCTATTGAAATTGATACGCGAAAATGTTTGAAGCATTTCTTCAATTTCCTTTAAGCGAAATCCTGCTTTTTCACGTTCCAACTGAAGCATGGCACGGCCGGTTTCATGCTTGTCGCCCGCACTGCTTTTTGTCTCAGAGGCCAAAGATTCTTCAATACTCTTGATGCTTTTCTGTATTTGGTACATCCTCTTGTTTAAAAGCGCAAGGCATTCTTTTATAAATTGTTGTTTAATTTCGTCCATAATTATTACTATGTTTTACTTCGGCAACGAAAAAGCTCCATAATAGCCCATTTGAGTCACGATCCATTCTTTTCTTTGCTGAATATAGTTTGATGCCGGCGCAGCTTTCATTTTTAACGGGTTTGGCAATATGGCCGCAATGGCAGCAGCTTCGTATTTTGATAGCCCCCCTGCTTTTTTATGAAACCAATATTGAGAAGCGGCCTCGGCGCCATAAATACCATTCCCCATTTCGATGCTGTTTAAATACACCTCCAAAATATGTTCCTTGCCCCAAAGTTGTTCTATTAAAAATGTAAAATACACTTCAAAACCTTTACGTACCCAACTACGGCCCGGCCATAAAAATACATTTTTAGCGGTCTGCTGACTTATGGTGCTGGCACCACGAAGCTTTCCGCCATCGGAAGCTTTATTGATTACCTTTTCGATTGCCTGAACATCAAAACCATTGTGGTAAACAAATTTTTGGTCCTCACTACAAATCACCGCCAATTGCAGGTTTTTGGAAATTTTATCCAACGCAATCCACTCATGTTTCCATACAATCGCTTTATCCGATTGTTTTTGTTGAATGCTTCTTATTACCATAAGGGGTGTAACTGGCACCGGAACCCATTTATACAAGAGTACAAGCCCCAAGCTAATTATTACAAACCAAACCAATAGCTTAAAAATAAAACGCAGTAATCTTTTAAACATGCTCTATAGTTATTTTTGCCAATTCTTCGCCTACTTGGGCGCCAATGGCTATACCCATACCCCCTAAACGGACCCCACAAAAAATATTGTTTGAAAGTGCCTCTATAATGGGTTTCTTTATACTTCCAACGCCCATAATACCACTCCACGAATAATCTATTTCGGGGACTGTATTTGGTAAGATAACGGTTTTTAGAATTTCTTTTAACTTATTTTGAATTATTTCGGTCGTCCCAAATTCTGCGGTTGCTTCTTTTTTAAAATCTAAATTTCTACCGCCGCCCAGAAGAATGCGGTTATGTATGTTCCTGAAATAATAATATCCTTTATCCAAATGAAAACTCCCTTTTATATGAAGGTTTTTTATCGGTTTGGTAATAAGTACTTGGGCACGGGCCGGTTGTATGTCCTCAAATTCTTTCAATGAGAGAAAGCCATTGGTAGCCAGGCACAATTTTTGGGTATAGAAGTTGGTAAGGTCGGTTTGTACCTCAACATGGGAACCGGCATCATCATAACCGAGCATTTCTGTGCCATATAAAATTTTAATCTTTTCTTTAATGCATTTTGAATAAAGTGCATACATCATTTTCCCGGTATCAATCTGCCCTTCAAAAGCATTTGCCATATAATAATCCTGGATTCCCGCAAAACCAAAGGAATTCTTTTCAACGGAGAAAACTTCTTTTTTAAACAAGGGGAATAAAAGGTTATTAATCCGATTTCTGTTTTCCAAACAGGCCTCGTAAAGCTCCGGGTTGCCTTCTTGAAACAACTCAAATCCGCGATGGTGCCTGTAACCGATACCTTTGCTCCCAAGACCTTTTTTAAGTTTTTGCAATCCCAGGTACCGCTTTTCAACCAGGCTCACCACTGCTTCTTCGGTTTGCGTATTAAGATCGTCCAGCAATTCTGAAATGCTTCCAAAACAGGCAAATCCCGCATTTTTAGTACTGGCTCCTCTGGGAAGCAACCCGCGCTCCAAAACCACGATTTTGTTTTTTGGATATTTTTTGCGAAGCGACAAAGCACAATGGAGCCCTACAATACCGCCACCGATTATTGTAAAGTCAACCTTGGAAAAATAGGTTTCCTGCTCCCAATATGACAATTGAAATGACATATCCCTAAGGTAAACATATTTTTGGTGATTCCTATATTGATGTTGACTTTGTCCCAGGTCTTGGACTACCATAAAAAACGACCTACAAATACTGTAGGCCGCTTATTGTTTACTATAGAAAAAGAGGGTCTTTACTCCTCTTCCATGGGTTTCATTTTAAAGGTTTCCATAAACTTGGTGGTGTAATTACCGGAAACATAATCTGGCTCGTCCATTAACTGCCTATGGAAAGGAATGGTTGTTTTTATCCCTTCGATTACAAACTCGTCCAAGGCGCGTTTCATTTTATTGATGGCCTCTTCTCTTGTTTGGGCTGTTGTTATCAACTTGGCTATCATCGAATCGTAATTGGGCGGGATAATATATCCGCTATACACATGTGTGTCCAAACGCACACCATGTCCACCGGGAGCATGCAACGTAGTGATTTTGCCTGGCGATGGCCTAAAATCGTTATAGGGATCTTCTGCATTGATCCTACACTCAATAGAATGCAGTTTCGGAAAGTAATTTTTCCCTGAAATAGGCACGCCGGCGGCTACCAGTATTTGCTCTCGGATCAGGTCGTAATCTATTACCTGTTCCGTAATAGGGTGCTCTACCTGGATACGGGTATTCATTTCCATAAAATAGAAGTTCCGGTGTTTGTCCACCAAAAATTCTACGGTCCCGGCTCCTTCGTATTTTATATATTCGGCGGCTTTTACGGCAGCTTTCCCCATTTTTTCACGGAGTTCATCGGTCATAAAAGGGGACGGTGTTTCTTCCGTAAGCTTTTGGTGTCGACGCTGCACCGAGCAGTCTCTTTCTGAAAGATGGCAAGCCTTACCAAATTGATCTCCCACAACCTGTATTTCTATGTGCCGCGGTTCTTCAATAAGTTTTTCCATGTACATCCCGTCGTTTCCAAAGGCTGCACCTGCTTCTTGCTTGGCACTTTCGTATGCTTTTTGTATGTCTTCTTCTTTCCAAACGGCTCGCATCCCTTTTCCTCCACCGCCTGCGGTGGCCTTTAGCATAACGGGATAGCCCATTTCTTTTGCCAATTTCTTGGTTTCCTCTAAAGATCCCAATAACCCGTCTGATCCGGGCACTGTTGGTACCTTAGCTGCTTTCATGGTTGCTTTTGCACTTGCCTTGTCTCCCATTTTTTCAATCATTTCAGGTCCGGCACCTATAAATTTTATGCCGTGCTCTTTACAAATTCTTGAAAAATTAGCATTTTCTGACAGGAAGCCATACCCAGGATGAATCGCATCGGCATTGGTAATTTCTGCAGCTGCAATAATATTGGATATTTTAAGATATGAATCTTTGCTAGGTGCAGGGCCAATGCAGACGGCCTCATCGGCAAAACGAACGTGTAAGCTTTCTTCATCTGCTTTAGAATACACGGCTACTGTTTTAATCCCCATCTCTCTGCAAGTTCGAATTACACGAAGTGCAATTTCGCCTCTATTTGCAATCAATATTTTTTTGAACATCTCTTGAAACTTTAAATTATCGATTCTAAATTTTAAATTATTTTAAATGACGCACTTAAAGTCATCATTCAAAATTGAACATTCAAAATTTCTATGATGGGTCTACCAAAAATAATGGCTGATCGAATTCTATAGGAGAAGAGTCGTCAGCCAATACTTTTACGATTTTACCAGATACTTCCGATTCAATTTCATTAAACAGTTTCATTGCTTCAATGATACAAAGAACATCTCCTTTTGCAATGGTATCGCCAACTTCAACGAAATTTGGTTTGTCTGGTGATGGCCTTCTGTACAATGTCCCTATGATCGGCGACTTTATAGTGATGTACTTACTATCGTCTTCAGTGGCTTTAGCCGGAGTGGCCTCGGCCTCGGCTTGAGTTGCCGCTGGTACCGCTGCAGGTTGTGGAGCTGTACCCTGTTGGGGCATTGGCTGATTTACAGGAATTTGTTGAACATAGGTAGTAGCTTCTCCTTTTTTGTCCTCAGACCCTGTTTTAATGGTAATCTTTACATCCTCCATTTCAAGCTTTACTTCGCTTGCGCCGGATTTTGCCACGAATTTGATTAAACTTTGAATCTCTTTTAAATCCATGATTGAGTTTTGTTAGTAATTTGAGTTCTGTTATGCGTTATATGCCCATTTTAAATAAATGGATCCCCAGGTAAAGCCACCGCCAAAGGCTGCAAATATTAAATTGTCCCCTTTTTTTAACTGCTTTTCGTAATCGTTGAGTAATAAAGGCAGGGTTGCCGATGTGGTGTTACCGTATTTTTCAATGTTAACCATTACTCTGGACGAATCGAGGTTTACACGGTTGGCCGTGGCATCGATAATGCGCTTGTTGGCCTGGTGTGGCACTAACCATTGAATGTCGTCTTTTGTAAGGTTATTGCGAACCATTATTCTTTCTGCAACATCTGCCATATTTGACACGGCAAACTTGAAAACTGTTTTCCCGTCTTGATATACATAATGTTGCTTGTTTTTCACTGTTTCTTCTGAGGCCGGAAGTATGGATCCGCCAGCATCGATCTTTAAGAAGTCCCTGCCAATGCCATCGCTCCTTAAGTATTCGTCCTGCAAACCTAGCCCTTCTTCATTGGGCTCGAAAAGTACGGCCCCGGCGCCATCGCCAAATATAATACAGGTTGTCCTGTCTGTATAATCTATAATGGAAGACATTTTATCGGCCCCTATGAGCAATATCTTTTTATATCTACCTGCTTCTATATAACTGGAGGCGGTAGACATTCCGTATAAAAAGCTGGAGCATGCTGCCTGTAAATCGTATGAAAATGCGTTTATGGCCCCTATTTTCGAGGCTACATAAGCAGCAGTTGCCGCCACGGGTAAGTCGGGGGTTGCAGTGGCTACAATAACCATGTCTATTTCTTGCGGGTTTGCGCCGCTTTTTTGAAGTAGATCTTCTGCTGCCTTAATGGCTAGATAAGAAGTCCCCTTACCTTCTTCTTTTAAAATGTGCCTTTGTTTAATTCCAGTTCTTGAGGTAATCCACTCATCATTCGTATCCACCATCGTTTCCAACATCTGGTTGGTCAATATATATTCGGGCACATATGCTCCTACAGCTGTAATAGCTGCTTTAAGTCTATTCATAATTCGCTTAGTTTTTATCAAAAACGTGCAAAAATTCGATGAAAATCAGTCCAAATTACTAATTTTTATTCGAATAGTGGTGCAAAATAGGGTGTTTTTGACTTTTAGAAAAATTTTGAATAAAAAAACTCCCACTTCTTGTGAGAGTTTTATTCTTTTTACTAAAATTTCATGTTATGCTACTTCTTCAGTAGTGTTGTCAATAAGCACTTGGCCTCTGTAATAAAGTTTACCTTCGTGCCAGTGAGCTCTGTGATACACGTGCTGTTCCCCTGTTGTTGGGTCTGTAGCAATTTGAGGAGCAGTAGCCTTGTAATGCGTTCTTCTCTTATCTCTTCTTGTGCTAGACTGTCTTCTTTTAGGATGTGCCATTTTAAATCTTTATTTATCCGTTAATAGTTTTTTCAATTGATCCCAACGGGGATCGGTTTCACCGTCGTTATTCTTTTTTTCTTCTTTTGGTTGAAACTCTTCCAGTTTCTCCAAGATCTCTGTCGATAAAGTCCCGTCTTTCACCCCTGGGTGTACCCTTTTGCTGGGAACCGAAAGTACGATCATCTCATAAATGTATTGTGCTACATTTATTTGATGCTCGCCATGGGGGATTATAAGGATTTCTTCGTTTTCATCGTTATATTCCTCCCCGAACTTTACCAATAAGTGAAGCTTTCCTTTTATTTTTTGGTCGTACGGCTCATTGGACAAATCGCAATTTACGTTTACAGACCCCTTGTTTTCAAAGGTTAACTCCAGCATGTTGCTTTTTTTGTCCAATATAAGTTTAACCTTTACGTCTGCATTGTTATACTCGTCGAACTCGAAAGCATCAAAGAACTTTTTCTTAATTTCAAAATCGAACTGGTGTTTTCCTTGTTTTAATCCTACAAAAGGAATCTCAAACTCCTTAAACTTCTTCATTGTAAACATCAGTTTTAAAAACCTTACTCCTTAATTATAAGGCGGGTGCAAAGATATAAATTTTTATTTATGATAATAATCATATTAACTTTTTTTTGTTTATAACTTTCCTGTCGCCTTTTCTAAGGGATTTTTGGTTAATTCGTTGTATTCTTCTCTATTTCTATATATTGAAATTGCCGTAAAAACGGCCTCTTCAAACGATTTATGGTTGGCCTCTCCTTTTCCTGCAATTTCAAAGGCGGTTCCATGGTCGGGAGAGGTGCGCACTTTGGACAGTCCGGCCGTATAGTTCACCCCTTTTCCAAAAGATAGGGTCTTAAACGGGATTAAGCCCTGATCGTGATAAGATGCCAAAATAGCATCAAATTGATGGTGTAGCCCGGAACCGAAAAAACTATCGGCGGCATAAGGACCGTATACCAGTTTCCCGCTGTCGTTTATTTTATTGATTACGGGGCGCAATACCTCATCGTCTTCTTTGCCAATGACGCCATTATCCCCTGTATGTGGATTGATGCCCAAAACAGCAATCTTTGGTTTACGTACCCTAAAATCCTGTACCAAAGAATTGTATATTTTATTGATTTTCCCTTCTACCAATTTTGGGGTTATTTTATTGCTTACTTCTTTTACGGGCACGTGGTCTGTTAACAATCCCACTTTTAGGTCGTTGGTAACCATAAACATCAATGCCTCTCCTTCGAGCTCTTGCGCAAGGTAATCTGTATGGCCCGGAAACTTAAATTCTTCCGACTGTATGTTGTGTTTGTTGATGGGAGCGGTCACCAATACGTCTATTTCGCCGTTCTTTAACGCCGTTACGGCAGCCTTTAACGATAAAAAAGCATATTTCCCTCCTTCTTCGGTCTCTTTTCCCGGCTCTATGTTCGGGGTTTCTTTCCATACATTTACCACATTGAATTTTCCGGGGACTACCTTGACTGCCGAATCTATACCGTTATAAGCTAGGTTCATGTCGAGCATTTTACGCTGGTAATTTATCACCTTGGTAGAACCAAAAATAACAGGCGTGCATAATTCCAACATTCTATTGTCTTCAAAGGTCTTTAAAATTACCTCGCACCCAATTCCGTTTAAATCCCCAATGGAAATCCCTACCTTTATGCTATCGTCGTTTTTCATCTGTTTTTAATTTTAGGTTTTTTGGGAAACAGCTTGTTTTTTAATTTTCCGTTTTCCCGAACCGGCACGCAAATTTGGTCATCTCTTTTGACGTATGGCCCAAAAAACACCCCTATGCTGGTTTTAACCTTGCATGCCCTTGCCCTCTATCGCCTACTTAAACAAATAACTATTGTAGTTTGCGGTACTATTTAGTAGGTTTGTTATTGTATTTGCGACTAACCATTTTACTTATGGACATATGCAAATTTAATTAATAAAAATAGAAATGTTTACGGGAATTATAGAAGAGTTGGCATTGGTCACCAATATTGTAAAGGATGAAGAAAATATACACCTTACCATAAAGAGCACTATTACCAACGAATTAAAAATAGACCAGAGCGTTGCCCATAATGGGGTATGCCTCACGGTAGTCTCGGTTAACGGAGACGAATATGTGGTTACCGCTATTAAAGAAACCTTGGACAAAACGGCTTTGGGCAGTTTAAAGGCTGGAGATGAAATTAACTTGGAGAGGGCCATGAAAATGGGTACTCGCCTTGATGGGCACATTGTTCAGGGGCATATAGACCAGACTGGGGTTTGCAAAGGTATTGTTGACGAGCACGGAAGTTGGCGTTTCACTTTTGCTTACGACCCGGCAAAAAGCAACGTTACCATTGAAAAAGGCTCTATTACCATTGACGGCACTAGCTTAACGGTGGTAGACTCTAAGTTAGATGAATTTAGCGTAGCTATTATTCCATATACTTTTGAACATACCCGTTTTAAAAATTACAAAATAGGCGATGTGGTAAACTTGGAGTTTGACGTCATCGGGAAATATGTTTCCAGGTTGATGGAATTACGAAAAAACAATTGATCTGATCATTTCATTTTTTTTGCAGGAGTGATTGAGCGCGTGTTTGAGCTCTCCCCGGTGTTTTCATCCGGAAAGCAGGTAAGTAACGAAAGCCAGGCCCGAAGACCCAATCCATGCTAAATTGGCGAGGGGTACGTCCTGAATAAAAATCAGTTTGTTTTTATAAGTTTAAACTCCGACCGTCGGTTTTCTTTATACGTCGGTTTGTTGCACGGTCCTTCGGTAAAACATTTTGTTGCCAGTTGTGCCTCCCCTTTTCCCTGGGAAGTTATCCTGTTGGCTGAAATCCCATGGGAAATAAGGTAGTTGGCCGTTGCCTGCGCTCTTTGTTGCGACAGTTTTAAGTTGTAACTGGCCTTGCCAATTCTATCGGTATAAGAAACGATCTCAAGGCGATAGCCTTTATTGTCCGTTAGGAACGCTACGATTTTATCGAGTTCTTGCTTGGCATTGTCTGTTACGTCCGATTTGTCAAAACCGAAATATATCTCGTTTAGGGCCAAGCGCTCGTTAAGGCTTTCTGTTTCCAGCGTAAAGTTGTAGGTTTTGCCGCTACCGGTCTCGATAACGGTGTCGATAGGCAGAAACCCTTCTTTTTCAATATGAAGCGAAAGTCGGGACCCGCAATCGAAATTTTCACCGAGCATATAATTTCCTTGGGTGTCGGTTGTGGTCCTGTATGTTTTTTTGTGGTTTGAAATAACTACCATGGCATTTTCCAACATGCTTCCTTGGTTGTTGGCAATATTCCCGGTTATGGTGCTGAGGCAATTGTTGGCGAACATATAGATGTCGTCGCTCCCGGTTCCGCCTTTGCGATTGGATGCAAAATAGCCGCTTTTTCCATCTGGGTACATGGTGATGCTAAAATCGTCTTGCGGACTATTGATCCCCGCGCCAAGGTTGGCAACGTTTTGTATTTGAAGCTGGCTGTCGATTTCGGCAGAAAAAATATCGAACCCGCCCAAACCAGGTTGTCCATCACTTGCAAAATAAAGCTTTCCTTGGGGGCTTATATACGGAAAACTCTCCCGGGACTCTGTATTGATCTGTGCCCCCAGATTAGTAGGTTCCCCATAACTCCCGTCTGTATTTATGGCAACTGCGTAAATATCGGACATACCTTTGCCTCCGGGCATATCTGAAACAAAGAACATTACGGTTTCTTCTTTATTTAACGTTGGGTGCGCCACCGAATACTCATCACTGCTAAATGGCAGGCGCCTTAAATTTGCCCATTCGCCATTTTCCATGACGTCTGCCTGAAATATCTGCAAGCGGTTTATGTTGTCATTTCCGTTTATCAGCTTTTTTTTATCGGCATTGTTACGGGTAAAATAGACTTTTTTGCCGTTTTTGGTAAAAAAAGCCGTCGACTCGTTGTATTTTGAATTTATTTTTTTTGGGAGTTTGGTTGCACGGTTTCCCTTATCGTTAACAGTATAGATATCGGTAAACGCACGGTAGTTCCAGCTTTGAATATTTTTGGCCAGAAAGCCTGTGTCCCTAGCAGAAGTAAATACAATATTGTTTTCTGTTATCGAAGGTGCATAATCTGAGTATGGGGAATTAAATGCAACATGGGAAACTGTATATTTTGAAGAGTCCTTGAAAATACGCTCCAAATACAATGGGTTTTCTTTGTACAACTTCCCTCTTATATCGTTTGGGTAGTTTTTTGCAAGCTCGCCGAGCATGCTATTTGCCTTGTTGAATTGCCGACCTGCTTTTAATGACTGGGCATAACGATAGTAATAATTGGCTTCGGGTTTTTCGCTTTCTTCCATGAGTTGTTGGTACCAAGAAGCCGCTTGTTCTGGTTTGGCCATATAATAATATGAATTGCCCAGTTTTTTGTATAGCTCTGGTGAAGAATATCCCCTGCCGGCTATACCTTCATATAGGTTGATTGCTTTTACATAATCAAACTTTTGGTAGACCTTGTCTGCCTTTTTTAATTTTTTGTCTTGTGCCTTTAAACCAAAGGAAAATGCAAGGGAAAAAAATACTATAATGAAAAAGCACGGTTTCATGCGGGGGAATGTTGGTTTTTATGTGCGTATAACAAAAACATATTATTTATAATTTATTTGATATGTAGGTTACGGGGGACCTTTTTTTGTTATACACACATTTTATGATGTAAATATTTAACAAAAATTGATACATCGAACATTTTTTGGGTGAACTACAAATTTATATGGATAAAATGATGATTATGAACACCATATTCAAGATATTAGATATTGTTGCTCAACAGTCTAAATAGTTTCGACATATAAATAAGACATATTATGAATCGACTTTATGGCCCTTCCAGAAAGGTTTGAAGATTTTGGGACTCACATTATATTAAAAAATAATCTGAAATTGTAATACTGCCTCCCAATCTCCAACAATATCAGGTTTAACGGCATTATAGAAAAGTTGTGCCGTAGCACAATAAAAAAGCTTTCCATCGCCAATTTTAAAGGTCTTTCCTCCCCCGCCACCAATAGGAATAAACCATTCTTGCCCTTGGTCTGCCAACCAATTTGCCTGAGCTGTTGTATTGCTCTCTAAAAACCATCCCTCAGGTAGATTGTAATATGCTATATACTGGCAGCTAAACAAGTTTACCTTATTAATGCCCGTACCTCCCAAAGACCAATAATTCTGTACAACTGCCCCGCCGGAAAATTTATCGCCTGCATAATACACAAGTGCAGATGGCCCTATGCTTACGCGGTTACTCCCTAGGCTTTCGTTGGTTCGGGTCGGCAACAGAAAGGTTATTTTGTAGGTGTTCTCCCCCATTAAATAATTTCCGTCGCTGTCTTTATAGGCATTTCCGTATTTGGCCCCAAGCCCGACAATAGACGACATCATTCCGGTACTAATGGAATAATGGTTAACATACATATGTACTTTGGCGTTTACATCTACATGGCCTGTTTCCCGGTCCCTGAACTCTTCATCGAGCAAGGTGTGCATAAAGTCGTCTAGCTTGGTATGTGCGTGGGCGACCCATTTTCTGTCTTTCCACCAAATTCCATCTTTTTCTTCATCAAAATTTGCCGAAATATTCTTGGCCATACGCCAGGCTGTTTCGGCCGCTTTGTCCAACAGTTCTTTTTCATGGGGCGATGGGCTGAACTTTTTGCCTTTTTTTATACCAATAGCTGCAAGCATTCCATGCATATAGGGATCTACATCGTCTACCTTGTCACTTTGGATAAAGCGGTCCAGCATTTCAAAATAACTGGCATCATGAGAAAATAATGCATATGAGTCGATATCTGAAGCATGTTGGAAATCCATAGGTTTTGCCTCACCTTCTAGCGGGTAAACCTTTATCCCTTCTACGCCTTTTACCCCGGGTTCTAAATTATCCACCGACTTAAAAAAGCCTCTTTGAAAAATAAAAACACCGTTGGTCTTACTGGTATATACAAAATAGCCATCGGGGACTTTTCCTTTATACCCCTCGGGAACAACTATGTATTTGCCCCCTTTTCCCTTATCGGGCCCGGGGAAGCCGATGTCGCCCAAGAAATGGGTGACGTCGGGCCTTTTGGGGCCTTGTAAAGGCCTGTGCCAATAGTCATCTAATAATCCCTGGAGCATGGGTGGTACGTCGAGCACCAATGGTCCGGTCTTACTTAAATCGGCAAAACCCAGTGCATAAATAACGTCTGAGTTTGGTGTGGTAATAACCGTATTGGGCTTTAAGCGTTTTTCAAAAACCGATATTACATTGTAGCCTTCGCCAAAGGTTTTTCCCAAACCTTCTTTCATGGCATACATATTTACCGCTGGCAGGGCCCATAAATATACTTGTGTGGCCCGCTGAAAGTACAGTTCATCGGCTAAAATTTTAGAACTGTTCTCTTCGGTCGGATACCCGCTTTCAAAAGGCAGGCTCGCTAATTGTTCGTAATGGCTTCCTCCGTTTTCAGTGGATGAAGAACTTGCTGTTTGTTTTTCCTCCGTTTTATTTTGTACACATCCAAGAAAAGTAGATATGCACAAAAATACCATGGTTATTTTTTTCTTTGGTTTTTATTTTAAGTAATGGTACGTTATAGTGTAGTGCAGGGGGGAGGGAAATCTCTCCTAAAGATAAAGAAATTAAATTATATGGGCATTCTAAGCTTCCTTTTTTATTCTTCAATTCCGTTACCTTCTTAACGATTGCCCTAATAATACAATGCCCACGGCAATTAAACCACAATAAACATATCTTAAAAACGTACCATCCTTTAATCGGCGGTTAAAATATCTTCCCAGGAGAATGGCAGGAACGATGACCGGAATAGAAATCAAAAAATAGTATGTGACTGTCGAAACCCAAAGCCCTTTGTACCAATAGCCAAACATTCCTATAGTGCTTGCAGGCAAAAAATAAGCCTGCAAAGTAGCCCTAAAATTTTTAGCTGTCCAATTACGCATATTTCCATACATGACAAGTGGAGGCCCATTTAGGCCGTATGCTCCCCCAAATACACCTGAAAAAAACCCACAGAAAAACAACCAAAATTTATTATCAGTTTTTAATTTAAAACGGTTCTTAGAAAACAAGGAATAAATTGAGTATAAAATGATAAGGAATCCTAAAATTAATTTTATCAGGTTTTCATTTCCGTAAACCAGCAGTAATAATCCAATCGGAATTCCCATAGCTGCAAAAATTATCAACCATTTTGCACTGTTAAAATGTATTTGTTTTCGGTCCTGCACCACTACAAATGCTGCAATTAAAATCGAAATTAGTACAGAAAGCGGAACGGCAATTTCGATAGGCATTAAAAGAACAAGCAATGGAACAGCAATCAAAGATTCCCCGAAACCAAAGGTGGAACGGACTAGTGTAGCAATAAAGATAATTACTAAAATGTAAAAGGTCATTAAACACATGCTTTATCGGAACCCTGTTCTCTTAATTTTCGGGTTCCCATAATTCTATTTTGTTGTTATCCAAATCCATGATATGGGCAAATTTCCCAATCCCGTCATAAGCCGTTATATTATCAAGTATGGTTACCCCATTTTCTTTTAGCTTGCACAAAAGCCCTTCGATGTTTTGAACCCGATAGTTAATCATAAAGTCCTTTTTTGAAGGTGAAAAATATTTATCGCCGTTTTTAAAAGGTTTCCATTGGAGCGAATTTATCGTATCAGGATTGTGAAGGTTTCTGGACTCAAAACTCGATGAACCCCAATCATTGATTTCAATTCCCAGATTTTTAACGTACCATTTTTTCGTTTTGTCCGGATATTCGGAACAAAAGAATATTCCTCCAACACCTTTTACTTTTGGTATGGTCGTATCAATAGGAGAAGTTGATTTTTCCGCTTTGTTTCTATTATCCGCCATCGTATTTGTTTTTTGATTGTCCACGTACAACGTATCAAAGTCTCTGTTGTAAGGCTTTTTATTATTACTAATTTTTCTTTTCCACAAGCTCCCTTTCAGTATCACATAATCGGTTTTCAAACCGGATTTTCTGTTTTTGAAATTTCCTTGTCGATTTTATATAGCGTCAAAGCTCACTATCCATTCAATACCGAACTTGTCCCTGAACATTCCAAAAAACGAGTTCATATTACTGCCCTCATTAAGCACTTCAACATCGCCCCCCGCTGACAACCCATTAAATAACCTCTTGGCCTCTTCTCGGCTATCGGCAGCAACAGATATCTTAGACCTGTTTTCCTTTTCATTAACCCGTCCCATGCTTTCCGGAACGTCATTGGCTATTAAAAAGTTTTTGCCAATAGGCAGTGCGATATGCATTAGCTTGTTTAAATCCTTTTCCGCTATTGGATGTTCAGGATCTGATATTTCTTTAAAACGCACAATTTTTACAAAATCTCCACCAAAGACCGATTTGTAAAAATTGAATGCTTCCTCGGCATTTCCATTGAAGTTAATGTGAGGGTTTATAACTGCCATAATTTGATTTTATAAGGTTATAGCGTATACTGTCACTATACTAAAGTAGCAAATAATTAGTTTTAAAGTATATTTAGCCAGTAAAATATTATTTCGCCGTCAACAACCGACCCCAGGGGGCATTTCCAAAGATGCCTTTGGATTGGAATGAATAATACTCAATCATTAATTTATCCCAAATCGCCTGCATCCTTTCCATTCCCGGTTTTAGGAAAATAGCAGACATAAATGGTATGTCCTGAGACGTTTTATTCTCTGACAACACGATCAGCCTTTTATCATTTTTGACGGTTCCTTTCCGGTTCTTAATTTAAACCACCTTGAAAAATAAGCATAATCCTCAAAACCCAAACTATAAGCTATCTCTGACAATGACCCAACAGCGGGCGGGAAATTCTTTTTTAAAGATAAAGAAATTATCAAATATGGCATTTTAAGCTATCATTCATTTATCTCATCAATTGGTCACTACATCTAAAAACTCAGTAGACAAAGCAAAAATGTATATAAAATAAGTCCCCCAACTTTATGGACTATGAAGAGCTTGACCACAATTATAACATTTTGAATGAGATTGTAAGAGCTATATAAAGACAGGGAGCTACCTTTGGAAGAGATAAACAAAGAACGTAGGCCCCTTAATCTTTTCTATTATCGATAACTATAACAGGTTTCCTGCCCATCTTTGGGAATTTCAATTTTTCAATAGTATCATAATCATGGAATTCTATTAAAGGTATTACGCGCAATTTTGTTCTAAAATGGTCTCGAACCTTGTTCAATAGCAATTGAGTAGTATTGACAGCGGCTATTTTAACACATATCTCATCGATTCCGTAGGAGTTATGATCAATTACAATAACATAACTTTTTATTTCGGGAAAATCGTTTAGCACATTGTCTATGGCTGGCGGGTAAAGGGTAGTACCTTTATATTTTATCATTTGTTTTTTTCTTCCTATAATCGGGCCTAACCGCATGGTATTTCTTCCACAGGCACAGGGCCCTGTGTGTGCCTGTACAATATCGCCCGTTTTAAACCGGAGCAATGGCATCCCTTCTATGCCCAATGTGGTTATGGTAAGTTCTCCTGTTTCGCCGGTGGAAACCGGCATATTGTTGTTATTTAAAATTTCGGCTATAATTAATTCAGGATGATGGTGACCTCCCTGCTGTATTTCGCATTCTGTAAATGCCGTGCTCATCTCTGTAGATGCATAAGTAGAATAAAGATTGACCTCTTTCCATTTCGACTTAATTTTCAGTCCAAGGGCATTCAACGAAAAATCTTGGTTTCTAAGCGGTTCCCCGATACATATAACTCCTTTTATGCCTTGATTGGCAAAAGCTATATTGTTTTGTTCGGCATAGGCAATAAGCTTTAATAAAAATGAAGGGATGGCAATTAAATAGGTAGGCTTAAATTTTAAAATGGAGTCCCATTGCAATTCCGGAATTCCCGGGCCCACCCTTATAATACCGGCGCCAAGTTTTCTTGCGCCCAAAAAATAGGCTAATCCTGCCATAAACCGCCTGTCTATGGTTGTCATGAGCTGTAAAGTATCGTATTTGGTAATTCCTGCACAGGCAAAAGACAATGCCTCATTGTAGGCTAGCCGGTCTAGGTCTTTATTTGTTAACGCAAAAGTAACAGGGTTACCCAATGTGCCCGAAGTGGTAACATAATCTATAATTTCATGCTTGGGCACACATAAAAAGTCATCGTTGTGATTTTGCAGGTCTTCTTTGGTCGTGGGGGGTATTTTGGTTAGGTCTTCCAGTGTTTTAATAGTGGTAGTTTCTATTTTGTGCTTTTTAAAATGATTTTGATAGAAAGGCGAACTTGCTTTCAAATAAGCTAATTGCCCGTTCAGTTTTTCTTCTTGGAATTTTTTAATTTCGATTGCCGAAGCTTTTTCTATGGAAGCGGTCATTTATTTATTTTCCTTTTAGATTTCTTTATATACTTTTCTACATATTCTTTATCGGGCACCGTTGTTATTTCTAACTGAAGTGCTTTTATGTATGCCTGCAAGGCTGCCGAATAATATTTTTTTTGATAATAATAGCTGCCAACCAATGTATATACCTCCCAATTATATGGGTTGCTGTTTATAAAATCTTGTATTGTTTGCGGGGCTATGTTATCCTTTTCGTTTATTTTCTTTTGAATATCATGCTTCATCCTGCGGTACCGCTCGTAATTTTTATACGCCTGCGTGTATTGAAACGAGTCTTTTTGAATTTGTAATTCTTCCCTGTCTAAAGTTAAATCTTTTCTTAAAGTTTTTTGACTAAACACTTCATTAAGATCGAATGCTACAAAAGCCCCTAATTGATATGGGTTTGTTGAAACCCAGGCCAACCGCTGTTCTGGTTTAAAAACTACTGCATGGTGTGCCAAGAGTTGGTTTATTGCCTTTTCGTTACCATAGCCTATTTTTTCATCGTGCAGCCCATCTTTGTTCCTAAGAATATCTACTGCTATTTTTGGGGTGATTTTGGGGTGGGCATCAAGTAATTCCGTCATACGATCAAAACGATACATGGAATGACTTTCGGCTATGCGTTCTTGATTGTTTTTATCGTTTTTGTATGGGTTACTTTGAAAGTGGTTAGAGCAAACTAATTCATTGGTGTTTTCAACTTGGTAAACACCAAAATTATCAGGGGAAACTTCAATAATTATAGCCTTTTTGTCTTCTGCACTTCCCACAAATATAGATTCTGAAACAAAAACACTGCGTTTTTTTGCAATTGCTATGGCTTCATCTATGTTTTTTGCATATTGCAATATTTCTCTTGTTACTATAGAGATAGGGTCTTTGGCAATCAAGGGAACATCCGACTTTCCTGCATTAATGGTAACTGTAAGTCCCTTTTCGTTCATCCCTGAAACAACCCCTATCATCCCTGCCCAGATAACCGACATAAATTTATATCCATTTATGGGGTCTATAAATGCAACTATCTTTTCTTTTGCAAAATCATCTCCCGCATAAAAATCAAAATTCCTTCCAATAATCAAGCTTCCGTCTTCTGTTTTATCTCCCCAAGCGGCAAAAGAAGTACAGCCAACCAAAGCAAGATCCTGTACGGCGTGTCCTATATCGTGTGCCCCATGAAGGTACAGAACCCTTAAATAGGGTGGGGCAATATTATTATACCTAGGAGATGCATAACGTGAAAGCCCATAAATTTCAGCCTTGTACTCTTCTGGAATATATAAATACATTTTACGGTTATACCATGCCAAAAACTTTCTTAATAAAGCCTGCTTTAATTTTGAAGGGACTAGCTCTTCTACCTTAGAGAAAAAAGTTTTTTCCTGGTATTGAAAAAGCTCGCGCGTTAAACTTCCCGACAACAAGCCTCTTTCAAGTGGATCGCCCTGCACGTATAACTCCCAAAGGCCATATTTGTTTTTTTGTAAAAAATTTACACCTTGGGTGTAGGTTGTATCTGAAATTTCTACCCGTTCCGGAATATTTGCATTGTAGTTGTCAATATCCGGCCGGTTGTGAATAGACTTGGATATTCCACAACCAGACAATATAAAAAGTAAGAGCCAAGAATACAGATGCCAAAAATTGACTTTTTTTTTAAATACCATTTCAAATGGTTTATTTTATATTTTTATTTGTTTTCTTAATTGCCCGCTGTTCTTTATAATTTAGCCATTTCTGTCCTGAAAACTTTCGCATTAAATTGTCTAAATGTCTCATTATAAAAACGTTATAAAGCATGTTAACAAATACTCCCGGGCGTCTTGGAAGTGCCCTAAGGGTCATTGAAAACCCTCCATCTAGGTATTTTATATAATGCCAATATCCACTGGGCATGTACAGGGCGTCTCCATGCTTCATATTGGCCTGTATACCTTGGGCATATTGGAGCGCGGGGTATTTTTCAAAATCAGGATTATCCATATCAATTTTATCGATATTGTGAATGGAAAAAGGAACTTTATATAAATATTTTGTTTGCTGGGGAGGGAACAACGTAACACTTTTATTTCCATGAAAATGAAAATGCATGCTGTCTGGCAAGTCAATATCGTAATGCATAAATACTTTTGAATTACCGCCGCCGAAAAACAATGCGGGCAATCTTTTAAAAAACTTCAACCCTATATCCGGATATTTAAAATCTTGGAGCAATTGGGGCATGCTGTCCAAAATGTTATAAAAAAAGATACGTAAATCGGTTGGCTCTGTTTTAAGCAGTTGAATGTAATCGTAAAGCTTCATCTCTTTAACGGGGGCATATACGCTTTGCTTACCTTTAGCGGGATTGTTATCAAAAAGCGGCACTACCTGGTCTTTGGAAAGTTCCTGAATGTAATCCAGGTTCCATTTGTTATATGCGCCCCAATCTTTGGTAAGGTTTTCTATTAAAACAGGGCGTTGAGGCTTGTAAAACTTTTCAATAAAATCTTCTTTGGTAATGTTTTTCACTACTGTTATAGGTGTGGTATTAAAACTCCCCATATGTTTTTAATTAAATGGTTTCTTGTCCTTTTTGCTGCTTTTTAATATTTTATCGACAAGGTAATCCCTTCCCACAATTTCGGAGCATGTTATAATTGCGCTTATAGTCACTCCTAAAATCCCATGCATGTTTAAACTTTGTCCGGTAAAAAATAAATTTTTAATTTTTGTTTTTGGGGAAACAAAGGACATCATTGGGTTTTGCACATCTTTTACATACCCATACATGGAACCTTTGGAGCTTCCTATATAATCTCTATACGATAATGGGGTTGAGGTATATACTTTATCTATACAGTCTCTAATATCGGGAAATTTTTTCTCTATTTCACTTATAAAAATTTCGGCCTTGTTTGCCTTAAACTCTTCATATGTTTGTCCTCTTTCATTTTTTCTATTTACCGTGTTATATGTGCCCTCCCATTGTTTTACTTCGCCATAACTCATATAAGTCATTACTGTTATGCTATCTGCCCATTCTCCCATACCTTTCTTTACGCCCATAGACAGCATATAGCCCTCCGGCCATGTTTTTTCTGTGTATTCTTGTGTGTCCCAAATATTTTTATGGTCTTTAAAATGATAATAATTTCTATTTTGGTATTTAAATGTTCTTGGTTTTAATACCAGGTACATACTAAAGGCAGCAATTGTATTTTCAATATTTTTTATCCTGTTTACATACGATTTCCTAAATCGATCTTCCCCTATTAATTTAAGCGTTGTTTTAGGCTCTATATTGGATATAAAAATATCGGCATTAATCTCATCCCCTTTATTGGTTTTAATACTTGATAATTTTCCTGAACCGTCAAATTCGAATTTAACAACTTCTTGGTGATTATATGTCTCTCCACCGTATTTTTTAAGTTGTTTGATTAAGGTTTTAGATATTTGGCTTCCTCCGTTGATACACCTGTAGGCACTTTCTATATACGAATTTACCGATAATGCATGGACATAAAAAGGGGTTCGTTTACTATCTCCGGCATATAAATAATTTGTCCCGGCCAATACTGCTCTTAATTTTTCGTTTCTTGTAAACGACTCTATACAGGATTTTGCTTTCTCTTGGAATATCTCAATCTTGTCGTAATATGGTTTTCCTTTTTTTAAGGTATATAAAGGAAATTTCCTGCACATTTCTTTCAAATTATGGCAATATGCTATTATATTTTGTTCTTCTTCGGGAAATTGGGCCGACAAAGTACGTACAAAGTTATCGTATCCCTGTGCGTGTTTGTATTCTTTATCATCATTATCAAAAGTAATAACATCAAACCCATCTTCGTCTAATTTTTTCAAATTCAGGTCTTTCATTATCCCTAAATATGTAAAATAATGGTGTAGGTTTTGTCCTTCGCTCAACCCGCCAATATAATGTACCCCCGTATCGAAAATTGTTTTATCTCTTACAAATGTTTGTAAATTACCTCCATATTGATTGTTTTTTTCCAGCACACAGACTTTATACCCTTCTTTGGCCAAAATTATGGCGGAGGCTAAACCTCCTAATCCACTTCCTATAATAACTACATCGTATTGGTTACCCATAAAATTTGTTTTTTGCAAAACCCTGTTCATGTTTTTATAGCTACTTCTTTTTATAAATAATTAACCCGTCCGATTGGTAAATTATCTTGAAGTTTTTTTGTTGCTCCAAAAGCTTAGAAAGCGATCGCCCTTCATTGTACATAATTATAGTTGAAACTTCATTGCTCATGTCTTTAATATGTTCCCCGCCAACTTCATAATCTATTAGCAGTGTATCGGCTTTGTAACTGTATGTTTGCTCAATATTGTCTACAGCCATAATTTTGTGTACTCCATTAGTAATATAACTATTATTTAGAATTGTTCGGGATGTGTTATTCTTTAAGTGAGTAATTACCTTTCTGTCAATGGCATCGAGCGAGATTAAATAATCCAGTTGGCCATGCTCTTTAGACCAATGTATTATCACATCTTTTGCTTCTAAAGTCCCTATTATTTTATAATATATCTCTTTGTTGTCTTCAAGACTCTCCTTTACTTTGCCATATATAGCGTCTCCCTTATATCGATATGCCTCTTTTATGACCCTGTTGAAATATGTCTGGGTCTCTATCTCATTTCTGAATTTTTTAAATTCCGATCCAAAATATGCTCCTATATACTTGGCTCTTGTAGAATAGGTATCTCCATAATTTGTGTCGGTTTCCTTTATCCTGTTTAAAATTTTTAGTGTTATGCTCCCGTCTTTTATAACAAAGCTCCCTTTGGGCAACACCTCGGAATTTCCATGAATCAGCACTGGAACAATATCGAGCTTAAACTTTTCTGCCAAGAAGAAAGCCCCTTTGTGAAAGCGTTTTATTTTATTCGAACTAGAACGTGTCCCCTCGGGAAAAGCCATTAAAGAGTATCCTTGGTCTACCTTTTTCTGTAAATGGGAAAGTCCTTTTTCAATTCCTTCGGAAACAGGATAAAACCCTGCCAACCGGACCGCCTTACCGAATACAGGCGAATTGTATACCCAATCGTTAACTAAAAAAATGATTTTTGGGTGAAGCATACCAATAGCCAAAATGTCTAAAAACGAAGTGTGATTAGCTATTATTACCGATTGCTTTTCGAATGTTTCATTCCCCGGGTTTATTACCTTCTTTTCTACAAACCCATTGGTGTATAGCACCGATTTCATAATCTTTGATACAATTTTATGAAACCAATTCATTTTTATTTTATTGCTTATGGGTAATATTTTTAGTACGGTAGTACTTAAAACAGACAAGATTAATCCGCCCAAACCAAAATACCCAAACGAAAAAACAGAATGAATAAAAGGCCTTATCGGTTTCGGCTTGTTTATTTCATCTCCAATAAAATATTTAAACAACCGTGGCTGAATTGTAAATGCAAGGGCCATTGCTGAGAAAATCCCGATGATGCATACCAAAGAAATGGAGTATAAAGCAGGATGTTTGGCGAAAATTAATACTCCAATGCCTAAAACCGTTGTCATTACAGATAACAAGATAGATGTTTTGTAAGTAGGGAGCGCTTTTTCTCCCGTGCGGTACCCTGCCAGTAGCCCGTTTGTTATAAAAATGCTGTAATCTATGCCGAGGCCAAATATAAATGTTGAAACAATAATGTTGAAAATATTGAACTCGATATGTAGCATTCCCATAATACCAATGGTTAAAACCCATGTCAATAATATAGGTATGGCTGTAATAATAGTTAACGATAAGCTCCTATAGAATACAAACAAAAGTATCAGGACAACAATGAGTGAATATTTAATTAAATCATTAAAATCGGTCTTTAAATTTCCAAGAAGTGTTTCGCTCATTTGCTTCCTATCTATTATTAAAATACCAGGTTTATCTTTAAAAATGTCCTCGATTTGTTCAAGGTTTTCATTTTTTACCTGAACAACCGATGCAACTGTTGTAAGATCGTTTTTACTGCTTATATAATCTTCAAAAAGAGTGGCATTAAGTTTAGCGAACTCCCGACTGTTCAACGGATGGAAGTCTTTGTTTAACAATGAGTAAAACTGGGCAAAGGTATTTTCTTTAAATCCCAATTTCCGGCCACTTTCTATAAGGTTTTGTTTTGTAATGGCAATGGTATTTTCATCCCAAAAGGAATTCCATAAATCTATTTTTGTTTGTTGTTCTTTTTTAGAATGGATTAAAGCACCTATAGAACTATAATCCATAATCCTTCTCTCTTCTTTTAATAATTTAAGCTTTTTATAAATTAAATCATTTGCCTCAAAAGCAGCCTCCTCATTTTTACCATGGGCAATTAGATAAATTGATTTTGCCGATATATTGGTAAGTGCATCTAATCTATGCTGAGCTTCTTTAAATTTTTGAGGCTCAAAATTTAAAGTCTCCAAATCGTTATTAAACCCCACACGATGGTATGTAAACAAGCTCGTAATAAAAAGTGCTCCAACAAGTATGAGTAGCCACTTATTTTTATGGTATGGATATGCAGCAATAGCATCTATTTTGTTGTCTTTTTTAAGTTTTTGAACGCTTTTTTTGTATACCTGTGGTATAAAAAGTAGCGCAAAAATCGAGGATCCTATAACACTTACTGCAGCAAAAATACCGAGGTCTTGCAGTGCTTGAGAATTTAAAAACAATAAACATAAAAAGGCCAATGCCGTTGTAAGGCTGCTCATTAATATAGGCCATGTAATATCTTTGTACAGTTTTCTTGTTTGGTTACCGTTTCTAATATGTGTTAGTATGTGCAACGAATAATCTAGTGTTACTCCCAATAAAACAGACCCAATTCCTAACGAAATGGCAGAAATTTTTTCTCGGATCACAAATAGAAAGGCAATTGCCAACAATGCCCCAAAGACAGTAGGGGTAAACAAAATAACCGGAATAAGTAATTTCCTGTAAAAAAATATAAATGCAATAAGGAGTAGCATTACCGCAATTCCCACAGTAAATTGTATGTCGCTTTTTATCTGTTTGGCATTTGCAACAGCTATCGGGGTTGCTCCAAAATATTCACTATATACTTTTTCTTCGTATTTTTTATTTAAAATAGAATGTGTTTTTTCAAGGCTTGCAATTAAGGCTGCATTTTGCTCTGTTTCACTTGCCGGGTGGGTTGGTGTAATAAACAAAAGCAAATGTTTATTGTCTTTACTTATTAAAAACCCGTCTTTTAGAGTAAAATCTTTACCGAAACTAAGCTGCTGCAACTTTTTTAATGCCATAAAGGAAAGTCCTAGTGGGTCTTTAAGTATAGTCTCTTTTGCTATTATTCCCGACGGACTGATCAAGGTTTTATAATTACGCTCTGTAATTGCATTAATACTATCGTTGTTTATTTTTTGCTTGATATAAGCATAATCTTCCCGGTCGAGCAAAATAGGTAGATTCTCATACGAAAAATCAAATGTTTTAAATATCTCTTTATTGTCTATTTTCCCTTGTATATTTTTAATATAGGGGGCTGCATTTTTATTAAGAGTGTCTATATATGCCGTTGCATATTGAGTAAGGTCGTTAATACCTCCATTTGATTCTCTAGTAATGTTTACAATGATTTTATCGGCAAAGTTTACATTTTTTAATATTTTTTGTGCCTCTTTGGCTTTGCCGCTTGCCGGAATTAATTTAGTAATATCTTCTTCAAATTGAATTTTAGTAGCCAGCCATCCCAATGTTAGGAATACTATAACCATAATTCCTATAGCAAAGCCCTTTTTAGAAGTTAGATATTGATATATGTTATAAAAAAAATTAACCACTTTTCAATACTATTTTTTTCTTGTCAAAAAGAGAGAAAAATAAAAACCCAATCAACCCAACAACTAGTGAGGCAATTGTAGCTAAAGAAAAACTTCCTATAATATAAGCTTCTATATGCCCTAGGAATTCAAAGCTATTCTTTACATCTTCTATTGAAAACGTTGTTTTTTGGCCCAGGACAAAATTACCAGTATAAAGGCTCGCCAACACTACAAATGGAATAAATGGTGGTAAACTTATATTAGAAAAGGTAAAGGCTATTACCTTGTTCAGGTTAAAAAAAATGGCAAGCAGGATTACTATAACGGAATGAAACCCCCAAAACGGGGATATGCCTATAAAAGTACCCAAAGCCATTGATAATGCCTTTTTTTTTGGTGAATCGTAGTTGTGCAAAAAATCTTCTACAAAAAACCGTTTAATTCCTTTTTTTTTAAGCCTTCTGTATAGGTTACGGGGTATTATATAGAAAAGCGTTAC
Organism: Galbibacter sp. PAP.153; assembly: GCF_037029175.1. Taxonomy (NCBI): domain Bacteria; kingdom Pseudomonadati; phylum Bacteroidota; class Flavobacteriia; order Flavobacteriales; family Flavobacteriaceae; genus Galbibacter; species Galbibacter sp. PAP.153. The sequence goes on along the minus strand of NZ_JAZEUN010000006.1, from coordinate 136,601 downwards.
GCATACCAGCCAAGTATTGAGGATGCTAATTCTGGTGAAGTCTTTAAATGGCCTAAAATGAGATACCCTGTTTTCTTGGTCATAATGAACTTTTATAGGGATATTTTTAACCTTTACATCGTTCCAAGCTGCCTTAACAATTACTTCAATTTCAAATTCAAATTTAACAGTATAAAGATGAAGTTTTGCTATTTCCGCCAATGGGTATAAACGAAATCCAGATTGTGTGTCGCTTAATTTAATTCCCGTTTCAACCCAATACCAAAAATTAGAGAACTTGTTTCCAAAGCTACTTTTTCGCGGCACCCCGTCCTGCACCATATTTCTCGCCCCAATAAACAATGTTTTTTTATCTGTAGCATTTTTTAATTCCTTTATAAAAAACGGTATGTCTGAAGGAAAATGTTGTCCATCTGAATCAATTGTAATTGCATACAAAAACCCTAAAGATATGGCGTGTTTAAACCCTATTCGAAGTGCATTCCCTTTTCCCTTATTCTTCTTTATGTGCAACACATAAATTTCTCCTTCATATTTTTTTAAGATTTCGGCAGTACAATCGCTCGAACCGTCATTTACAACAATAACGTTTTTTGTATGCTTAAGTACCCCGTCTATAATTCCCGCTAATGTTTTTTCATTATTATAGGTGGGTATCAATACACATATATCGTCAATTATACTATTTCTAACGCCTGTTTTCAATGATATCAAAGTATAAATGCCTCTTTACGGTTCTCTATAAATTGGTGTTAATTAGCTATTTTCTCCTTTAGCAATAATTCATTGTAATGTTTTAATGCATTTTGAATGATTTCTGCCTTATCATGCCCTTTAACTAATAATACAAGTTTATATTTATCCCATTTATCTCTTTTCTCGTTTTTTAAAAAAGACACATATATGTTTAAAAATGCTGTATTTCGGGATCTTTTTGATATTTTCTGAAACTTGTATACATGAGAAAAGTCGAATATTAAACTTTCTTTTTCTTTGGTTCCCTTAGTATTCATTTCGGTAAGTCTCAAATAATCTCCTTCAAAAGTAGCAATAATCGAATGTTTGTCGGCGTTGCTATGATAGCTATATTCGTCAATGTACTTTTTTATTATTTGCTTAGTTTCATCTTTAGAGCCATTCTCTACATTCGTATCTTGAGCATACGTTAAATTAATAAATGTAAACAGTAGTAAGTAAAAGCATGTTTTCATAGTATATGGTATTATTTTTGTGTGTTATTAAATGTTCCTGATTGCACAATATAAGCTTTTATATCTTTTTTTAGCAAAGGGGACTCGATTTCGTCAAAATGTGCAAGAACAAATTCTTTATCTTCTTCTATCTTGCTTTTATATTTTAAAATTTCAGGGGTATTTTCTTGAATAACCAATCGTATAAACCTTGTTTCTATTTCGTCCGGATTTTTTTTTATTGCTTTTTCAATATAGGCAACTCCTTCTTTAAAAAGAGTTTTCTTTTCTTTTACTTTTTTCGCAATTTTAGCTTGCAACGTCAATGCTGCACCCTTATATGCAACCAAAGTAGCATTGTTGTTTTCTATGCTAACATTTGCTGTCAAGCTATTAAAATAAATAATTTTTGCATTGTCTTTACCTGCTTCTTTAAATGCTTCTCTAATGGTATCTATATTAGGCTGCACTATAAAGTTCACGGAAAAAAGCACTATTAGTAAAATTTTCATTTTAGATATGTTTTTTGCTCTAAATTTATGGTTTCTCTATAAAAACTGCGTTCAATTTAAGTGCTATAGTATCGTTAAATTTTGTGATGTTCTTTATTTTAACCCCGTTCTCGATTTCTGTAAATTCTGTTGTCAAATTTAAATCGGGTGTAATTTCCGGATTTATTATTGCCATAAACTTAACATTACTGGAAGATTCCATAAACAAACTTTTACCTGTTATCTCTTCTACCAATTCTTTTATAATCTGCATCATACATACGCCAGGCGTAACCGGATTGCCCGGGAAATGCCCCTTAAATACCTCGTGCTTTTTGTTTATAGTAATTGAAGCCTTTAATTTACCTTCTTCCATTACCAAGGTATTTACTTTATAGAAATCTTTTAAAAGCATATTTTGGATTTGTTTTAATGCTTGTTATAATGCCGTTAAATTGATTTTTAATTTAAGGCTATTATGCAAAATTTGAATGTTTTGTGCAATATTATTATTTATTTTCGAAAACAGAAATATTGTTTTTTCCTTTCTGCCAACGGTCTTCACAATTTTAATCAGTTGTTCGTTGCGGATAAAATAATAATGGTTTTTTTCGTACATATTTGTTTGGTAGACTATTGTGTTCTCTTTTATATAGGTGCCTGTAACTGGATTTACCTCTTTTGTCAGGGTGTTGAAATCGTTTTTAAGCATATTTACAAGCATTTTTCTATCAATTTTTTTAAGGATAAAATTCACTTTAAAGTCATTTTCAAAAAAAGAAAAATCAAAAATCTTGTTTCCCATTTCTGTAGTAAATACGACCCTATGATGATTAGTGTCTATTTTTTTCAGTATTAATATCCCACTAAAGGATTGCTTTTGTAAGCTAATCGATACTTTATAAACATAGTCTGTTAATTCATTTGAAAAATACGGATTGATTACCTCCCCCTCAAGCATCTGCTTTGGCATAAAGTCATTGCTTTTAGGGTAGTTTCCACACGAAAGTAAGAAAATGCATAAACTAAGGAGTAAAGACCTCATCGGGTAACGGTTTGTTAATTACTCTGTTCTTGAAAAGAATTTTGGTATAATCTCCAGAAGGCTCTATCATTTTAAATGTCTCTACGTCCCCCTTTTGGTTGAACCATATAAGAAAGGTTTTAATATATTTAGCAAATCCCTCTTTTTTAGGGTTAAAATGCACTTCGGCATTCGCTCCATCTTTATAGTATGAAATATTAAATTCGCTTTTGTTAAACATATCTCCTTTTATACTATTTACAATAAGTTTGTTTAGCTGTTCGAACAACTCATTAGAGCTCATGTCTATGTCGCTTTTCTTTCCTTCGTCGTTAATATACAGCGTTTCTCCTTTAAAAAGTATTGCATATTTAAACGGTGCCTTATATTCCCATTTAACTATATTTGGCGATTTATATGCCAAACGGCCTGATGTTTCAATGTCGTTGGCTAAAAAATCGAGGTGTTTGTACTGAACAAAATCGCACGTAATGGTTTCAGTTAGCGCAGCTCTTTCTTTTACGGTAACCGTCAAGTCTTTTATTTCTTCCGGTGCCATCTTGTTTTGAGCGGCCACCGAAATTCCAAGCAATAAAAAAAAGCAACTAATTTTAGTTATCATATGCATTGATTTTTAATAGCGAATCTACACTAACAGATTGTATTCCCTTTTGCGTTAGAAATAGCAATAACCGTTCCAATACTTCAATGGTTTTTAGGTTAGTGTCATGTAATAAAATAATATCTCCTTTATTTATTCGGGTTGTTATTCTGCTGTATACGGCATTGGAGCTTATCCCTGTTGTATCCAAAGAGCGTATGCTCCAGCCAACAGGGTGGTGTTTTGTGGTTTTTAGGGCCTTTTTAATATGGGGGTTTGTAACACCATATACAGGGCGGTACATTTTCATGTTGAGTCCCGTTATTTCTTTAACAATTGTGTTTGTTCTATTTAATTCGTCAACCACTTTATTCGTGCTAAAAAAGCCAAAATTTTTAGCATGGGAATAGGTATGATTCCCTATTGTATGGCCCTCGCTTATTATCTTTTTTAAAATTTCAGGATGTTTTTTTACTTGCTCTCCTACGCAAAAAAAAGTTGCTTTTGCCTTATATTTCTTTAGAATAGAAATAATTTGCGGTGTAAAGTCGGGGTTAGGTCCGTCATCAAAAGTAATAGACACTATATCCCTTTTTGTTAATCCGTTTTTATTATAATGGTTTATATGATAATTCCACCGCACATGGAAAGACCCGATAACTGTAAGCAGTAACCAACATATTGCTATAACACCTATTGTCCATGGCGTAGACCCTATTATATAGTTTGCAACTGCTGCAATTAATATAAGTAAGGTGGCAACTATATTTACAGTTCTATATTTTAACATTGACGAAGCAGGATAAAACTATGGTCGTTTCCTCTGTATTGATTGTACAATAATATCTTTTTAATAGGTTTTTGTACAGTTGAATTTAATTTTACACAATCGGGGATATGTTGATTCTTTATAATTTTTAGAGCCAATCCAAAGCCAAAGGCAGATGTTGTATTAAACTCTCCCGACAAATGTTTATAGAAAACCTGTTGTGTGTTTTTAAACAGTTCACTTTTCAATTCATCATAATAAAAATCAAAATCAATATCGCCGTTATACCCTAATACGACAACATCTATATCCTCGGTTGTTAATTCGTGTGTTTCTATAAACTGTTTTGCTACATCGCTTATTCTATCGGTAACTGTATTATAGGTTTGTACATCAATCACCTCGGCATATGTGGAGGTTTGTTTCGTTCCGGACAGCATAAAGAAATTTGCCCCTTCAGAAAAAACCGCTCCTTTGGTTTTACTATCCAACAATTCTTCTGTTATTATTTTTTCGACCTTTACATGGTTAATTTTTTTGTAGAATTCTAAAGTTTGGTCACCTATTTCGTCCACTCCGCCCAGTAAAACAGTATTGTTTTCATTGCTTGAAATAAGCATTATAGCATCTAAAAGGGCTGTTTCAAAAGAAGTACTCCCTTGTACATATGTATAATTATAGCCCTTACACTGTAATTCTAATGCAATTTGCCCGCCAACGGTATTGTGGGTTGATTGTATAAACGATGTTGGGGTTAGATAGTTTTCCTGATTATCTATTATTGCACTTACAAATCGTTCTGAGTCTCTTACGCAGCCCATTCCAGTCCCCATTATAATTGCTTCAATGGTATTTGCCCCGGCTTCTTTAATTGCTTTTTTTGCAGCTACCACGCCCATTTTTATTCCTTTTGCCATCCTTCTGGCCGCTATTGGAGAGATATATTCCTTATAATTTGGTTCTAAGGCAAAAAGTACATTATCATTATAAGAAATGGTTTCAGATAAAAAAATAGTATTATCTAGGGTTTCTTGAGGCGAAATAGACGCTACACTATTTACATAAACATTTTTCACGCGTTTAAATTTCTTAATGTTTTTTATATGTTTCGATTACAGCATTCTTCTTTTCTATGGCTCCTTAGAAAAAATGATTGCCGTACAATTACCACCAAAGCCTAATGAATTTGATAATACATTCCTGATCTCCTTCTTTTTAAGGCTTGTCTGAGGAATGCAATCAAGTTCATTCATGGGGGTGTTATGGTTCAAACTCGGAAAAACGACATTGTTTTGAAGTGCAAAAACTGCAAAAACGGCCTCAATTGCCCCTGCGGCAGCCAAAGTATGTCCCGTATAAGGTTTTGTCGAACTAAAATCAGGAATGTTATTTTCACCAAAAACACGTATAATAGCCCTCCCCTCTGATAAGTCATTATTTTCCGTGGCAGTCCCGTGAGCATTAATATAATCAATTTCATTATGCTTTAGTTTTGCTACTTGAATTGCCTTTTTCATTGCCAGCGTAGCGCCGTTTCCATTTTCTGATGAAGCTGTTTGATGAAAAGCATCGTTTGCGTTTCCATATCCTCTTACATATCCCAGTATTTTTTTTTTGCTCTTTTTGATTACTTCATCTGATTCCAAAACCAGAAAGGCAGCTGCTTCACCCAAGTTTAATCCTTTTCTATTGGCATCAAAAGGTGTATTGTGGCCATCTGATAAAATCATTAACGTTTTAAAACCGTTTATTGTAAATTTAGACAGGCAGTCTGCACCTCCTACAATTACCCTGTCTAGTTTTCCTGATTTTATAAGCCTTGCCCCCAACATAATTGCATTGGCTCCAGATGAACATGCCGTACTTATAGATGTAATCATGGATTGTTGTATGCCTATATATTGTGCAATTTTATGGGTAGAATCGCCAATAGGATGGGCTTCAATATATTTTTGAACACTTTTATCTTCCAAGTATCTGTAATAATACTTTTCTGTCATATCCATTCCCCCAACACTGCTAGCCGATATAAGGCCTGTTCTATACATGTTTATATTGGTTATTCCTGCATTATTTATGGCCTGTTTAGCTGCGTATGCACCCAACAGTGCAGTTCGGGTATAGTTGTTATCTACAGAAAGATCTAAATGCTGTGCCAATTCTTGGTTTGTGGCGCTTATTTCGCCAACAAGTATACTATCCTTATGGACTGTATCTATTTTTTTAACCTTAGAAATACCGGTATTTTCTTCAATGAGCGACGTATAGGTTTCTTCCAAATTATTTCCTATTGCAGAAATAATTCCCATGCCCGTAATTGCTATGCCCTTGCCCATTGAATTTGATATTAATTATTTGGACCGGTTTTCTGAAATATATTTGGCCATTACCTCTATTGACTGAAAAATAGCCCTCCCTTCTTTGGGGTCGGATAATTTTATTCCATATACTTTATCCATCAAAACTATAAGCTCTAATGCATCAATAGAGTCTAAGCCTAGCCCTTCTCCAAAAAGCGCATCGTTATCGGCTATATCGTCGGCAGTCATATCTTCAATATTAAGCTGATCGAGTATCTTATTTTTTAATTCCAGTTTTAAAGCATCCATATTATTTGTTATAAAGTCTATAAATTTCTTCTTCGTTGTGTTTAATTTTTCCTTCAAAAGAAACTAAATACACAAATGCATTATAAGAATCTTTATCCATATCAACCCATCCGCATAAAACTTTATCTGCTTTTCCTGCCCGCATTAAGCTTTCGGCATTCAGGTGTAAATGAGTTGCATTAAAGCGGTCAAAGATAAAAAAACTATTTTCAGAATAAAGTTTATATTTTATACTTATCTCTCCTATACAAATATTGGGCAATGTATAAACAAAAACCGAAGGGCTCGCCCCATACCCTCCAGTATTTTCAATAGAAGCTTGGTGTTTTCTGTCTGTATCCAAACTAGAGGCCCTATTTGAAAACACGACGGCTATATTATTTTCACCTTCGGGATTTATGTCTTCGCTCTCGAATAATATATTTGAGGCTACAAAGGCAAGTTTACTGAGCGCATCCATTTTGTAAAATTTTGGATACTGGTCAAGCTTTTCTTTATAGGCTGTTTTTATGAATTTTAAAAATTCCTTCTCATTATCTTGGAAAACCACCTTATCATCCAATACAATTGTTTGATTCTTAATTGTACAATATGATTTAATATACCATTCTCTTTTATGCATATTGTACTTTTTTAAAAATTACGGCTGTATTGCAACCCCCGAAACCTGAGGCTGTTTTTAAAAAAATGTCGAGCTTTTGGTTTGCACCTTTTTTTATAATATTTATGTTTTGCGACACCCCCAATTTATCGAACCCTAATGAGGTATACAGCATGTTATTTTTTAATGCATGCATGCCTACAATAGTTTCAATTAGCCCGGAGGCTCCAAGTGTATGGCCAAAATAGCCTTTTAAACTATTAAGAGGTGTTTTGCTTAATCCTAATCTATTAAAAGCAATCGCTTCCATTTCATCATTAAACAAGGTTGCTGTTCCATGAGCAGAAATATAATCGATTTCAGCTGGTGATATTTTTGCCTCTTTAATGGCAATTTTAATGCTCCTGTATAAACCTTCCCCTTTTCTGGAGGGACCAGATATATGATTGGCATCATTACAAGAACCATCGCCCAATATTTCTACCGATTCGGTGGTTAAATTGTTTATTTTGCCCGTTACCAGAACACTAGCTGCCGCTTCGCCTATATTAATACCGCTTCGGTAAATAGAATAAGGTTTGCATGGTGTTTGACTTAATGCTTGAAACGATTGAAATCCCGAAAGGACAAAACGGGTTACCATGTCGCCACTAACAATTAAAACATCATCATAAACATTAGCATCTATATACCGTTTTGCAATAGCAACCGATAAGATTCCCGAAACACATGCGTTTGATACAATAATAGCATCGTTTATAAAACCGAAATGTTTTTTTATGGCCTGCCCCAAAACATGCAAATAAGACCTGTTTTTAGGAAAAATACTGTTTTTTTCCAGTACGTCTATGTTCCCTTTTGTTGTAGAAATTATAAGTCCTGTTCTTTCGGTTAAGGAAATGTTTGCCTTCTGAATAACTTGCCCTAATGAAACTATCATTATTTTTTCAAGGCGGGTATATTCGTTTTTCTTATCGGAAAAATCTTCAAAAATAGTATTCAAAGCCAAATTGTCTATAAGCGATGCGCAAAAGGGCTCGGAAAGAATTTTCTTATCATCGATTAATTCAAGTCCGCTTTGCTCATTCGTAATTTTATCTATAACATCATTCGAATTATTCCCCAATGCAGAAACTATATTGTTGTATGACAAGTAAGCATTATTCATTTATAAGCCCTATCTTTTTCTTCCATTCAATAAAAAACTCCGGCATATTTAACGACAGATCTCCTGAATCGTTTACAAAAACTTGTACGGTACTTCCAGTACATACCAATTCATTCTGTTCGTTAAAAACCTCATATCTAAAAATCAGTTTGGCGGCTGGGCTATCAACAAAAATTGTTTTTACGGTTGCTGTATCTCCATAACGTAATGGGCGTTTATGCTCTGAAGTAGATTTTACTATTGGTGTAGTGTATCCATTTCGCTTTTGATCGAGATATGAAATTCCATGGTGCCTGCCAAATGCTTCTCTTCCGTCTTCAAAATATTGAATGTAATTTCCATGCCATACAATCCCTAAAGGATCTGTTTCAACAAACCTGACCCTTACTTTAATGGTATAACTTATCTCCTTGTTCTGTTTAAACAGCATTTTTCTTTTCATTATAAATTATGGCAATTAATGTTGTTACGACAAAAAATAAAATCAGCAATATTATTTCAGGCAATATTTGAGCAAACCCGGCATTTCTCAAAAATACATCATAAAATGCATTTAGCCCCCAATTCATGGGAGATATCCGAGACAAAGCTTGCATAAATTCTGGCATTACAAAAACCGGGACCCAAACACCGCCCAAGGCTGCCAAAATTACAACAAAAGTAGCTCCAAATGGTGCCGACTGTTCTTGGGTTTTTGCAAGTGTGCCCAAAAGTATGCCCAAACCAATTGCAGCCGTTCCAGCAGCTATGGCTACTAAAAAGAGGCGTATTATTTTACCAGATATCTCGAGTGCCGGCAACCCCATTTCTGGAAAAAGGTAAACGCCTATGCCAAGCATACACATAAATTGTATGATGCAAACTAGTAAATATACCGCTGTTTTACCCCCAATAATTGTAGTATACGAAACCGGACATGTTCTCAAGCGGACATTGGTCCCTTGATTTTTTTCTTTTACAATATTAATAGATAATGGTACAATTATAAAAAATATGGCAAAAAGTGTCCACGCAGGAACATTATGTTGAACAGAATTAGGAACCAATGCTTCTGTCTCAGCCATTGGAGAAACCTCCTTGAATGTAATAATGTCTCCTCTTTCAAAAATGGGTTCACTATCATCCGACAATTGGTCTTGAAATGCTTTATAAATTGATTCGGTTTCAATTTTATAAATCATTTTATCTATTTCATTTTTTACGGCACTTTTAAAAGAACTTTGGGTTGTAGGGTCAAAATAGAGTTTTATTTCATTTTCAGGCACCGACCTGCCTTTATTTATAGGTACTGAATCTTCGCCCATAAATCTTTCTAAAATCCCATTTACGTTTCTCTCAACTTTTACTTGCAGGTTTGCAGATAGATTTTCAGGTATTACAATCCCGATCTGGTATGTCCCTTTATGCACGGCTTCCCTTGCTTGTTCTTCGTTCGTTATAGTTATTATATTAAAGGAACCTGAACTTTCCATGCCCTCAAGAATGGTTTTTGAAACTTCTCCTCCGTCATTGTTTACCAATACTATTGGAATTTTAATTTCCCCAACCGCTTTAAAGGTACTGTCTTGAATTAGCGTAATTGTAATTATCAAGACTATGGGCATAATAAAAAGTATGACCAGCCCACCCAAATCTTTGCTGAGCAATAAAATCTCTTTATTAACTGAAGCCCAAAATTTATGCATGGTCTCTTAAATTTTTTCCGGTAAGCGTTATAAATACATCCTCAAGATTATGCGCATTTTCATATGTATCGATAAGCTCTTTTGGAGTTCCCTTGGCAATTATTTTCCCGTAATCTACAATTCCCACCCTAGTACAGAAGTTTTCGGCTTCGTTTAAATGGTGCGATGTATAAACAATTGTAGTTCCGTTTTTATTAAGCTCTTGAAGGTAGTTTATAATAACATTTTTAGACTGGACATCTACGCCTACCGTAGGTTCATCTAAAAACAAAACTTTAGGGCTGTGCAATATTCCTGCAATTAAATTAATTCTCCTTTTCATTCCCCCAGAGAATGTTTCTATTTTTTTTCCTGAGAATTGCCCCAACCCTAGTTTTTTTATTATTTCGGTAATTTTGGATTTTAAAACAGCGCCTTTTAATCCGTACATACTACCAAAATACATCAAGTTTTCAAAAGCAGTTAACGAAGGGTATAAAGCGTATTCCTGTGGAACAACGCCAAGCATTTTTTTCAATTGCTTTTTATTGTTTTTATAATTAAGCCCATTAATGGTAAAGCGTCCTGATGTAGGCTCGATTAAAGCACATAAAATTGATATTAATGTGGTTTTTCCGGCACCGTTTGGCCCAATTATGCCAAAAATCTCATTTTCATGAACATTTAAATCAAAGTCCTTCAGCGAAAATTTATCGGTCCCTTTATATTTTTTTGATAGTTTTTGAATGTGAATCATCGTGCCAATTTATACTGCTTTTCTCAATTTTTTAAAAAATTCCTTTTCCTTCATCGCTAAATTTTCCAATTGAAGAGCTACCGATTCATATGATTCGCTTTTAGCATTTCGGTTTTTATAAATCCGAGAAGCCTCTAAGGCAAAATCCCTCCACAGATCACCGATAATGGTCATTTCTTTTGATAGCTCTGCTAATTTTTTGTTTTTAAGTACTTCCGAGGCCTCCTGTAAAAAAGCCGCATAAATATATCTAAAACCCCCGCCCCCAGTACCTATTTCTTCTTGCATCCTTACAATCTGACCTAAATAATGATTGGCTTTTTTCACTCCTCTTTTTTCAGGCCATTTTCTAATGAGCCTTGCTACCAGTTTCATGCCATTAACCCCAACTATGGGAATAGGCGCCAACATATCTTTGCATGTATTTTTTATCCCTTTTACAATAGCGCCTTTTAATTTAAGTTTTTTAGGGAAATCTATCGGATAATACAAATGCCCTTTTGGTGCAAATGCCCCTTTTGCAAATCTTACTTTCTCCAGTTGTTTCTCGGTAAGCTTGGTTGTGTTTTCCATAACCGGATCGCTCACAAGGTATTCGTTGTTCTCTTTTCCATAAACTACCAAATTATGGGCGTTAAAATGAAAACGGTACGCATCGGGAAAATACACTAAATTATACACGCCTACTTGTACCCCTACCGGATTATTGTTTTCTAGGTTTTGGTCTAACCGGGCCTTAGCCTTTGACGTGTTTTTGAATTTTTCCCGCTTAACTTTAACCCCAACTCGTTTTGCGAACCTATTGAATATGTGTCCCGGTAATATTCTATAGGTAATTGCAGGACCATGATTGATTTTCAAGAACGGGATATAGCAATACAAAAGCCCTGAACCTATGCCAAAGACCATTGGCTCGCTTACTTCAAAACCATTATATTTCATCAGATTTGATACCACTCCATTCTCGCAGTGCGCCGATTGATGGTGTGTAAAATTAATCTTCATTAGGTATTTCTTTTAATTCTTCAATACTAACTTCAAATACATCAGCATATCTTTGTAAAACTTTAATTGAAAGTTTTTTAAAATTTCTGGGCGAGAAATGTCTTTTCACCCTCCACCTACACATGCCAACATAGCTGGACAATATACCTATTTCCATTTTATGGAATTCCATATAATATACTATTGGGCTTGCTTTTCCGGTTATAACTTGTTGTCTTGCGGCTTCAATACGCTCATTAATTTCTTGTATCGCGTTTTTTAATGCAATGGTTTTTGCTTCCCACCCTGAGCTTTTTGCGGTTGTGTAATTCCCGTCCTCATCAACAGCATAATAAAGCTCTTTGGCATTCATGGTGTTTAAGCTACTTTTATCCTGTGGCACTTCTTCTTTCTTCATAAAAACTACGGTGATTTTTGAATAAACAAGTTTATCTCACAAGATAATAATTCTGTTTTAACCTCATCAAAGATATTACATTGTAATGTGGAAATACTGTGTTCTTCAAAGTCATACCTGTTTTTTTGAGATGCTTTTGACGTAATTTTGGTATTTACTTTAGGGAGCTTATATACTTTTACATTTTTAATTGCGCTTATAAAACCTATTAATTTTACATTAAGGTCATTGTCATAATAGCTTTTCCCTACAATTGCAGAGCATGTTTGTGCGGCATTTTCAATTAAGCCAATTTCAGTAAAATAGTTGTTATCTATAAAAATGCAGTCTTTTTTTATATGAAAAGAAGTTGTTACCTTTTCGGCCTCCAACAACTGTACTTTATCTACAAAAAGGAATGGTTTTCTATGTGGTAAAAATTGAGTGATATCTATCAAAATACGGTTTTTACTCATTTGGGCTTGCAATGACCGTTTTCATTTCGCCTATAGCAATTTCTTCACTATGAGCGTTTTTTACTTTTATTTCTACCAAAGTTACTCCCATAATTTCATGTAGAATATTAGCTTCAGTTGTTATTTGTTCCCCTATACCCACAAGTTTATTTATTGTTACTCTTTTAATTGAGCCGATGTACCCCGTTGGCGGCTCTTCTCCTTTTAAAAAATATGTATAGCCTGTGTGCAGTGCAACGGTTTGTGCCATGTTTTCTATTATCCCTGCTTCAATAAAAATGCCTTCTTTTAAAAAAATGTTGTCTATTGAAGGCGTAAAAGACGATATAATTTTAGTTGTTGCATAATCAACAAGTTTATTTACCATTACGAATGGTTTTTTTTGAGGTATTAAGTGTTCAATTTTATTTATAGCAATCATCAAACTAACAACATACGGTTAAATGTACATAAGCATAAGAGAACCTGCCGCTTTCTGGAACTGAAAGTATAATTGTGTCTCCTTCTTGTAGCTTTCCAGAATTAAAAAGCTCTTCCAACATTACATATATGGAAGCAGAGCCTATATTTCCAACTCGGTCTAAATTAGTAAACCATGCCTCATCAGGAATATTTAAGCCCCTTTCTTTAAAGAGTTTATTTAGCTTATCAGCAAAATAGAAAGATGAAATGTGTGGCAAAAAATAGTTTATTTTTGTTTCGTCCACCCTGTTTTTTTCAAAAGCCATTTTTAAGCTGTCCACTCCTTTTTCCAAAATGTTTTCATCGAGAAGCTTTACGTCTTGTTTTACAGAAAACAACGACTGTTTCAACCATTCGTCTGAAGGGTATTCGCTCCAAGACTTTAAGGTTCCGTCTTCTTGTTTTTCTGCTCCTGCATACATACAGGTTTCTAGTTCATGCGCATAAGAATATATTTCTATCCAGTCTATTCTTAAAGAAATGCCTTTTTCATTTTTTTTGTTTTCAAGCAACATGGCACCAGCTCCATCAGACAGCATCCAACGTAAAAAGTCTTTTTTGAATGCTATTATGGGCTGTGCTTTGAGTTTCTTTAAGTTTTCTGTTTCTTTATCGTATTTATCTGCCAACATCCAAGTAGAAATCCTTTCCGATCCCGTACAGACAGCATTATTAGAATTTTCGGCCTTAATAGACAAAAAGCCATATTTTAAGGATGCAATTCCGGCACAGCAAATTCCCGAGGCCGAGTTTAGTTCTAAATTCTTATTGGCCAGCAGTCCATGAACCATTGCGGCATGAGATGGTCCTATTTGGTCTGGAGAGGAAGTTCCACAGGAAAGGACCTCGATATCTTGACCGGTAAAAGAACCGTCAAAAAGATTTTCTACCGCCTTCCTTGTTAATTCGGCATTTGTGTGAGTTATATTTCCTTCTTTGTCAATCGCATAATAACGCTCTTTTATGCCATTATTACGCAAAACTATTCGACGTGCTTTTGAAGGTGTTTTGTTAATTTGCCCTAAAACACTCTCCATTTCATCATTGGACACGGCATTATTAGGTAAAAATTTGGAAACTCTTGTTATGTACACTATAGGTTTTTGGTTACCCATATTTAGTTCAATTGGTAAATTCTTTGTTTTGCTTTTTTTATTGCTCCATAAAATGGTATGTATCCAAGCAAAAATAGAATAAAAACTATTGGCATAATAATCCAAATAGCTAATAATAGATAAAATTTAAAAATTTTCAGCCAAAAATCTCGTTTGATGGTATTTGGAGCCCCTTTAGATTTTATATATTTTGCCCATTTATTAAACAACACATTTCCTCTTTTATCGGCAAAAAGTAAAAATGAACTTATATATGCCGCCTTTTGTTTTATGAGTGCACCGTTTAATGTGGGCAAAGTGTCATTTTTCAAATGATTTATTATAACCTCTCCATGCTTTGAAGCACCTTGAATATCTTTTTTTGAAACACCCGGTTTTGGAAATATATGCCAAAGGCGGTCTTTACTTCCTGTAAGCATCCAATGTACAATGGTTATTACGCTTATATGATTAATATGCTTATCCACCAATGCTATATTCCCGACCAACTGTGCTTGGCATGATTTTAGCGACCGTTTAATTTTTTCCTGAGCCATTGCCCACATATTCCTGCACCCAATTACGGTAACTACTGGGGTTTTTGAAAAAAGTTGTTTTACCTCCGGCATGCTTAAAAAAGAATTAACAGGAATTGACGGGCTCAAATACCATACTTGATACCCCAAAAGAATCAAATCGAACTTAGTATTCAAAATATGTTCGGGTATGGGTTTTAGTTTGGCAGGAACTTGTAGAAATGATTCGGGAAAAACACTAAAAAAATCTTTTTTTGACCAAGGGAAAGGAAATGGCTCCTCCATCTCTATTTTATGCCTTGTTACAATTATGCCATTTGTAATATCCATGGTGCTTGAGACCGACTCCATTATTTCAGACAATTGACCGGATTGAGAGTAGTAGACTATAAGTATATTTTTCATGAGCTTAACATTTTCAACAATCCCGATTAAAAACAGCGTCATCAAAATTATTTCAATCTCGTACAGAAGTTTTGTTCCGGTTTAATGTGGGATATCATTAAAAAATTTCTATATTTTAGTAGTTTGGGTTTGGTTAAAATTCTATTAGCTTCTTATTTATAAATTTAGTTTTTGTGTTTTATCCTCCCAAAAATCGTAGTAATTAAACCATTGATAAGGATACTTGTTCAACATTTCTTCTACACTTTCAACATAGCTTCTAAGCAACCCTTTTTCGTCTCTATGTTTTGCCGGAGACATTCGGGTATATAAATGATAATGTTTTAGGGTTTCTTTCATTACATACACAAAAGCTACGGGTGTTTGTAATCTTGATGCCAAAAGAAATGGTCCTGCTGGAAATTTTGCTGGTTTATTTAAAAAATCAATCTCTAAATATTTAGTTCCTTCAAAGTAACGATCTCCAGTAAAGCATACCAGCTCATTATTATTCAGGGCGCTGTTTATATGGTAAATGTGGGATAAATCGTCTTTAATGAGTATAAATTTTATTTCTGATTTGGAGGTAACCGTTTCAAGGTAATTTTTTATTGCCTTATGCTCACTGTCTGTCGTAACTATGTTTATCTGTGAATTTTCATCAATTTCATTCAAAAAAAACTCGGCTATTTCAAAATTACCAACATGAGCACTAATTAAAATGCCCCCATTTCCATCATCAAGAAGTTTTTTTAACTTGTCTATGCCGTCAAATTCATATGTGAAGTTATTTCTTAATCCGGCCGAAATTGCTGTTTTATCGATTAGCGTTTGCCCAAAAATAAAATAGCTTTTGTAAATGGCGATTATTGATTTAAGAAAGGGATATTGCCGCCTTTTGCTAAAATAATAATAGATGGCTTTATTGCTTTTAAATGAAAAAAGGAAATAATATAGGGCTACAAAATAAAGTATAAAATATGCCGCTTGGACATTTACGTTTTTAATAAAGAAAATAAAAATTTTATACCCTAAAACAGTACCTTTGGATTTCCCAGACCATTTAGTCATTTATCTTTTCTTCTAATAAATCGTAAAAGTTTTGTAGTGTTTCCACCCCTTTAAAATCCTCAGCTACCAATTTAATAGAAAAACAAGATTCTATGGCCACAACAAGGTCTACATAGTCCAAACTATCCAACTCTAAAGCGTCTTTCAATACTGCATCAGAAACCAAACTCTCCTGTTCTACTTCAAATTCGTCAACAAAAATAAGGTTAGCTTTTTCCTTAATCTCTTCTATATTCATTTTAACTTCCATTTTTCTTCACAATTAACGCTGAGTTTGTACCTCCAAACCCAAAAGAATTCGACAAAAATACATCTATTTTTTTATTTAAGGTTTTTTTAACAATATTTAATTTCTCTGTATCCTCGTCAGATTGTTCAAAATTTATATTGGGCGCCACAAAAGAATCTTGCATCATCAACATAGAGTACACTATTTCACTGGCGCCGGCCATCCAGCACTCATGCCCTGTCATTCCTTTTGTCGAGCTCACCATAGGGCCATTATCTCCAAATACCTTACAAATTGCCTTGGCTTCGTTGGCATCTCCTACCGGGGTTGATGTAGCATGGGCATTTATATAATCGATATCTTGCGGTGCTAGCATAGCTTGGTCTAAAGCCCTTTGCATTGCAGTTGCTGGCCCCTCGGCATTGGGTGTTGAAATATGTCCCCCGTTTGAAGAAAATCCATATCCTACAATTTCCCCTAAAATCGGGGCCCCTCTTTTAATGGCACTTTCATAACTTTCTATTATCAACGTGGCGGCTCCTCCGCTTGGCACCAATCCGTCCCTACCTGCATCAAATGGTCTTGAAGCTTTAACGGGATTGGCATTTGTTGAAAATACACCTAAGCCGTCAAAACTGCCCATGGCAAATTTATTAATCTCCTGTGCGCCCCCACAAATTATAAAATCCTGCATGCCACTCTTAATAAACTGATATGCTATCCCGATTGCATGAGAACCACTTGCGCAGGCAGCACTTATGGTAAAGTTGATTCCCGTTAATTGAAATATAGTAGAAAGGTTCATGGTTACGGTAGAATTCATGCCCTTAAATATAGCACCAGAACCTACAAGGGCTGTATCTTTTTTTTCTCTTATGGTGTCTACAGACTCTATTACGGATTTAGCTGTGCTGTCGTTTCCATAAATAATCCCAACTTCATTATTGTTTAAAAAATCTTGATCTAATTTTGCATTTTCCAGTGCTTCAACGGTAGCTGTATATGCATAGGCTGTTTCATCTCCTATACTTACTCTTTGTCTTCTAGACAAATGTTTTTTTAAATCCGGTAGCCCTACCATTCCCGTCAAGCAAGATCTATAACCAAAATTCTTTCGGTCTTCATCCAGAATAATCCCGGAAGTTCCATTATATAAGGATGTTTTTACTTCCTGTAAGTTTTTACCGATACAAGAATAAATTCCCATTCCTGTAATCACCACTCTTCTCATCACAATAGCATTCTATTTATAATATTATATTATGAATATATCCCCCCATTTATATTTATAATTTCGCCGGTAATATAAGATGATTTTTCTGAAGTTAAAAAAGAAACTGCATGAGCCACCTCTTCAGGTTTACCAAATCTATTTGCCGGAATTAACTTTCTTAACTCTTTTTCGTCCAAATCGGTCGTCATATCGGTTTCTATAAACCCCGGAGCAACAGCATTTACAGTAATATTTCTTTTTGCAACTTCTTGAGATAATGCTTTGGTTGCTGCCACAATAGCTCCTTTTGCGGCAGAATAGTTGGTTTGACCGGGTGTTCCTTTTAAACCCGAAACCGAGACTATATTTACAATCCTTCCGTACCTATGCACTAATAACTTTTGAATTAAATGATTGGTTACGTTAAAAAAGCCCTGCAAACTAGTGTCTATAACATTTTTCCAGTCGTCTGGCTGCATCCACATAAACAAACCGTCTTTTGTTATTCCGGCATTATTGATAATAACTTCAATAATACCTTCCTTGTTTTTTTCCTGCCAATCATCCAATTTTATTTTAACGTCGTTGATGGAAGCTACATCAAACTGGATTATTTCACCATTACCACCTATTGTCCTGACTAATTTAAGTGTTTCTTGCGCTGCACTTTCATTTTGATGGTAATTTATAAGAATATTATAATCGAAATCTTTTGCTAATTGAATACATATTGCACGCCCTATTCCCCGGGAACCTCCCGTAACGAGTGCATATTTTTTTAATTCTTTTTTAGCCTCATTCATGTGTATTAGTAGTTTTTCTGTTTAGTGCTTACAAAATAATTCGGCATTTTGAAACCATTTATCGCCCAGAACTTCCCCGTCTTTTTTAAGAAACCCCCATTGTTTATTATATTTCACACGTGCCAATCCGTTTATAAATCCTTTTTGCTGATTCTTGTCGAAGAATGAAAAACCAGCTGTAATATCATATTCCATAGGAATTACAAGCGTTCCTTCGGTAGTGATAAATCCCCACCGTTTTACCTTTACTGCTGCCAATCCATCATTTGAAAACACTTCAGCATCTTTATAAATAAAATCTACCAGCTGTTTTCCGTTTTCGTCTATATAACCCCACTTGTTTTTAATACTTACGGGTGCATATCCCTTATTAAAAGCTTTGGCTCCTTGGTAAATAGGCTCAACGACCCAATTTCCAATATTGTTTATAAAACCTATTTTTTTATTACTCCGGGCATACGTCAAAGTAGAACTTTGGGGAAAATCCCAAATTTTGTCAACGCCTTCAATTTCTTTAAACTCACTATCAACAAAAATGCCGAATACATCTCCTTTACGGGCCCAAATCCCATTTTTACTATAATTTCCAATTTCTTCATACAAAACTGGAACTGTCTCTTTTCCAGAACTGTTGATCAGCCCCCACAAGTCATCTTCTCTCACTTTTGCATGCCCATTATGAAATGGTTTTATTTCTGAATATTTCGGTTCTAAAACGACTTTTCCGGAAGTGTTTATCAAACCAACTTTGTCTTCTTTTCTAAAAAATGCAATCCCGCCTTCCTGAAAATCATAAAATTTATCGGTAACCGGTGTATGCAGTATTTCTCCTTTTCCATTTATATAATTCCACTTATCGTCTTTCAATACCAAGGCATATCCCGAGTTAAACGCTTTCACCCTGTCATACGCTGCCTTTATGGACCAGTTCCCCGATTTATCGATGAACCCCCATTTATCGTCTTTTAATGCTGGTGCAAGGCCGTCGGAAAAGCTGTCGGCTTTTTCAAATTGAGGCTCTATAACATATTGCCCCGAATTGTCTATATATCCAAAAAGATCATTCTGCCTTATTAAGGCCAGCTCCTGAGCATCAATATAGTGCACGTTAAGAAACAATAGAATAGCAAATAATTGCGTTAATGATTTCATCTGATTGAATTTTAGTGTTTGTATGCCAATAAATTACTTAAAAAATTTAAATTTCGCTATTCATTATAATCTCTTTTACCTTATTTACATATGGGTACATAACAAGATCTTCTTTAAAAGCCGGAACAACTTTTCTAATTGTATCGTACATGGCTTTAGTTTTTGAGGATACTTTATTCTGGACACCTAAATATTCTATGGCCTGCACAATGGTAATAAGCTCAATACCTATAACTTCAAATGTGTTTTCTATAACTTTTTTTGTGATAAGAGCCGAGTTTGTCCCCATACTCACAATATCCTGATTGTCGTTATTGTTAGGGATGCTGTGCACATACATGGAATTGGACAACATTTGGTTTTCGGCAGTTGTGGAAGTTGCTGTAAATTGCACGCCTTGCATCCCAAAATTGAGCCCTAACGTACCTAAGTTAACAAATGGTGTAAGTATATTGTTTAATTTAGAATTTAAAAGATAGTTTAATTGTCTTTCGGCCAGCATGCTCATTTTGGCCACTACAATTTTTAATTTGTCCATTTCTAGCGACACATAATCGCCATGAAAATTCCCCCCATGATATACGTGCTCGCTTTCAATGCTCACAATAGGGTTATCGTTAGCTGAATTTACTTCTTCTATTAAAATCCTTTCGGTACAATTAAGCGTGTCTAAAACAGGTCCTAAAATTTGTGGCACACAACGTAATGAATAGTATTCTTGTACTTTGTCTTCAAATACCGATACTTCCTCCTTCACATCATACAAATGGTGTTCCCTTTTTCTGGTCAGCGAACTGTCTTTTAAATGATCTCTCATTATTTTAGCGATAGCCCGTTGGCCAATATGTTTTTTTGTATTGTTTAGCTCCTGAGATAAATGATCGTCGTAGGCTTGTACAATTTCATTTATTGCTGCAGAGCAACCAATAGACCAATTCAATAGTCGTCGGGCATATATGGAATTCACAATTCCTATTCCCGTCATTACAGAAGTCCCGTTTATCAATGCAAGCCCTTCACGCAATACAACATTAATGGGAGTTATGCCTTCTGCCTTATACACTTCTGAGGCTTTTTTCCATTCTTCTTTGTAAAAAACTTCTCCTTCACCAATTAACACCAGTGCCAAATGAGCCAACTGAACCAAGTCCCCGCTCGCACCAACGCCACCATGCTCGTATATCAGAGGTGTAATGTCCTTGTTTATTAATACTGTCATTAATTCAATAACAGACTTATGGACCCCCGAATTCCCCAACGACAATGTGTTTAACCTGGCCAACATTGCCGCTTTTACATATAAGGGAGGGATAGGGTTTCCTGTTCCCGATGCATGACTTCTTATTAAATTATATTGTAGCTGAACCCTCTTGGAATCCTCTATCTTGTATTGGGCCAT
Organism: Galbibacter sp. PAP.153; assembly: GCF_037029175.1. Classification (NCBI taxonomy): domain Bacteria; kingdom Pseudomonadati; phylum Bacteroidota; class Flavobacteriia; order Flavobacteriales; family Flavobacteriaceae; genus Galbibacter; species Galbibacter sp. PAP.153. The sequence continues at coordinate 115,527 of NZ_JAZEUN010000006.1, read as the reverse complement.
TGGGCCAAAGCCTGTATTAACACCATATATAATCTTATTTTCGGAGAATTTTTTTAAGAAATTATGGCTTTTATCAATTATTTTATATACACCTTCATCTACTCGAACTGTGCAACCCTGGAATAGAACACTATAAAAGTCTTCTATCTCCAATTTACCATTGAGTGTTAACATCTAAAAAGTTTAAATTTTAAAAAAGTAAAAATAAAATAGTTATTTTGGTTTACAAATTTATTAATAATAAATAGTACTATCCTATAGAAATGATACCAAATACCAATGTTGATGTTTTAATAATAGGGGCTGGACCCTCTGGTTGCGTTGCCGCTTCACACCTTCACAATAATGGAATAAATATCAAGGTAATAGAAAAATCCAAATTCCCAAGATTTGTTATTGGAGAAAGTTTATTGCCGCGATGCATGGATCATTTTGAAGAAGTTGATCTATTGAATTGTTTAAAAGACGCTAATTTTGAGGTTAAATCTGGGGCGCGGTTTTTAAAAAATGACATTATATGCAATTTTGATTTCAGTAAAAAACACACTCCTGGCTGGGATTGGACCTGGCAGGTCCCCAGAGCCGATTTTGATAATGTCCTAGCTTCCGAATTGATTAAAAGAGGTGTTGATATATGCTTTGAACATCAAGTTGTGGATGTGATTTTTAACGATGAAGGAATTTCAACAACAACCATAAAAGATCCCCTAGGAAACAAATATACCATCAAGGCAAATTATATTATAGATTCAAGCGGATATGGAAGAGTGCTCCCGAGATTGCTTGATCTGGATAAGCCATCGGCCATTCCAGAACATTCCTCCATTTTTACCCACGTAAAAGATGTAAGGCGCCCAAAGGGGCAAGAAGGGACACTCATTACTTTTGACGTAATCGACAAAGATACATGGCTTTGGGTAATTCCATTTTCCAATGGGGTTACTAGTATTGGCTATGTAGGAAAAACCGACTTTGTTGAATCGTACAAGGGCTCTACAAGCAAGAGGCTCTCCCAAATGCTTCAATTATCCAATTATTATCATGAACGTTTTAAAGAACTAGAATATCTGTTTGAGCCCGTATACATTAAAAATTATTCCAAATCGGTGAAAAAACTATATGGCAAGGGATATGTATTAACAGGGAACAGTGCTGAATTTCTCGATCCCGTATTTTCATCGGGGGTTACTTTTGCAACAGAATCTGCATTAAAAGCAGCAAAACTTATCATTAAAGAATCAAATCAAAATACAGTAAACTGGGAAAAAGAATATACTCAATATATTAAAGAAGGTGTGGATGTATTTGCTTCTTATGTAAAAGAGTGGTATGCTGGAAATCTTCAAACGTTATTTTTCCACCGTCCCGAAAATCCAAAAATTAAAGAGCAAATATGTGCTGTTTTGGCGGGCTACGTATGGGACAAAACAAACCCCTTTGTAACGAAACATAAAAGGATTATTAAAATGATAGCACAGTATCTTACTTTACAATAATCTTTCTATAAATATTCTAACCCTATGCCATATCTATATAAAATATCAAAAGAAAATAAAGACAGGGATATTCAATTCTCTGACAACACGATCAGCCTTTTATCATTTTTGACGGTTCCTTTCCGGTTCTTAATTTAAACCACCTTGAAAAATAAGCATAATCCTCAAAACCCAAACTATAAGCTATCTCTGACAATGACCCAACAGCGGACACGATCATCCTCTTGGCCTCTAATAATACCCTCTCATTAATTAATTCGGTAGCGCTCTTACCAATAGTAGTCTTCACGATTCGATTGAGGTGCTTTGGAGTGATGTGCATCTTTTCCGCATAATAAGACGGATATCTGTTAACCCTGTAGAATTCCTCCAACAGCCCTTCAAAGGCCCTGAATTGCTTTAAGTATACATTTGATTTTACTTTTTCAACATTTTCCTGTAATAAATACATTTCAGAGATTTCACTATATATCAAATCCGTCAAGCTTTGTAACCTCCTGTTTATCATATATGCAGCCTCTTTATAAATGGAAAGCAGCTCTTTAAATTTCACAACGGTTCCGGACAGCAATTCAACATCTAAATATAAAAAAGGAGGATTGTGAATGGAGCCATAAAAAGGAAAGTCATAAACAGAGCGTTTTAAATAAGGAGATTCATAGAAGTACTGATCATGAAAGAAAATATACCCCCTGCTATTTTTTGAAAGTTTCCAATAGTGGGTCTGTCCAGGTCTGAGCATAAAAATACTTCCCGGTTTTACCTCATAGGTGTTAAAATCTATTTCATGAAAACCAGATCCTGAGGTAAAAATCACTACCAAAAAGAAATCGTGTTTATGCAAACCCCTGATTTCACGATCATGCTGTACTAAATGATCTTCAAGGAGATTCACATAAAAATGCCCTTTAATTTCTTGTCGATCAAAATCCCTGAGTTGTAATATTTTAATATCCCGCATCAAACCTTACACCTAATATAATGTCTTAAAAGTACAAATTATAACTCCAATAGAACAACAAATTAACTATATTAAATACTGACCTTTGCCAGCATCTAAATAATTTAAAATGGATACAATGTTAAACATCTTAAAAGAAAAATGTCCCAATTGTAAAAGCAGTTCCGTTTTCTTAACAAAAGGCAATCCCATACTTTTTCAAATGCCAAAGATGAAAAAACAATGTGACCAATGCGGGTATAGTTTTGAAAGAGAACCGGGTTATTTCTTTGGGGCCATGTACATTAGTTACGCCTTGGCAGTTTCAGAAATGTTCAGCGTTTTCATTTTAAGCATTTTTGTGTTTGGCATGAGCTATTTATACACCTTGTCCATCATATGTATAATGGCTATTTTGGCAAGTACCTTTAACTTCAGGAAATCAAGGGTCATATGGATGTATTTGTTAAGGAAGCCTTCAAGCTGATTCGAACATCCCCGCAGCAAACCCTGTTTGGGTCTAAAACAATAATCAGGTAGATATTAAACATATTTTCCAATCATGGCAATATCCATCCGTTTTCTGCCAATCTCCTCATAGATATTTCCATGGTTTTTATAATGCAGGCATTCAACCCGCCCCGCTTTATTAAATTGACAAACCCTTGCGGTAAATAGCTATAGGCATTCTTCTTTAGTTATTCATTTTACCATTGGACAAACAAGTATTTTTGCACGCTGCACAAGCATAAAAATAATGAATTATAATTTACTGCTATTTAGCAGTTTGCATAACTTTTTTCAAATGACCTAAGGGTCGAATTAATACATCCGTATACCGTAGCTGAAGTAGAGAAATATTTATATGGAAATCCCTAATACCACGCAAAATAGTATTAGCCATGGAAAGATTTGGGGAAAAGGGTGCTGATAATGTAGCCCTCCCTAAAACGGACAGGAATATGCGTATTGGAAACGAAAGTGATTTTGGCTGAAGGAGAGTTTTGAGGGTAATAAACAGGTATAGAGAAACTATTTAAATGATTGGGAATTGCTATTAACGGATGCGGCTTTTAAGGATGTAAAAGTGTGGAATCGGCATTGGGCGGGGTATGGGGTATAATGAGTTCTGGGGCGGAGAATGGGTTTTTGCGTTTAGCATGGGAATCCATGCGGGATTTGGATATGGGCCAAGGAATGGGCTATGGATTGCATTGATTTTTTATTTTTCCTGCATTTGACTAAAAAAGAATTTTATGACCTCAAAATTCATCGCCGGGGCAGTCCAATGACCTACGTCCTTATAGGTTTTGAAAATTGGGAAGATCCTCTTTTCCCGATAAAGTTCCTGACATTGCAGATACCGCTCCTGTACCTTTGCCCCAATATTGTGGTTAATTGCCTGGCGTTCATCATCACTGTAGGCATCAGTAAATTGTACAGCATCATTTTGATCTAACTCCCCCATATAAATGAACTGAGGAATCTTTTGATAGGCATGAATAGCAAATTCTTTCCCGAACAGCTCCGTAAAATCATTTATCCCAATGGGATAATTTAATGAGACCCCATTGATTTTATTTTGAGGAAGCATAAGTTCTCCATTAAATCCCCCAATGGCCAGTGCTTTTATAAGCTCCGGATGAATAAAAGAAAACCGATTTGTAAACGTAGCCGAGGCTGAAAAACCATTCATGAAAATTTTTGAGTCAACTTTAATCCCCATAGAGTCCAATACCCTTTTCCCATCGTCTACCATGGCCAGTAATTGTAAGTCTAGGCGCTTTAGCTCAACTGATTTTTCCAAGATAACATCCCTGTCCAAAGCATGGGTATATATTAATTCCCTGGATGCCGGCCTCGGAAAAACCGGGACAAGCAAGGGTATTTTTAGCATCGTGGCGGCATTATTTCCTACAGAACTTACCGATGCCAAATCAATTGCATGATCTCTGTGGACCGTAATACTGTCCGAAGCCCTACCAGTGTTGTTTGGTTCCACCAGCAGGAATGTTTCTTTGTCCATAGGCGTCCCCTTTGGGACAAATATAATATAGTCGTGATAAAACCCCTTTTTAGGTTTCTTTTTGACAATTAATAAACGGTCCCTTTTAAATGGTTCTATAGTAGGGCTTTGGGCAAAAGCATTTAAATAAAAAATGGTCGATATCAAAAGGAGGGTCATTCGCATATAAAAACATATTAGTTCCATTTAGACGAGTCAAATGACAATTTGTTACCGTCTTTCAGTCCTTGTTCTAGAACATGATTGCCAGACCACTCAAGTCTGACCAATACCGCCCACAAAATAAAAAAATGAGCTATCGCAACTTTAAATTATTGTATTTTTACAAGGCACTACAGTTTGCATACATTAATTTTGCAGTCACATTAAAATTTAGGATAAATGCGTAAAATATCACTTTTCATTGCCACAAGTTTAGACGGCTATATCGCAAAACCCAATGACGACCTCAATTTCTTAAAATTAGTAGAAAAAGAAGGTGAAGATTACGGATACACGCAATTTACTGATACAATTGATACCCTAATCGTTGGTAGAAAAACCTATGATTACGTGCTTAAGGAAATTGGTCCATCTCATTACGACAATGGGCAAAGGGATGTGTATGTTATTACCCGGACCCAAAAACCAAAAGCAGGCAGGACAACCTTTTATACAGGAAGCTTGACCGATTTGGTTCAACAATTAAAAGCTGAGAACGGGAAGGGTATTTATTGTGATGGAGGTGCAGAAGTAATAAATGAACTTCTAAAAAATGACTTGATCGATACATTTATCATTTCAGTTATCCCCGTATTATTAGGTAATGGAACCCGATTGTTCAAAGACGGCAGGCCCGAACAATTGCTTGAATTTATCACTGTAAAAGCATTCGACACTGGGTTAACGCAGTTACATTACAAACGAAAAAAATAGTTAAGAGGTAAAAAGTCATGAAACAACCGCCTCTTATTTCCTTTTATCCCCACAACAGTGGTAATCGTTGAGGCAATACCATAAAACCAAAGTGCTTCCCCACCTGCTATCAACATGCGAAAAAATAATCAGGATTAAAAGATTAAAAATCCAAAACGTTTCTATAGATTTGGACAATATATGTCTAAAATAATTTTGACCAATGAAAACATTAGGTGAAATATTGAAATCTGCCAGAGAAGAAAAAGAATTGATTCTGCGAAAAGTGGCGGCTAAAGTAGATATCGATCAATCACTTATCAGTAAGTTCGAAAAAAATGAAAGAAAACCAACCATGGAACAACTCATTAGACTTTCAAGGTTTTATGGGCTCTCAGAGAGTGAACTAACAATAAATTGGTATTCAGAAAAAATTGCGGACGAATTAAAATATACAGAATCAACGTTTGAAATACTCAAAGTAGCCGGAGAGAAAATCAAATATTATAAAACTCAAGCGAATGGAAAATAAGACATTAAAAGTAGTAGAATTGTTTGCAGGGGTCGGTGGTTTTCGTCTCGGGCTTGAGAAAAGCAACTATAAAGTTGTTTGGAGTAATCAATGGGAACCATCTACCAAAAAACAACATGCTTCAATGGTTTATGAAGCAAGGTTCGGTAAAGAGAACCATTCAAATCAAGATATTGCAACAGTGCCAACAGACGAGATACCAGACCATGATGTCCTATGCGGAGGTTTTCCCTGCCAAGATTATTCGGTTGCGACAACCTTGAACAATTCAAAAGGGTTGAAAGGGAAAAAAGGCGTTCTTTGGTGGTCAATCCACAGAATTCTGGAAGAGAAAAAAAACAAACCAAAATATCTTTTCCTAGAAAATGTTGACCGGCTTTTAAAATCACCGGCAAAACAGAGAGGGCGTGATTTTGCCGTGATGCTTCAAAGTTTAAATGAGCTCGGGTATGCCGTCGAATGGCGAGTAATAAATGCAGCCGAATACGGAATGCCGCAAAGAAGAAGAAGGGTTTTTTTTATTGGTTATCATAAATCCACAGAAATTTATAAACAAATTCTAAAAACCGACAAAATTGACTGGCTAACAAAACAGGGCACTATTGCAAGTACCTTTCCGGTTACTAAAACAAACCCCATTCAAGAAGTCCAATTAAAGGGAGATTTAGTTGAAATAACAAACAACTTCAATAAAACAGGAAAATTGTCCCCCTTTCAAAATACCGGCTTACTGATAAAGGGAAAAGTTTTAACAACGAATACAAAACCCAATTATGACGGGGACTATATGGTTTTAGGTGATATTTTACAAAATGGAGAAGTCACAAGTGAATTTTTCATTGATGAAAAAGACCAAGAGAAATGGGAGTATTTAAAAGGTTCAAAAACTATTGAACGGATATCGAGCGAAGGACATAAATATAAATATTCTGAAGGGGGCATGATATACCCGGATGCCTTGGATAATGCTTCGAGAACAATTATTACGGGAGAAGGTGGGAAAACCCCATCAAGATTCAAACATGTAGTCACCTCGGACAGGGGCTTGAGAAGATTAACGCCAATAGAATTGGAAAGGCTGAATATGTTTCCAGATAATCACACCAAGCTCGAAGGGATTACAGATACAAAACGGGCTTTCTTTATGGGAAACGCACTTGTTGTTGGGGTAATAGAAAAAATCGGGGAAGAGCTCTATAAACAAATAAATCAATTTGAATATGCTTGATATTACTTCGGCAGATTCAATAATTGAGTTTGCTAAAAAGTTAAAGGACCAATCTTTAAGACAAGCTTGTGGAGAAGAGATCAAGAAGCACGGTTATAGAGGAAAAGGGAATTATGGTCAAATTTTAGAAAAGTTCTATTTCGGCTATGAACCAAATTCTGATGCCGAACCTGATTTTAAAGAAGCGTGCCTTGAACTTAAATCAAGTCCCTTAAAAACCCTGAAAAATGGAGAATTCCGCTCCAAAGAAAGGCTTGTCTTAAATATCATCAACTATTTGGAAGTCCATAAAGAGGCCTTTGAAAACAGTTCTTTCTTGAAAAAAAACGCCCATTTGCTTTTGGTATTTTATCTACATGATAAAAAGATAGATTTATTAGACTACACGATAAAATTGATTGACGGCTGGCAATACCCCAACGAAGATTTAAAGATTATCAAGCATGACTGGGAAACCATCAATCAAAAGATAAAAGACGGAAAGGCCCATGAGCTATCAGAAGGCGATACATTTTATCTTGGTGCTTGTACAAAAGGCTCAACAGCCTTAAAGTCTTATCGCGACCAACCCTTCAATAAAGAAAAGGCAAAACAAAGAGCCTATTCGCTAAAACAAGGCTATGTAAATCATATAATTGCCAATATCGCTCAAGAAGAAAGTGCCGTTTATGGAAAAATAATCAAACGGCCTGAAATCCTAGATACCGTTCAGTCAATTGAAGAGGTTGTCATATCAAAATTTCAGCCATTTTACGGAAAATCAGCAGTGCAAATTGAAATGGAGTTAGGCCTACAATTGAACCAAAGGGCCAAAAGTTATTTTGCAGATCTTACGAATGCTATTCTCGGCCTTGAACTTGGCCAAAAAATCGAAGAATTTGAAAAAGCCGATATTCGTGTAAAAACTGTTCGCCTTAAAGAAAACAACATGCCAAAAGAAGATATTTCATTCCCTACCTTTAAATACCGGGAATTGATTGAAAACGATTGGGACAATTCGGATTTCAAAAACATTCTAGAGAGTAGGTTTTTCTTTGTGTTCTATCAATTTGAGGGTGAGGATTTAATCTTAAGGAAAGTGAGATTTTGGAACATGCCATATTCTGACATCCTTGAAGCAAAATCAGTTTGGGACCATATGACCAAAACGGTTTCCAGAGGTGAAATTGTAAAAGAAGTAACGGATAAGGGCCTTAGAAAAACATATTTCCCGAAAAAATCAGCGCATCGAATAAGTCACGTTCGGCCGCACGCAAGAAATGCAGCTGACATCTATGAGCTGCCTGTTGCGGATAAAATAACAGGGCTCACTGAATTTACAAAACATTGTTTTTGGTTGAATGCTAGTTATGTGAAGAATGAAATTTATGAGTAAAAAGCCCGGAACTCCTTTATTTCCTTTTATCCCCGCTCCCTTTATCAAAAGCCACTAAGTTAAAGAGTTCGCGCATTCTGCTACGGACCCTTTTTCCATAGCGTTCCTCCAACTCTTGTGCATTTAAATTAGTGGTGACGTGAGTCTTTACTTTGTATTTGAAAAAAAGGTCATGTCGGGACAACAGAATTTCTCCCAACACATTGCAATCCACTCCGAAATGCCTTCCCGTCGGTTCTGCCCCAAGGTCGTCAAAGCAATAAAACCGATGGTCTCCGTATTGTTCAATGATCCGATATCCGATATTGTTAAATCCAAACACGATGTTTCTGCAGGGGATCAGATCACAGGGTTTACGGTGGGGTACCAGATACCGCATGAGTTTCATAAGGGTGGTTTTGCCACACCCTACCGGGCCGGACAATAACAGTCCCTTGTTGAAGTCAATCCCCAGTTTCCTGCAACTGTCCTCGTCCCGGATGTAATAGACACATAATTTATAAAGGGTCTTGTAGTCTTTTTTATAGATCCGGAATTTCTTTCCGAACAGCAGTTTCCCTTTGGCCTCCATATAGATGAGCATTTTTTTAAAATCATACATTACCGTTCCCCCCCTGAATTCTCCAATTTGAAATTCAACGCCCCCCTCTTTGATAATATGTGGCCGGTAATTTTTCATAAGGGATCGTTGTAGTTTTTTTCCGAGTGTGTCTTCAGATGGTCCGAAAACGACATCCTTTTTTTTTGTCTTCTGCCTTCCTTAAAACTTTTGAGACCAACATTTTTAAAAAATTCAGGGGTCCTTATTGTTTTATCGTTTCTTTTGGTTTGTATATGTTTATCTTTAGGTACCAAGGCTTGTTCAGTGCCTGTACCGATATGAATACAGCTTTGGTGCTCAGCTTGTTCCCCTGCTGTTTCAAATCGGAACATCTTTATCCTGCTTCCTTTATACGGATTGTGAGAAGGGATATACAGTACATAATTTCTGTGATGCAGCTCTTTTATACAACGGTGATAGGTAGCTTTGGAACCGATTTTAGACAGGTGCATCACTTCTTCCCTACTGATGTAGAAGCTCTCGGTAAAACGGGCTGCGTTCCATAGCTGGAAAAGCGCCATATACAAGCTGATATGGGTCGGATTTAATCGTGAATCCGCAGCAAATACATCAAAAACCCCGTTAAGGTGCTTTATATAGTTTACTTCCCCTTTCATCTCCTAAAAACGGTTGTTGATTTTATTGTTTTCCAGGACCTGCATGATTTCCTGGTAATCATAATACAAAACCCCGCCGATTTTGGTATAGGGAAGGGTGCCGTTGACCCTCAGGTTTTGTAAGGTCCCGGGAGAAATCCCCAAAAGTTCCCGGACCTCGTTGGATTTAAGCCATTTTTTATAAGGATTTCCGTTGTACTGGTCCAGTACTTGTTTTAATTCATCGATCAATTCCATTTTAAACTGGTGCAGATCTTCGGTGGTAATAATTGTTGCTCCCATACATCTTTGGTTTTTTAAAGCAAAGCCGCCATAATCCTATGCCATATATGACGACCTTGCCGTGATTTAACTTCTTTGCCAAAATTCCGGGTCAAACGTTAAACTTTTATCAGAGCCCTTATGTCATTACCGGAAACTTTAACAAAGTGCCGTACCTGTGCCCTTTTGTGGTTATCTGAATACATATCGGGGAAAACTACCGCTTTTATATTTTAGAAATGCTAAAAATTTCCTGTGTATACTTTTAGGTAAGATGGCATGTAATTACACAACGTCCTCGTTGTCCATCTTTTGTGACAGACGAAATACAAGTTCTTCCAGGAATCGTGCCCGTGCGCCCTTACGGGACTTTATGGCAGCGTAGGTACGGTAGATATGTGGTAGTCGAACATCAAAAAAAGCTTCAAAAAGCGAAGTTATTTCCTGGATATCAACATTTCCATAATTAAAGACCTTGCCCTCGTGCAATGCGTAAATAAGTTCGGTTAATGAAGCCTTGGAGGCTGTCCACCGCAATGGTTTATTTTCAATGGAAGGTGAAACATGGTGGGGCGATTGTCTTTTCAGGACACTATATTCCTTTTCAATAAATTTTGTGTATAAATCCATCGCTTTGGTCCTGGCCCATAACACATCGCAAGGGGTCGAAAAACCCATATTGCGATAGTGCCCCTTTTTAATTTTTACAGGGATCGTTTCGGCCTTTCTCATAAAATAGCGATCGTCCCTATCGACAAGTTTTCGGTTCATGTAATAGATAAATTCCCGATGCTTTCTATAAAACTTATTGATTTTACGAATTTCCTTGTTCATGAAATGAAGTTGCCTTTCCATACCCGATGTGCGGCATCAATAGCTTAAAACTGCGCACCATATACAAATAAAGCAAACACGATTCCGGTTTGGGTTTTAGGCTTTTAAAGAACCGGATCTCCTCCCTGCTGTTTTGAAACCCTTTTAAGATGATCAACCGCTTTAAACGTTGGAGGACATGGTGACAAAACTTGATCCCACTCTCCAGTTGTTCAAATGAGATAAAGATGTCCAGTTGTAATTCGGTTCTTGTCTTTTGAAACTCCTCGACAATTTCCTGGTAAGTTTCCGCCATTGTCTTGCTTGTTTGATACTAATTAAAATCATTGCAGTTGCCTTTCCCTGTTCCCTGGCACCGGCGTCTTTATGGAGGTATTTTCTTTTGATATGCTATCAATCTGTTGATTGTTCTCGAAAGACGCTTGGTGGTATACCGACATATTTGGTGAAGAATGACGAAAAATGGTATATTGTATTAAACCCCATATCGTCCGATATCTCTTTGATCGGTTTAGCTGTATAGAGCAGTCTTTTCGATTCAAAAAGGATTGTTGTTACGATATAAAACCGAGGAGGATTTCCACTGACCTCCTTAACTACTTTGCGTAGATAAGTCTTACTTACATATAACTTTGAAGCATAATAACCAACACGATGCTTTTTCCCCTTATTTCTCTTAAGCTCTGTAAGGAAGTCTAAAAACAGTTTCTCAGCATGATAAGATCGAGCCAGTAATTTTATAATCAAATTCTCATGCAATTCCCGAAAAAGCAACCGGAGGCCGGCAAAAAGATATTCCGGGAATTTGTGTTCGATGGGCATTTCCTTACGAAATCTATACCACAGATAGCTTAACAATCCTGCCACCGGCAGCCGTTGTCCCTTTTTCAGGGAAAATACCGCTAAATGGGAATCGGTAATAACAGCTATAAATAATAATGGGTAATTTGTCAAATAAGGTGTTAGAAAATCGATACCTCCTATGAGTATAAAAGCCAATCGGACCCTGCCGTGTAAGGTACATATAGTCCTGTTGATTTGTGCTATCACTATATATTGACCGTCGTTCAAAGTATGCGTTTCTCCATAGATCCGGACCGTTAATTTTCCCGATAAAAGAATACATAAAAAATAGGAACTGCTGTATTGTTCCATAAAAGATATGTTTCCCTTTAACCGGCTTAAATAAAACTCCATATAGGTGTATTATATAGTGACCGTGTACCGTAATTGGAATGGGATAAAACGGTTAAAGCAGTTGAACCACCTTAACCGCTATGCTTTCATGGGCCGCTCAATCATTATCGAGAGCCATGATCAGGGCATTATATATCCCTTGGGCGTCACTCTGTAGGTTTCCTTCCAGCCATTTGTATACATGGCCTACCGATAAGTCCCAGTCCTCATCTTCCCGGTCCTCATCGTCGTCCTCATCTTCACTTAAAGTTCCGACAATCGGCTCCTCTTGGGTCAGCTCGGTTATAAACCAGAGGGTTCCAAGTAGTACCCGTTTATCTCCGGGTTGCAAAAGTGTGTCGTTTTCAATCCCAGTCCCGTAATGGTCATAAAGCTGCCCGTATTGAAAACTTTCCCTGGGTATCAATAAGGTGTCGGTCATTATCCGTAGGCGCCTTTTAGCTACTGTACTGAGCGCTGAATCATCGATTAGTTTGTCAAAATAGACTGCCGCGGAATCTGTGGGAACTGTTGAGGGAAGCTCCCATAGGTGTTCCCCAAAGGCATTGGTACAAAGATCGGCAATGGTTTCATAGTGATCTTCAGGTGTCATCGCCGCCGTTCGCACATTTATAAACTCATTATAAAGTTTATTGTAGTAATAGTCCAATGAATCGGATACCAGGGGTTGGTCGGTGGTCAGATAAGGTGTTTTGAATTCCTCCAGGGGTGCCATTCCTTCCTGGGTACAGGAGGCTACTATGATTGTCAAAAAAAGATATGTTATGATTGTTTTCATTGTTATTTGGTTTTTAAATACTGAAAATTTTTTGGATGTTCAGTTTACCCGGATAAGCAGAACCATAGCCGTACTTTTACAGCTATCTTTTTGTTTTTGAATTCCCGGTAAAGCTAAATATTGGCATCAGTCCTGCCAATTACTTATACCCCGGTTTTCTGAAAATAAGGGTTGCTTTTCTGAAAATCACAGCACTACTCCAAACAACCTGAATTCTGATTTTCAATGTTTTATATTAAATTTGAAGTCCCCTCAACTACTTTTCTATCAAATACAAAAGTCTGAGGTACTCCTATGTGCCCCCTGAACATAAAACAACCAATGCTATGAAAAATGCTTTACTAATTCTTCTGTTTTTATTACGGATGCAAGGATATTGTCAGGAAAATATTTCTGTAGCCAATATGCATTTAACGGACAGTTCCTATGATGCGCTTTTTGACAGTATCAGAAATTTTAACGACGGCAACCCTGTGCAGCTACGCTATCTAGAGGCATTCTTGGATAAAGCCAAAAATGAACACAACATAACGGAAACAGTCAATGGGTACAAAAACTACCTCCATCACGGAAAACAAAACCTGCGACTCCTATATGCGGATAGTATGATCCTCACCGCTACCCATGCCAAAGACACTGTGCTTATCGGGAGCAGTTACCTTACCAAAGGAATTGTATATTATAATTTAAAGCAACACGATAGGGCACTGGACCTATATCTAAAGGCCAACTCCTTTTTATTTAACTCTTCCAACAGCTACCTGAGAAATAAAATCAAATACCATATCGCTATGGCAAAATATTTTCTGGGATATTTTGATGAAGCCGTCTCATTATTGCAACAATGTGCCTTGTTTTTTAAAAATTCCGATTCAAGACCGTACCTAAATACGCTCCATTGTTTAGGCCTCTGTTATAACCGGATGCACAATTACGGCATTACTTCCAAGATCAACGAATTGGGCCTGAAAGAAGCTAAACGGTTGGCCAACCATTCAATGGATGCTTACTTCAGTCATTCGGAGGGCATTAACCTGTATTTTAAAAAGCAATACAAAGAGTCGTTACGACTATTGACCGAATCCGTTAAAACTCCGGCCATTATAAAAGACAGTGCCAATTTAAGCAGTGCCTACTTTTATATCGCAAAGGACTACTTAGACCTGAACCAGGTTCAAACCGCTGTAAAATATCTTATTAAAGTGGACTGCATTTATAAAAGGACGGGCTATTTACGGCCTGACCTAAGGGAAACCTATGAGTTTTTGATTGCTTACTACAATTCAAAATCGGAGCCGGGGAAGAAGGATTTTTATAAGGATAGGCTGATCGAATTCGACAGGCGGATCAACAAGTACTACAGGTACCTGGCATATAAAATACATAAGGAATATGATTTCAAAAATCTATTACGGGAAAAACAAAAGGTGGAACGGCAGCTTTTTATTGAAAAGAACGGTGAAAAATTACTGGAAATGGCCCTGGTTACCATTATTGTTTTATTGATCTTTACGGTCATCCGGTATTTATATCTTAAAAGGAAGTATCAAAAAAGATTTGGGGAACTTATGTCCGATGACCAGAAACTTCCATTAAAAAAGGCGTCCAAGCCTGTCCTTAAAAAACAAAGTTTTCAATTAAGCCCTAAAACAGAGGTTAAATTATTAAAAAAACTAAAGGTCTTTGAAGACAAAAAACAGTATTTACCGGAGGATGTCAACTCGCCAAAAGTGGCCCATGATTTTGATACCAATACCAAATACCTTTCCCAGCTTATTATGAAACACCGGGGGATGACGTTTCAGGAATATGTAAACAGTTTAAAGATTGCCCATCTTATCAAGCTTTTAAAAACCGACAAAAAACTTAGAAATTATACTTATGATGCCTTGGCCAAAGAGGTAGGGTTTACCACTACCCCTCGCTTTGCGGCTGCTTTTAAGGCCAATACCGATATTACGGCGGCATATTTTATAAAGGAGCTGGACAAGAAGAAGGATAATAGCTTTAGCGATATCCATAGCTGATTTTTTTATCTAAAAATGCTATTAAGAATAAAAAGGATACTTATTCCAAATACCAGCCGGTTATTACTTTGGCATACTTTTAAAGTTATACGATGAGCTATCTATCTAGCTACCTGAACCTTAAGTTAAGGTTCGTTGAATATTCAATGAGTAATTTGAGTTTTTATCTCGGGTTGGTTTTTAAAAAATATATAATGATCCCATTAAAAACCGAAGACCTCCCAAGGGGCAATTGGACTTGATAGATAGAAGTCCTATGAGTAGTCGATAACTTGCACTAAATAGACATGGTCAGGTAAAGAAATTAACCCTCCGCCTGACCGTATCTATTATATAGAATAATTCACCTATGTATTAGTGAGCTGATTTTGTGTCCAAATCATAGTTTTCATGAATATCCTCAACGCCCGGGAAGGGGATATCCCTTGAATCACACCAGGCTTCAACTTCTCCGGTCAATACCACCAATTGATTGTGGATGTCCCTATCCGAAGGCCTTACTCCATGGTGATGTCCTTTATAGAATACTTCCCAGTCTGTTCTTACCGTGCCTTTATAATCTTTGCCTTGGTAAACATCATAGGTTAATCGAAATGAATACGTATATCCCTTTTTTATTAAAGGAACGTTAGAAAATCCTTTAGAAACCAATTCCGTAGAATCGAGTCTGCTTATAGTCCCTGGATTCATGAGCTCCGTTGCGCCTGCAGATACAAGCTTTTTGCTTTTTGAATTCTCATCCTTTAAAAGCTCAAAGATTTCTTTAGATCTTTTGATAAACTCTATCAGCTCCTTATCGCTAAAATCCATTTTCTCCAATTGTTCCTTATATGCCTGTAAAAAGGTATTGAAGGTTATCTTATCAACATCGACACTGGATTTTACGGCAGTAAATGTCATTGCATTTTCAATGGCACTTGTAATTCCCGTAGCTTCAATTTTTCGCTGCCAGGCCATAATATCAAGCCTGGTAATCGAAAGCCC
Source organism: Galbibacter sp. PAP.153 (assembly GCF_037029175.1). Lineage (NCBI taxonomy): Bacteria > Pseudomonadati > Bacteroidota > Flavobacteriia > Flavobacteriales > Flavobacteriaceae > Galbibacter > Galbibacter sp. PAP.153. The sequence goes on along the minus strand of NZ_JAZEUN010000006.1, from coordinate 99,737 downwards.
ATCTACTATGATATAGTAGGAGTGCATTTCTGATTGGGAGCCTTCCCCGGCACCTAAAATAGCTTCTAAGCCTCCGGTAACAAGTTCGCCAATACCATCAACGATACCATCGGCTTCACCCCCAATGAATTTTTTAATCGCACCGGTAACCGTATCGACAAGGGTGCCGGCATTTTCAGACACATAAGCCCTGGTCTCCCCATGGAATGCTAGGGTATTGGTTATAGGAATTGTCGGGTTTTCGGGCGTGCCTGCAGTTCTGAGCAACTGTTTTAAAGTTTCCTTTTGCAAGGCATTTTTTTGTTCTGCTAATTCAAAAAGCAAATTAACCGCAAGGGTTAGTTCCTTTTTTTTGTCCGGTGTCGGGTCCAACGATTGGATTGCATCTCTTAAAAATGACATAATTTTAAAATTTTAGTTAATAATCGGTTTCATATCCTTTGGGTGGAACACTTTTTAAGAGCTCCATTTTTTGGATATACTTAGGTAAAGGTCATTTCGAATGCTTTGAAAAGGAAAAAAGATATGTAAGACACGGGATTTTTTTAGTAAATGGCCAGATACATCGAGTAGACGGATTAGGGCCACGTCCATTTTTGGGTCCTTTTAAAATTGATCGGCAGGGATACGATTGAAGTGCACCTCTATACTTAGCGAGGTAATTTCTTACATCTTAAATAAATTAAGTAAATTTGAAGATGAGCGTATTGAGTAATTAAAAACCTACAACTATGGAAATACAAGTCGTCCTGAATGGAAATGATTCCACAAGCTTCCCTATTAATATGACTGAAATAGAACAAGTTTTGCAATATTGTGAACTTGGTATAGGAACCTCATATAAACCAATAGAAATCGATGATTTCATCTACATTAGAAATACATTCCCTGAAATAAAAGAGAATACTACCATCGAATTGTCCTTAAAAAAGGAAGAGAAGGAAAGGCATTTAGAAATAAAACTGGTTTGTGTTAAAGTGATGAACATTGGAATCGCTTTCAATCAAAAAAAAGGAATTGATAATGAAAATTGGAATACAATATTTGATTGTGACCAAAATAATGTTGTGTTCAGTCCGGACGGGGTCCTATATATAACGCCGGATGCATCTGAAATATGCACTGTAAAGACCAAAAGCCCTGAAAATTCTTTTTTAAGTTATAGCATCCTTTTTTCTGCTGAAATGAAAGACCACCATCAAAGTAAAAGAAAAAAAGAATACTATTTTATTATTGATCCTTTAATCAAAGTAAGCTCAGGTGTCGGTATATAGAAACAAGTTTAGCCGTGAACCCCGTTTCTTAACCTGTTTTATTCTATCTATATTTTGTCTGATCTCCCATGATATTGTTTCGCAGGATAGAAAAAAAGCGGATAGTATCCTTCAGCTTTTAAATGATCATAAACTCGGCGAAGAACGCAGAGCGAAAGAATTAAGCGTCCTTGCATACTACCACCCTGATCTGGATACAGCGCTCTATGTAGCAAAACAATCCCTCAGTTTGGCCAAAAAAATTAAATCTCCAATAGCCATCGCTGAATCATTTGAAGAAATTAGCCATGTCGAGCGCCGTTTAGGGAATAACGACAAATCCCTAAGCGCGACCATAAAAGCCCTGGAAATTTATGACTCCCTGAAATTAAACGAAAGAAAAGGGGCTTCCTATAACCAATTGGCAAGTAATTATATTACAGATGGAAATCCTAAAGAAGCCATCAAATACTTAAAGAAGGCCTACACACTATATAACGAGGCAGAAAACAATCGAAAAAAGTTGTATACATTGCTAAACCTTGGTGAGGCATATCGCCTAAGTGGCTATCTGGATAGTGCACAGGTCTTTTTCAATAAGGGGTTAAAACTAAATCAACAGGAAAACAATCCAATTGTTGAAGGTTATGCCCTTGGTAATCTTGGGATGATATATTCTGCAAAAGGGTTACAGGCCCCTTCAAAAGAAATGCTGACAAAAGCCATTAAGATATTAGATTCCTTGGGAGACTCATATTCCTCATCGATATATTTGATCGAACTGGGAAAGGTATATCAAAAAGGGGGGGATTTAGTTAAATCTGAGAAAACCTATCTAGAGGCACTTCAAATTGCAAAAAGTATTGGGTTAAAAGAACAGGTTAGGGATCTCAGCCAAATACTTGCCGAATTCTATGCCGATCGGGAAAATTACAAAATGGCCCTTAATTATCAGAAACAATTTCAACTGTATCAGGATAGCCTTGTCAATAAAGAGAACATTCAGAGAATCGAAAGGATAAAAAGCGGATACGAAATCGATAAAAAAGAATCCGAGATTAAACTATTGGGGCGACTTAATTCCAATCAAAAAAAACTCCTGATGATATTAAGCCTGGGCTTAACCACTCTTCTTTTTTTATTATATCTTATTACAAGGGCCAATGGAAAGATCAAGGTAATCAATGAAAACCTGGCTCTTCAAAAAAATGAATTATACCATCGGGAACAAGAGAAGGTTATTCTCCTGAGAGAATTGAATCATCGGGTAAAGAATAACCTTCAGATGATTTCCAGCTTGTTGAGTCTTCAAGAACAGGAATTATCAGGGCATCCAGCTAAGGAAGCAATCTCGGAAGGCAAAAACAGGGTTGAAGCACTTTCTTTGGTGCATCGGAAGTTATATCAGGATAATTCCGGAACATATATCCCCTTAAAAGAATATATTATGGAATTAGTGGAAGGATTGTTTTATGGATATGGAGCTTCTTTTAGTCCGGACTTTCATATTCAAAAAATAAAACTAAACATAGACAAAGCCGTTCCCCTGGCATTGATCATAAACGAAATCGTTATTAATGCTTTAAAATATGCATATGATAACATCTCTAATCCGGAACTGAAAATCAGTGTTGTAAAAAGCGAGGCATTCATTTTTATAACTATCCGGGATAATGGAAACGGTTTTCAGATAAATAAACTGGAGACAACGGATTCATTTGGAATAAAATTGATTTACTCCCTTGTTGATCAGATAGGCGGTATCATCAAAAAAAAGTCAAATCCAGGGACCCTCTGGCACATTAAACTAAAAACCCCATGAACAATGTCCAATAAAAAAAATAAAGTAAGCGTCCTAATAGTAGAAGATGAGGCCATACTGGCACAAGACATTTCCATAAAACTTTCAAAAATGGGATATGATGCTTTAAAACCGGTCCACAACGCAAAAGATGCGTTAAAAGTATTGGAAAGCGACCATGCTATCGATATCATTTTGTTGGATATTATTTTAGGTGATGGCATCAATGGCATTGAACTGGCCGAAATAATAAATACCAAATATGGCCTACCTTTTATCTTTTTAACCTCTCATGCGGATAAATCCATGATTGAAAGCGCTAAAAGCGTACGTCCCTATGCGTATATCCTAAAACCTTTTAATGCCCATCAAGTCAATATCGCTCTTGAACTGGGGTTGGTGAATTATCATAAAAGAATGGAACACGGACCGGGGAAAGATGAAAATGATCAAAACAAAGAAGGAGGAACGGTATTACATATAAATGACAGCCTTTTCCTTAAAAAGGAGAACCATTTTGAAAAAGTTATATTAAAAGAAATTTTGTTTTTGGAAGCGGACAGCAACTATACAACTATTAATACCATCAATGGAAACTTTTTATATTCCACGGTTTTAAAAAAAATAGAACGTCAGCTCCCCACTAAATTTTTTAAGCGTGTTCATCGAAGCTATGTGGTAAATTTAACGGCTATAAAAGGCTTTGAGGGAAATACCCTTTTTATAAACAACCGAAAAATTCCAGTAAGCAAGAATCACAGGGAGCAGATATTCAGCCTTCTGCCCAAGATATAAGAACTTACTTTAATTATATCCAAAATACCTGTAACAATCCATAAAAAGATCGTTTTTGATAACAATAGTATCGTTTTATGTAAACGATTATTGAAAATCCTATATTAATTTCACCCCTATAAAAGGAAACTCCCCCAAACAGGCTCATTTAAAATTAAGAAAATGAAGTACGGGGAAACATTCATATACGGGACTCGCCTCTTCTATGTCTTGTTGTTCGTTTATGCTTCGGTAAGCAAGTTTTTGGATTTTCAGAATTTCAGGATACAGTTGGGGCAGTCCCCTATGATAGGCGAACATGCCGATATATCGTCCTGGCCGGTCCCTTTGCCCGGAATAATTATCACGCTGTTTCTCATGATCCCCGAATTGCGCCCTGTTGGCGTACGGCCCTGGGAAAACAAACCGAACAATCGCAAATGACATGAAATGGTATCAAAAACATACGGGCTTAATCACTGAAACCATCAGCTATCTGTTCATACTGCTTTTTGTCTTTACGGGGGCGACCAAACTTATGGAAGGGGACCGTTTTTTCAATAACCTGAACAACTCCCCTATTATCCCCGGCAAAGCAATAGCCATTGTGCTCAGTTGGGCGGTACCCCTCTTGGAAATTGCAGTGGCCGCCCTTATCGCTTGGCCCGCCACCCGGCTCAAGGGCCTTTACGGCGCCCTTGCCCTTATGGCCTTTTTCACCCTTTATGTAGCGGGCATCGTATTTTTCAGCCCCTATGTCCCTTGCTCCTGTGGCGGGGTGATCACGCTGTTATCCTGGCCGCAGCACCTGGTGCTCAATACAGTGCTCATCTTACTGGCTATAACCGGTATAAGGCTGTACGGGAAAAAGAAACTAGCGTTCCCCTAAAGTACGTCGGGGCAGCAATACGGACCCCGATGGGCCGTCCCGTGTATTCCCCCGTTCCTGCTCGATTGTTTAAAAGTCCGCCTAGGCCCTTTTTAGGCGCCACGATATTTTGTTGCGCAACAAAAGCAGGGAAGAAAAAGCCGAAAACCTGCCCCCATAGAAGTAGGCATAGTATTAACAATTAAAATTATTTTAATCATGAAAAATTTAAAATTAATGTTACCGATGTTGGCCTTTATCATGGCCATTGGAATGTCTTTTGCATTTGTGAACAAAGCTTCCGATGAGAACCTCTATGCTACCAAGTATGTTCTCCTTGATCCTTCTGACCCGTCTAATCCTGAGAGTTGGGCTGCCATTGAAATAGAGTGTGGTGCTGGCCCACAAAATTGTACAGTAACGTATCAGCCATCTGGAGAAACTTTCGAGGTGTACGATACCCCTAGCTTAAATAACAGAGCCGAAAGCAACACTGAGGTTGTCACAATAGTAGGAACGCCTCCCACTCTTAATTAGATTGGTATTATTTAGAAAGGGCCATTAACACAGTGGCCCTTTCCTTTTCTCAAAATTCTCTTCCAGATCGAGACCGCATCCGGAATTCGAAAGGCTCCTTTTTAAATACTTCTTGAGCTGTTCGCAACATATCGTCAGCAGTAAAGGATTGTATAAACTCCTCTTGTTCCTTATAAGTTACCCAATCATTACCATATCGGTAACAATTATAAATTGCTTTAGACAGAAGCTTTGCTTTTGTGGCTTCTAAAATCGACAATAACCCTTTCTGAGCTGAATTGAACTCACTTTCGTCAATTGGCCCTTTTTTAAATAATTGAACAACCCCTTTAGCTTCGGATATTAAGTGACTTATGTGTTCTTCTTTGGCACTAAAACTTATGGTATACTGATTAAACAACCGATCTTTTTCATTGTTTGAAAAAGTCCTTGTAACATAAGTATTTCCTTCTACCGAATCATAGCGTAACTTTTTATACAAATAAGGATTCATGCACAACCCCAAAATCTCAAGTTTTATTTTCTCCTTCCAATCCTTACTAGTATTTGGGGTGTCCCAAGTATAAACCAATTTTACCAGAATATCATCCATATCCTTCTTTGTAAAAAAGGTTTTTGAAAAAGGCTGGGGCAAATTGATTTTCTTAAGGGTCTCTATATTTTTACAGGTAGTGGATTTTCCTGAAAATGGTAAATTTCCCAAGTATTTTTGGCATAGGAACAAAACCTTATCTTCAGGAAAATTCCCTGTGAACAAAAAAGTGAATTCCCCTGCATCACCAAATATTTCCCGGTATATAGTATAAGAACGCTCCATATCTGTTAACGAAACCCCTTTAAGCGCTGCCGTGCCCATGGGGATATGAGTTTTATCCCCAAGAATATTTTTTATACCATCCTCCATATCGTACTCTATAACATTATACCTGGGAGTGGAAAGGGTATGGTATTTCCAATTCTCAAAAGCTTCATTGCTTTTATTCGGAGCGGTAAAATATAAATACACCAATTGTAAGGCTGTTTCCAAATCTTTTAGCGAAGATAAATCCCTGCTTTTTATCCCACTTTCATTATATTTTACATAAGGCCTAATTGCCCCCTTAAACTCATTTTTTGCACAATACCTCATCAGCTCAAAATGGTCAATTCCCCCAACCCCGGCATGTTGTACAATGTTGGCGCTGTGTATGGCAGAAAATAAATCCTTTTTAGGATAACATGCCGCTCCAGTTTGGGAATATCCATTAAAGACTAGATGCATATCTTTCCCCTTTTTTAGCTTATTTTCAGGCGCCAGGGATTTAAAAACCAGCGTCAACCCATTTTTAAATTTAAACTCCTTACTTTCAGGGACACGCCCTTCTTTTTCTGTATAAGCTACATTTCTTAAACCTTCTATAGCTAAAGAATCCATTAAAAATAAAGGAGTGGTTGAAGGCTTATAAGCAGTCAACTCCATATTCTTTACCTCATTGAACCAACTTCGGATTTCCTTTTCAGTATAAGATATGGCCTTGGAGTCCTCTTGGGCCAATAAAGTTATATCATCCGGCATATCCTTGAGGTAAGGTTGTACCGATCCATTAAAACTTTCTCTATTTAGATCTTTTAAAAACCTATATAAAATCTCCCGCTTTTTTCCGGGGAGTGGTTCGTTATGGATAAAATGATTCTGGATTTCCTCAATCCAATAAGGGTTCTGTCCAGTACCCCCTGAAGAAAGTGATGATAAAAGTTTTTCTTTTTCCCTATCATATTCCTCTTGGGTAAAACCGTTACTTTGTATCTCCTTTAAAGTTTTCAATATTTTAACCAAACTCTTTTTCTCTTCTTCAATCCCATCCACCAGTGCGACTCTTAATTGTAGTGCAGTTAGTGGTCTTTCTATAAATTTTGCACCTACAACATGCCTTACATCATACGATCGTTGGAGTTCACTGAACCTTCTGTTTATAAGATTTAAAAACAGTTTTCTTTTCAACTGCTCCTCCAAGGTTTCTGAACGCCCGTTTTTATAGGCCTCCTGTTGCCTAAAATAAAGATCAAAATATACTTTGTCGACCTCCTCATCCATTAAGCCAGAATAACTTTTCTTTATGAACTGAGGTTGACGTTCAAGGTAATTTCTATATTTTTTGCGACGATCATAACCGGAAACATCAAAACTTTTACTTCCCTTGGAAAATTTTTGTTTTATACTTCTTTCCATGGCATCCACATTATCTATAGCCCCAACAATAACAATTGCTGCCAAATTGGGGTGATACCAATCTTCATAGAACCGGACCAATGCAGATTCCTTAAAGGATTTCATATGCTGTTCAAAATCATTTGGGGACGCTGCACCAAAGCCCGTAATCGAACTCCTTATATGGTTCATTATACTAAATGCAGTTTTCCCGCCCTTTTTCATATCATACTCGTTCAATACCGTTAAGCGCTCTTTATTGATATTTTGAGTGGTAAACTCAACGTTCCATAAAATATCTTGAAATAAAAGGAATCCTATCCCCTGCGCCTTTTTGTTCTCTTTGGTCGTCTTGAAACCATAAATGGTAGCCTCTGGATATGTCCACCCCCGAATATCGGTATGCCTGATACCGGCCTTTTTGGCAGCATCATAAAATTTCCCATTTGGAGAATGCGCTACATCATTTATCCCATAATGTTCCATAACATGAGCCAACTCATTCTGCCCCAGACCTTCCTGCGCCCAACCTGCCTTTATCAATAATCGAATATGTAGTTCCGACGATCTATTGTCTATCGATTTTATATAGTAAGTCAGTCCATTGTGTAATTTCCCATAACGAATGGATGGATCCAACGAGAGTGAGCCTCTTTGTAAAACCATGCTTTCCCCATTTAGGCCTGTAACCAAAAAAAGGAAAATATATAAAATTGCTTGTCCTGTACTTTTCATCTGTTTCTTTTTATTTGTTGACTTAATACTTTAATTTATGACTTCTCTAGAGTTGTTTTATAAAGCCTTTGCTATGGTCCCTCTATAGAAATCCTTTTCCATTTCATCTTATTCAATACCCATCGTTTTGATCTAAGTATGGATTTTTATTTACTTCTTCTTCGGGAATAGGGTACAACACGTCGGTATTATCCCAAGAAGGTTTACTCGGCGATAATACGTTATTGACCAATCCCATTCGTTTTAGGTCAAACCATCGATGCCCCCATTCTGTAAACAATTCCCGTCTTCGCTCTATATTAATAGAATCCAAAAGTGCCCCTTCATCGATACCTGGGATTGACCCTGAAAGCAATTCCAAATTTGCCCGTCCGCGCACTTTATCCAAGTCATCTATTGCCTCCATCAATTTTCCCTGATGTATTCTGGCCTCTGCCCGAATCAAATACTGTTCGGCCAAACGCAATACCATGGAATATTCGGTGACAGCTACTTCTGAAGCCCTATTTTTTTTGTATTTATAAGGATAATAAAACAGTTCGTCATCAGTACTATAGGCTCCAATCCAATTCGCCAACCTTAAATCACCTTCTTCAAATGAGCTTATTAAATCGGGGCTTAAAACAACCGGGGTTTGGCTGGATAGCATGGGATTACTCATCAAAATAAATTTTTCCGCCTCATTGGTTACCGTACTCAGTGCACCTCCCCCTGCTGGAGTAATCTGCCAAATGGCTCCCCTACTATTGGCCAAAAAAACATCATCCAGGTTTGACAACAATCCATAGTCATCAGAGTTGTTTATAACTATTGAACTCAATGCTTCTGCCTGTTCCCAGTTTTCCAAAAAGAGATATACCCTGGCCAATAAAGCAGTTGCCACAAATTTATTGGGGCGTAAACGTCCATATTGTTCATCTTCATAACTTTCTCCCAATACACTGATGGCACTTTCCAAATCAGCAACAATTGCATCATAAACTTCCTCAACAGCTGCCCTAGAAGCCGTTGCATTTTCTCTGTAATCAGTAGATTGGACAAGTGGTACTTCCCCATACATATTAACCAGATAGAAGTATACAAAAGCCCGGACAAACTGTACTTCTCCGATGAGCTGTACCTTTAATGCCTGTGAAACACCACTATACCGATTCAAGCCATCTACAACTGCGTTGCACATATATATGATGTTGTATGCACTGGACCATATCCTTAAATTATAACTATTATTGATTAGGATTTGATTATTTTCAAATTCCTTCAATTCAACGTTATCTATATATGCTGTATTCAAATTATCTGCAGATAAGTCTCCTAACATCGTTACAGAAGCAATGCCCCCATTTGAAAAATCTGACCTAAAGAGTTCGTTATAGATCCCTATTACCGCACTGTTGGCAGTTTGGTCATCGTTAAAAACCACTTCGCTTACTATTCTGTCATTGGGCGTATCAATCGCTACAAAATCCTCGCAAGAGATTTGCAATAGACAAACAATCGTCAATACTATATGTATTTTATGCTTTTTCATACTTAATGTTTTACAGGTTTACTTGAATCCCACAGGTTATGGTCCTTAAAGGGGGCACCACACTTGCCCCTCCCTGGGGATCCGGACCTAAATAGTCCGTAATTGTCAATAAATTTTGTGCGTTGATATAGATCATCCCTGATTCAATCCCCAGTTTTTTATAGAGTTCCTGCGGAAATCGATAAGACAGGGAAACGTTTTTTAATCGTAAAAACGATGCATCGGTAACATTAAGCGAACTGCTTCCTGCGTAAACATGGCCATATATGGCATCTATGGATTCTGATAACTTTTGTGGCTCTACATCTCCAGGCTGTTCCCAAGAACTTAAATACTCTTTTGGAAGGTTGTTTATTCCCATTGGGGCCGTCCTTAATAAAAAGTTCGTATTTGACTGTTTAACATATTCGAACAAAAACTGAAAGGATAATCCCTTATACGCAATTTGGTTGCTGACACCACCATAGTATTTTCTTCCCATATTTTTAATGACCACCCTATCGTCATTATCATATCTACCGTCTTCATTGGCATCTAAAACATTATAAAACCCAGTCTCCGGATCTATTCCGTCATAGGCATAGAGCAATGATATGTTTAGCGGTTCCCCTACACGGTAATTGTTGGCATACGATGATTCTTCGATAGTATCAAACCTTAACAACTTATTATCCGGGAAAGTGGCATTTAAGGAAGTTTTCCATGAAAAATTTTTATTCTGAACATTTGTCGAAGTAAATTGAATCTCCAAACCTGTATTTTGAACAGTAGCCGGAAGATTGGCCTGTACAGAAGCAAATCCGGTAGTAGCGGAAAGTGGATAGCCCACTAATTGATTGGAGGAACGGTTACGGTACCAGCTTACCTCAAGGTTTAGGTGGTCTTTTAAAAACCCTAGTTGTAATGCTACTTCCAATTTTTTATTGACTTCCCAGGAATAATCCGCATTAAACAACTGAGTTGGATATAAACCTCCTGCCCCAACTGTTGGTTCATACGTATCCATAAAGCCATAATCTGGAATCTGGTCATTTCCTGTTGTACCATAACTGCCACGGAACTTTCCAAAACTTATAAAAGGCAAATGTTGTTTAAATATATTTTCTTCGGAGAATATCCAGGCTCCTCCCAAAGCCCAAAAATTAGAAAAGCGGTTCCTTGGACCAAACCGGGAAGAGCCGTCTCGTCTACCAGTAATGTTAAAAAAGTACTTCTTTTTCCAATTAATTCCAATTCGACCAAAAATAGCAGCATAACGATACTCCAAATTATCATCGTTTAGTACACTGACTTGGTCAGCTGCCTCAATATTCTTCATTAAAGATTCATTGATATATCCCGATCCTTGTATTGCAAAATAATGCGAATTACTTTTTTGAAATGTACTTCCCACAAGTCCATCCAAGTATAAACCCCCGATTTTTTTATTGTATGTCAGCTGTGGTTCTACAATCCATGACTGCCTGCTAGTATTACCCTTGAGCGAGTATAAATTGACCCTATACCATATATCGGGGTTAAAATAATCTTTAAAAGTTCTTATCAGTTCATTACTATCCAATTTTGAAAAGCCTGAATTAACTTTTAACCTTAATCCATTTATTATTTCATAAGACATGCTTAAATTGGCAAAAAGGTTATATGTTTCAATATCCTGTGGGCGGTTCAGTTCTGCCAAAGGATTATCTGTAATCCAATCTTCCCAGTTTAGACTGCCATCGTCATTGTATATAGCAGGGGAATTTGGTGGCGTTCGAAGTGCTTTGTTGATAAAATCGCCCCCCATAAAAATACGGTTGTCATCAATTCCATAATTTGCCGAAAAATCCAACCGAAACTTCCCATTGCTCGATAGATGATTTAAATTAAAGTTTAACGTAATTTTATTGTAATCGAAATCTCCCGGAAAAACCGAACCCTGTTTAAGATATGAACCACCTACTAAATAAGAGGTATTTTCGTTACCTCCGGAAACCGACATATTAATATTGCTTGTTGTTGCTGTTTTACCGAGCAACACATCCTGCCAATCCGTGTATCGGTTTTGATCATATAAAAACAAATATGGTGCATTACTTTCTGTAGGCTCAACACCATCATTTTCAAATGCTCGCTTTTTAACAGCAATGTACTCCTGTGTATTTAGTAGGCTTACTTTATTTGACACATTGGATATGCCAGAATAAAAATCCACTGAAAATATTGTTTCATCTTGATTCCTATTGCCCCTTTTAGTTGTTATTAGAACAACCCCATTGGCTCCCCGGGAACCATATATAGCGGTCGCATCCGCATCTTTTAGCACCTCGATGCTTTCAATGTTCTTTAAGTTTAAGGTACTTAACGGATCTATACCAGAACCACTTGTCATAGAACCTATGCTGCTTATAGGAGTTGAGCTTATTGGAATCCCATCAACAATGTACAGTGGATAATTACCATTGTTACTTCGGCTATTCCGCAAGCTATTTTGCCCCCGTATCCGTATGGTCGGTGCAAGACCGTTAATTCCGCTTCCTTGTTCCACTTCTACTCCGGCCATCCTGCCCTCTAAACTCTGTAATGGGCTAACAATAGGCTGCAGCTCGATTTCTTTAGAGGTTACCTTGGCTATGTTACCAGTACGTTCTTTTTCCGATACCGTGTAATAGCCGGCATTAACTGTTACTGCTCCCAAATCCATTACGTCCTCTTCCAGCACCAGGGAGAGTTCCTTCGAGCTTCCCACGGCAACCTCCAGTTTCTTGAACCCGATATAGCTCAGTATCAAAACATCGGAAGGGGCGGCCTCCAGGTAAAAGGTCCCTTTTTCATCCGAAAAAGTGCCACTTGAAGAACCTTTTATCCCTACGTTCACTCCCTGGATGGGAATGCCGCCCGAATCGGTGACCGTCCCCTTGATCCGATGCTGATAGGTAGCCAAATCAAACAAATTAACGCCCCTGGTATTCCCGAAGAGGGAACAGGTGCCCGTAGAAAAAATGAGAAGGGCAAATAAAAGGGTGCACCTATCCCTTAAAATATATTTTTTTTGCATAATCTTAGTTGTTATAAAACTTCGGTTTTGTTGGTATTGGCCCCTTATGTCCTCTTTATCCCTAAAGGGCCTTTCAAAATCTAATCATCATGCCCATCCTTGGCCATGGATATGCCTGCCTCCCTTGCCGGGAATGGTGTTATCGGCAGGTCAGCTCCCATGGGAAGAACGGCCTTAAGGTCTGAACCATCGTTTGGCCACATGGCCGGATGCCATGATCATGTGCAGTTGTTGATTACGGGAGAAAAGATATCGTATACCGGAAAGAAAATGTTTGGCGTGGCTCCCGTAACAAATATGTGCCTATATGGGGCACTTCGGTTTTTTGGCAAACAGGATGTAATACACCGTGAACACAACGTTGTATTGTGCCCTGATAATCAAGCTGTCCGGTTGGTGTTTCATCCTGTTTTTTTATCTGATCGCAAAACTTCGAATAAAACCAAGAAACAAGCGCTATGAATAGTTGGGAAAGCCTAAAATTATTAGTATAAAAAAGGCGTGAAACTCAACTTATTGTTCTCAAGGCACTGGCGGTACCTATACCACGAATAAGAGAGCCCACGCCCGCGGTCGTGAGCAATCTGCTTATTATCTCGTGGTAATTTAAAAACGCCAGTTTTTGAGAACGAGATTCAAAGCAATTGCTTCTAATATTTTCCTAATTGAAGAATTGCAAAAATATGTAATCTAAAGCAAATATAGATAATAATATTATACAATACAAATTTGTATCGAATAATTCAAACGTTTTTCTCAACTTTTACTAAATGGAGAAATATAATGTTGAAGAGTTAGAATTATTAGCAATCCAAATAGGGTGCATTATACGCCTGTCAAGGCTTGAAAATAAACTATCTCAAGAAGAACTTGCACTATTGGTAGGGACAAATTCTACAAGAATTGGAAGAATTGAAAGAGCAGAGCATATAAGTGGTTGGGATAAATTACTTTTAATATGTCAACAATTAAAAATTGATTTCACTGGTTTGTTTTCATTAAAAACCAAAAGGGAACTATTAATTATTATTGAAGATTCTTTTAATCTGGAGGAAAGACTCAATCAAGATAAAAAGGATTACTATAGCTTTCTTAAAAAAATTGTTTCAAAAAAATACTCATAGATTGAGGTAAAGTAATTAATTAGTTTTAGCCCTTTCCTGTGTATTTCATTTCTCAAAATATAATTTGTTTAGCCCGATAAGTCCACAGGGTCGTTATATGAAAGCCAAACGGCAAAGCACGGTAGAACCGGTATTCGGTGGGTATTTCGGAGTGACCATGCCACTGATATCGGTCTCATAGTGCCACTAAAAAAGATCATACAATGATATAAAAAAATAGTTACTTTTCTTGTTTTAAAATTCCTTTTCTCAAGCTTTCCCCCTTTTAGATCAATACGATGTGAGGAGTTTACGATACGGTCGAGTAAGGCATCGGCAATGGTACTTTCCCCTATGACATCATACCATGCGGAGACCGGGATTTGGGATGCGATAATGGTAGAGGTCTTATTGTAGCGATCATCAATAACATCCATGAGTGTTTCCCTGGCATGGTTATCAAAGGCTTGCAGGCCAAAGTCATCAAGGATCAGTAGATCACATTTGAGTAGTTTTTGGAGTTCTTTCAGGTAGGTACCATCTACTTTGGAGAGCTTAAATTTTTTCAACAGTCTTGCCGTAACGGCATAATGTGCTTTGAGTCCCATATTACAGGCTTGGTATCCCAAGGCTTGTGCCAGATAGCTTTTGCCGGTACCACTGGCCCCGGTGATAATGCAATTTTCCTTTCGGGAGATAAAGTCCAGCGTAGCTAATCGAAGGAACATGTTTTTATCCAGATTGCGTGGCTGGGCGTAATCGATCTCTTCCAGAGAAGCTTTTTGTCTAAAATGTGCCGCTTTTTGCAAGCGTTCTATTTTTTTATTTTGTCGATCTTCCCATTCATGATCGACCAATAGGGCCAGGTATTGATCTGCCGTCAGGTCTTGATATTGGTTATCGCTCATGTACTGGCGATGAAGCTCGGCCATGGCTCTAAAGCGCATCTGTTGTAGTTTTTCAATGGTTTGATGATTGTTCATTGTTTTAAAAATATATAATATAAAGGTTAAACATCTGTTCTATTGATATGCTGAAGCCCCTCGGATATTCCCGTGTTTAGGGATATGAGGCTTGTCCTGTTCTAGCTCTTGTTCAAATAAGGTGGCCCTATCCAGGTTATTTTTAAGAATATTACCGATATGCCTATAGGAGACGGCCTCGCCCTGTAAAGCCCTTTGACAGGCTTTGTTGAGCCGTTCACTTCCATAACTTTTAGAGAGTTGTATGATACCCATAGCGCGCTTATAGCCTGTTTCAGGATAATCGGTAACCGCTAATATGCGTTCCACACAGCTGACAACAAAATCCCCATGTCGCAAGGCCAGTTGCTTAAAATATTCCGGGCTCCACTGCGTGTACGCTTTGTGTGTACTGCTAAGGTGTTCTTTATTGGTGTTATAACTCCCTTTAGCGTGATGACGGCTATGCAAAGCAATCCGCCCATGATTGTGATACACCTCTACCGTATCTTGGGTGTAATGGATCATGGTATGCTTCCCTATATAACGGTAAGGGACGCTGTAATAGCTCTTGTCCGGAGAGAAGTACACATAGCCCATCTTCTGTACTTTGGCCCGTTTATATCCTTTGATCTGGTAGGGCGTTTGCGGCAAGGGTTTTAAATAGCCTCTCTCCACGGATTGAAAACGTTCTTTACGGCTCCCGGTCTTTCGTTGGAACAAAAGGTTATTGTAGTTATCCAAAAGCTTACGGATCTCCCTGTTCAGTTCTGACAGCGAAAAGAAAGTCATCTCTCGTAATGGATAATAGATACGTTGGTAAACCAAATGAACGGCATTTTCCACCAAAGCCTTGTCCTGTGGTGCATAGCTCCTGGTAGGATTGATTACACAATTGTAATGGCGGGCAAAATCTTTAAAGGTACGGTTGATCTCAGGCTCATACTTACTGGAACGGCTCACGGCCGACTTCAGGTTGTCCGATACAATGGCCTTGGGCACCCCTCCATAGAAACGCAACGCACCTATACAGCATTGTATCAGATCTTCGCGTTTTTGACTTCGGCAAGCTTCTACATAGGTGTACTGACTGTGGGGAAGGATGGCAACAAAAACCTCTACCGGTATCACTTCTCCTGTAGCCCTGTCCACAATTTGCAGTTTCTTTCCCGCAAAGTCAATGAACATTTCCTTGCCGGCCGGGTGTTCTAACTTCATCGACCCTTTTACCTTGGCATACTTGCGCCGGTAATGCTCCATAAATTGGGTGTAACTATAGGGATGATCCGTGGTTTGTTCATATTCCTGATAATGTGGATATTCCGTTAATGTTGACCCCCGTAACGGACGTCATTGACCCCTGTGAAGATTTTGGTCAAAAAGATATGTTACTGACAAACTTACAGTTTTTTTCTTAGACTTTCACCTTTTAATTCGATGCGGTGTGAGGTGTGTACCAACCGATCCAAAATAGCATCGGCAATAGTGGCTTCCCCAATAATTTCATACCAACTGCCTACCGGTAATTGACTTGCAATAATGGTCGATGACTTGGCATGTCTGTCCTCAATGATTTCCATCAGATCCATTTGCTGTTTTTTGTCCAAATGGGCCAGTCCAAAATCGTCCAATATCAACAGATCGGTTTTTGCAAGTTTATTAAAGAGCTTGAGGAAGCTTCCGTCAATACGTGCCATCTTGGTTTTCATCAATAGTTTTTGTGTATTAAAATACAACACTTTTTTCCCTTGTCCGCAGGCCTGGTACCCCAAGGCCGAAGCCAAAAAGCTTTTTCCGCAACCGGTGGCTCCCGTAATCAGGACACATTCCCCTTGATTTAGGTAGGTGCCGGTGGCCAGTTCCGTGATCTGTGAGCTGTTGATGCCCCGGGCACTTTCCAGGTTGAGCTCTTCAATGGTAGCTTGGTACCTAAACTGTGCTGCTCTGGTCAGCCGATCAAAACGCCGGTTCATCCGGTCTTGTACCTCTGCTTGCAGCAGGACTTCGATACCTTCACTAAAAGAGAGCTTATGGTGTTCCCGGGTTTCAACCATGGCTTTCCAACGGGTATACATCCCATGGAGCCGTAAATCAGTAAATTGGTTTTCAATAGTACTCATATATAGATAAATTTAAAAATGATTATTCATAAGCTTGTGGTCCGCGGATATTATCATGTCCTGGAAGTGGTGTCTCCTTGGATTCTTCCGGATATTCAGTCATTCTGTTCTCCAATACCTGTTTTAAAAAGCGGTACGTATAGTTCTGATACCTTAAACCCATTTGACAGGCCTTATCAAAAGTTTCAGCAGGTGTTTTTCTGGCCAGGTTCAGGATACCATCACAGGTCCTGTAAAGTTGTTCCGGATATTTATCCTGCTTGAACAAAGCTTCCATATAATTATAAAGCGTCTCAGAGTGTTTGTATCCCCGCTGAAGATAATACGTAGGGCTCCGCTGTTTGTAATACCGATGGTGAGAACACAGGTGCTCCTTTTGTGTAGTATAACCACCTTTGCGATGACCTCTGGGATGAGTCGCTATAAGTACCCCCTTATGGTATACCTTCACCAGGGACCGGGTATAGATTACCTTGACCTGCATCCCAATATAGGTATGGGGGACACTGTAATAATGTTTGTCAATCCCCAATCGGATGTGGTTGTTCTTGGCGACCTTATGTTCCCGGTAATACTTGATCTCAAAGATGGTGGCAGGTAAAGGTTGCAGGTGCTGTTTCTCATCAGCTAAGAACTTTTCTTCCCGGCAATATTCCCTATGCTGCATCCGGGTCTGGTTATGGGCCTTGGTTTTCGCTGCTATGGCCACATTCATGGAATGCAGGTCAAAGAAGGTGTGGTCCCGAAGCTTGGCATATACCCGACTATAGATCAGCTTTACCTGATTCTCCACCAAAGATTTATCCCGGGGCCTTCCGGGGCGTGCCGGGGTGACCGAACAATTGTAATGGTTGGCAAAATCCTCCAGCACGCGATTAATGGTGGGCTCATAATTGTTGGCCTGTGCCACCGCTGCTTTCAGGTTATCGGGGACCAAGGTTTGTGGGACCCCTCCAAAGAATTGTAAGCAGCAGTTTAAAGCGTAAATAAAATCTTCTGTTTTCTGACTTGGGACGGCCAGTGCAAAGCAATAATCAGAATAAGGGAGACAGGCAACAAAAACCTGCACAAAGATCTCTTCGCCGGTAGCCCTGTCAAAATAGGAGAGTTGTTTTCCAGCATAATCGATATAAAGTTTATCACCGGGATGATGTTCCAGTACCATCGTAGGGCTGCTGCTATGCCTAAATTGCTGCAAATGATAACAAAATTGAGTATAACTATAGGGCCTTGTAGTACCTTGGCAATATTCTTCCCATAAAAGTTGGCGGTTTACACCTACCCGTTTAAGTTCCTTGTTATAGTAATCAAGGCGCTGTTTTAAGTATTCATAACGATTATCTTTATAAGAAGGGTTTCCAGACCAGAGTTTAGCTTCCAAGGCAGGATCTTCTTCATGTAAAAGTTCAGCAATAGAGAGTTCGCCCCGGTTTACTTTTTTGATATAGCTCTTTACTGTATTCTTGCTAATGGATAATTCCCGGGCAATGGTCTTAATGCCTTTGCCCTGTATATGCATACGGAGTATTTGTTTTACTTGACTCATTCGTTTTGGTTTTCCTGCCATTACATATCTTTTGGTGGTTCCCACCAAAAAAACCAAAATCAAATAAAACAATCACTAGAGGGGGCAATATACCCGGAATTTTAATCATTTCCCCAATAAAGGGGTCAACATGCTCCGGAATATGATATCACCTTGATGACTGTGTTTTTTTATAGAGGGGTCAGCATCCGCCGTAATGACAGTGCATTAAAGAGCTTCCGGTAGAGGGGTCAACATGCTCCGGCGTATCCATAATGATGCAAAAATGTAAACCCGGGATGGTTCAGGGCTTGATTTACCTTCTCAAAATAGAGCATCAAGGCATTGTAACGTTCATTGTCGATCGTAGTATGGACTGGGAACTGGCTTCGTAAAGCAGCCTGATCAAAGGACAGTAGCTCTTTTATGGAGTATTCGCTGGCCTTGAAGAGTTTTATATAGTGGTTTACCGTATTGCGGGAGATCCCAAGTGTAACCCCTATATTGCGATTGCTAAGCCCGTCCAAGTGTAATTGAATGATTTGTTTTAAATCCATTGGATCAAGTTTGTTTGCCATACTGCTTTTTAGCAGTAAGATATTAATACTTGATCTTTCTTAGTGGCACAAATCAAACCGTTATACTGGCACAAATAGAAACGTTAGTACACTTTTGAAAGTGGCACGTTTTGAACCGATATAACTGGCACTAACACTCCGATATGGGTGGCACAAGTTGATCCGTTATATCCATTCGGCACACTGACCCAATTTATGGGACTTAGAAAGGTCAATACCATTGGCATTAAACAAGCCAATAAGTGTATGCAGCTCTCTGCCATTGCCTACAACCTTAAAAAGTATCTCAAGTTCATCCAAAAACATGCTAAAAGTGGAGTGGGAAGCTTAAAAGTCTCGTCTTCTTTTTTAAAAGCCCTTCAAGAACATATTTTATGCTGTTTTAAGTTCTCTAATTTTAACGTACAACTTAATTAGATTGTAAAATAAAAGCCCTTAAAAGGGCTTAAATCTATCTTATTTTTATAAAATTAATGGCTTGTGCAACGGTTACTTTTATTGGCAACAGTTTTTATCGTTCAAATATATTATCTATATCATCTTGAGATGAATAACCATCATAACTTCTACCACTTGGCCCATACTCACGCTCATAATCAGGTTCATAGCTCTCTAAATAAGAATTAGCCATCTCATCAATGTCTACAGATGAAACTACTCTTGATGTATCAAATTTAATTTTCTCTAGAACTGATGGATTAAAGTCTTCTAAATATGAGTCTAGGCTTTGATATAATTCAGATTCAATGGCTGATATGTCAAACTCGTAGAAAGGTTCACCATCTGGGTAATAATAATGATTCAAATGTCCTATAAAATCAATTCCTAAATCACTATTTTTTATTACATCATCCAGATATACATCTAAATGTTCCTCTACACAAGATAGAATGTGTTGGTCATCAATATTGAATTCTTCAATGAAATTTAGAAGACTTTTTAGAGTGTCCTCATCTAAAGTTCTTTCTATGAAATTGTATAAGAATTCATAATTCTCAAGTTCTATTTTCGATTCGAATTCGGTTAATATTAATATTAGTTCAAATAACTTACTGCCATTTGGACTCTCGGCATTTTTTAGTTTAATCAAGAAATTCTCAATTTTCTTATTTAGTTTTTCATTGAATAAATTTAAATATGTAACTAATATTAAAAAATCCCAGTTCTCTTCAATTGTTTTTTCTTGAGAGAAATAATCAAATAAATTTTCTTGAATTTTATTTAAAGATTGACTGGTTATTTTTTTTGACAGATAAAGTGTATTTATAAAGCTTATAGAGGTTTCTGTTTTTAAAGATTTTACAATGTTTGATATTAGTTCGCTCTCATTTGCATAAGTACTAAGTACAAAGTCCGTAATAGATGGATTAAATAGCACATACTCATATTCTTGTTCATTAATTTGATTTCTATTTAATAATGACTTTGTAACTAACTTTCTGACTGCTTCAAAACTTTTATCCGAGAAGTCACCTAAATTCACAGGGTGAATTTTTAGAAAAGTATTGTAGGCATTTCTTAGAAGATTCTCCTTTATTTTTCCATTGTTGTAAACAGTTAAAAATGTTAACGCTCTAACACAATCATCTGTTTGATTTTGAAAATAATCAGCCCAAATAGCTTCAGGTTCTTCAAGACTCTTTTTTATATATATCCAATAATCTTTAGCAGATACATCTCCAACTCTTATACTATCTGTAATAAACTCTATTATCCTAGGATTGTAATTCCTATGATTAATTATATCTCTATATCTTTTATCCTGATAAATCTGGTCAATATATTCCTTACTTAGATTCGAATGATAAATATGATTGTATAAAATTTTTGCTTTATCTATACTTGTCAAATTTTCCACTTTAAGCAAAAATTCATTATCACGAATTTTCCCATTTTGAAATATGTGGCTTAGACTATAAGCTTTGTTTAGAATATTTGTTCTTGATGTAAGAATGAATTTTTTGGAATTATCTTTATGAACTCTATTAATGAATTTAACAATATGTGAGTCTTTTTTATTATTTATTGCATCGTATAAATTACTGCCCAAAAAATCATCACAATAAAATAGAATTTTCTTCTTTTCTTTTTCTCTAAAAAGACTTTCAGCCTCGCTAATATTCTCTTCTATATCGCAAAATTCAAATCCTTTAGCAACAAAATATAGTGCTAAATTATCAGCAAGAGTTGTTTTTCCAATCCCAGGTTCGCCAGTCAGAATTACAACGTTATTCTTGTTCAAGATTCTTAATCCCTTCTTATGGTTTTCAGTAAGCGCATATTTATATGTGTTTTCTTGTAAATCTCTTACTGAGCTTTTGCTTCTGCCTTTAATAGCGTTGTTATATATTAAATCCAAAACTGTAGTGCTAGTAATCCATAATTTAAGATTTTGCTCAACTACATCTTGATTTTCCTTTTTAATTAAAAAATCATTTAAATCATCATATCCAAAAATGTCATCTTCTCTTTCAATGTAGGGCTGAAATATTTTTTTTATTTCTTGTTTATTAACCCTTGAGAGCTTTTTGGAAGTTATGAAAATGTACCTTGTTGGATTAAGTTTTTTGACTTTAGCTACCTCTTCTGATTTAAGTTTAGTAATAAGAGTGGTATAAGGTGTTTCAACATAGTGTTTACATTGAAGTATACCTTCTTTATTTTTTCCAATCCAAAATCTTCCATCTACACCACCATCTTTGCCAGCTTTAAATTTCTCAACCCTCTTCTTTAAGACTTTTTCAATGATTGAAGCACCAAGAGCTTCAAATTCCCTGTCATTAAGTTTTGAAAAATCATAATTCATATATTATTATGCTATTGCGGATTCGGTTGTTTTAAATTGTTGCCAACGGCCGTGGCTATGAGTAGTGCAGGCGCAAAGACGCACTTTCCTTTCGGTTGAGCACAGAGCCAAAACCTTGTTTCTTGCTTATTATCTTTTATTTTTAATGAGCCAAAACAAGGCTTTGGCGGTCATTGCAAATTAACGATTTCTTTTGGGTTAAGCACCTAATCCCGCATTACTTATAGTAGTTATTGCCATACGTACTTTTATCCGGTTAATAATTGTTTCCATTTATCAGATTCCGCAAACTTTTTCATAATACGGTTTCGCTCCATTAGTAAGTCAGTCATATATTTTTCGAGAAAAACTCTGTCCGCTAATTTGCCTAGAATACCAAATGGAGATTTATAGTCAAAAAAATCAATCATTAGCGTTCCGCCATTCAAATCTGCAAAGTGATGTTCGTGTTTAAATTCCGCAAACGCTCCGCTAACCATTTCGTCCGCAAAGTAATTCGGTCGGTCAAATTCCGTTATTTTGGAAGTGAGTTTTTGATAAATCCCAAAATGATTTGCTCGCCAAGTCACGCTTTCATTCGGCCCGATTAATCCGCTTGTCTTTCCAGCGATTGCAGTTTCGTTTGTGTGTTCAGTCGAAATTTTATGTAAATCAATGCTCCGAGAAAGGTCGAAAACTATTTCTTTTTCAGCTTTAATTTCAGTTCGTAATTCAATTCTCGGCATTTGGTTTGGGTATGGATGGCAACGGTCTCGGCTATGCGTAGTGCGGGAATTCAAGGCACTTCACTTTCAGATTAGCTGTTACTTTATATAATGTAACCACTTTAATATCAGTACTTAAACCCGCATTACGTATAGCCATTGTTGTGTGTTCGTGTTTTATTTAAAGGTTAATAAACTTTCCATTTTTCTCCTAAACCAATCAGTTGATGATAATTCATCCTCTTTTAGTTGCAGGTTAGATATAATGGTCTTATCAAATTCAGTTTTTAAACTAAATGATTTAAGGAATTGTTCAAGTTCATCCGATTTCAAGTATTGACAAATGACTTCATCGTTTTCTCTAAATTTATTATCTGGAACTTTAAATTCTTGATAACCATTTCTGGCGTTTTTTAACTTAATTAATATTGAATCATATTTCGATTTTTTTTGTTTAATCAGTTCCTTGATATAATCCTCTTTGTCGAAACCATCTCTTTTAAGTTCATCTATATTGTCTGGATGATATAGATAATTTTCAAAACAGTAATATTCAAGGATTATATAATTCGCATAAACTTTTTGAATTTTTATTATTTCATTATCTGTCAGATAATCTCTATCTCTAACTCCAAAATGGGTTTGATTAGCAACAGTTTTTATGAATACACTATTGCTGTTATTCTCAGCTATAAAATGAACATTGTTAAAGTTTAACTTATTGAAAAAAATAGAGTTTTGATTTTCACAGTAAATAATAATTTTCTCATCAATTTTAGGAATGGTCAATTCTTCCAACTGATTAACGGTTGACTGATATTCCTTTTGGATTTCCTCATATTTCGAATGGTTATAGTATTTTTTTTGAATCTGTGTTTTTAAATTATTTAGGTACTTTCCCTTTCCAGTCAAAGCTGACATTATTTTTGAATTTATTGTTGAAGAAGCTTTTTTGTATTCTTGCTCAACTTTTATTATTTGTTCTTCGTAATCGTCTAGTCGATGTTTGAGTTGGTCTTTTTTTGTTTTTAAGGAATCGTGTAGTGATTTAATCTTTTGGGTTTTTAGTTTTCGGACTAAATCCAATTCTTTAACTATTTTGGCATTTGTCTCTTTTCTAAAGTCCTCAATTTTTTTACTTAATGTGCCAATTTCAACTTTTACTAAATCTAATTCACCTGATAAATTTTCCTTTTTTGCGGTTTCTTCTGAAAGTAATTTTTTAGCCTGTTCATACTTTTTAAATAGCTCTTCTTTTATCAAAGCAGCATTTTCTTCTATAGTATTATTAACTTTAATTTTTTGTCTTAATGCTTTGTTTGTTAATATTTCGGTAACTAATTCACTGTCAAACTTTTCATTATCTTCATATTGAGACATGGCTCTTAGTATTTCCATGCTAATTTTTTCTGATTCACTATCAACTTCTCTGAATAAAAAAGGAAGCCTGAAATTCCCAAGTATTGCGTTTTCAAATTTCTCAGTTCTAGGAATCCAAAATTGCAGCATTGATATAAATTCATTAGGATGAAGACAAACACTTATTTTATTGTTTGTGTCATTATATTGTTTGAACTTATCATATTCAAGAAAGCTAAAATCTAATGTTAACACCCAATTTTTAACGTCTTTTGGGGAATCAATATAAGTTGGTCTTTTGTCTTTTACGTAATGCCAAATTTGGCAGTCATGATTAAACTTATCGTATATTTTTTGTTTCTTTAATTCTTTCTCATCTGCATTAAGACCTTTGTATTTTTTTGACTTTTCGTTACGTTCATGGCGATATTCTACTTGCTCTAGTAAATCATCAACCACTCTTTGGTCAGTAGAATAGTTGTCCATGTTATCTTGTTGTATTTCAAGACCTTTTTTTCTTATGTTAACTGTGAAATTATCAAGATAAGGGTCAAAATAGTCGTCTATATTGAGCATTGTTTGCTTCTCATGGCATTTTTGAAAATACCTTTTAATTATACCTGAAAAGTCATCAGTATTTTCAGCTGCAATAGCTTGATTAAGTGTTGGTTTTGTTCGTTTTAAATAATCTTTGAAGCGTTGAATTAAATTCTGAAATTCTAATATGGTAACTGGTAAAACATAGAATTTTACCTTCACCTTATTTTTTATCTCATTTATAAGTTCGATTAGCGAAAATGCTGCCTCATTTGATGGATTATCGTGTAAGTCAAGAAGGGTAAGTAAAAAATTGGTATCAACAAAAATTTTTAGATTTACTTGTGACTTTGATAAGGCATAAACTTCTTCTACAGCAGATATATTTAAGTTAGCAGATTCAACAAAGAAATACGCGTTTAACTGATGCAAAATATAATTTTTTACATATGTGTTTTTAAAATCAAAATAGTTTAAAAGTAAAGTGTGAACTAATGTTTTATCTCCATTGTATCTGTTCACAAATTTTTGAAACTGACCATACTGTTCTATAGATATTGTATCTTTCCCACTAATTAGTTCGTATGTTTTTGCCCCAATTTCTCTAATTAAAGGAATAATTAAGAATTGATTTAAATCATTCCATAACTGTTTGGCTGAACTATTTGGATATATTTTATTGGCTAATTCATTGAATCTTTTTTCAGCTTCAAATTCAATTTCTTTTTGCTGAGCATATGCAGCGTTGAATTCAGAATAGACATCTTCCGACAAACTATACAAGTCGCCAGATATTGGAATTAACTGTTGATTACTCTTAAGTATATTTATTTGACTTATTATTCTTCCCTTATCGAAATCACTATTCAATTCATTTTTTAGGTTATTTAGAATGTCATTTTCGTTTTGAGGTGAATTCTTAGTTACTCCGAAAGTAGAAATTATAATATTCTGTACTGATTTTTCCCACCAACCACTTTCATTTAATTTTACGTGATGAACTAGTGAAATTATTTCAGAGGAAAGGATTTTATTCATTTAGAGTTTTTTGTTTTAAAGTTCTAGGTTGTCTTTACATGACACACAACAATTGTATATAGTTACCAAGGTAACTATATTTCTATTATGGGAACTAAGATAATAAATCTTTTACGTTCATAAAGGTATTGGTAGCCACATGTGTATATATCTCTATGGTCTTAGACGAATTATGTTCCAGTTAAGGTAGCAACTCCATTAGAAATTGGAACTTATGCTATAGAGTACTTTATACCCTTTCAGTTTTTGGCACATGACTTAATGTGGAATCTTATTCCAGCGGATGGTAGTTTTAATTCTAAAAAAGGTGATAAGCTACCCAACTTCGAAATCTATTTTGAAGGATTTTATAATCTTCAATTTATTGCTATTGATAGCATAAAAAAAGTAAGTCCAAAAAATAAGTTCTTTCAAGATTACCTGACGTTATTCCCAGACCTAATAATTAATAAACAGAAGTTTGAAAATGTTATAAAACCTATGCTAACTATTGCGAATAATAATGGATAACATTTATTTATAGATAACCAAGACCAATATATTTGAATGAATTATACAAGTCTTATACATTCACTCAAATATTCCCTTTACCTCTTTATAAATTCTTTTGTGGTTTTCTTTTAGTTCTTTGGCTGTAGGTACTTTGTGGGGTAATGGTTTTTGTTTTTGGTGATGGGGTGTTGGGAATCGTATCTTTTTGTCTTTTCCGTCTGCAAAGCTGATGAATTCCCCTTCCTTGAGCCTGAAGAAGATACTGGCCCTGTTTTTTGCTACCTCGCGCTCTCCGGTGGTAATCCTCTTTTCAAAGCTTACGGAATTGCTTCGCGTGACACTTTTGGTTTTGGTTTTGATCATTTCAAAGAATTGCTCGTAATACCTGGCGGTGAGCGGGTCATTGGCTTTTCCGAAAAACTGATAGGATAAATTGGAGAGGATGGCCCTGCTCCCCTTGTCCCCGTACATCATATCGTTTTGGACCTTGTCCTGTAATACATATACCGTGGCAATATCAAAGCTTCTGAGCGTGGCCGGTATGCGGTGCATATTTAAAAGTCTTAGTGTCGGTGCCTCTTCCATAAGCAGAAAGGAAGGGTTAGGGGTACTTCTGACTGACATCTGCTTGATTACCGTATGGATGATCGTGGCAATTATAGGGGAATGGGCAGCTTCGTAAAGGGGGTTATTCACTATGGAGAGAATGGTTGGTTTCTCCAATTGATTGATATTAAGCGGGGTTTCATCTTTGGACAGGGCCATAAAAAGAAGCCGGCTACTAATTTTTTTTAGGGCGTTGGAGAGGGTACTCTTGACCCCTGCTGTCTGCCGCTCGGATTCCACCCCTTGAATAAAAGCGGCCGCCATTCCTGCCGCTATGCGGTTGGTCTGCAAAAAAGACACCAAACTTTCGGTGTCCAGCATTTGGTAAAGTACGATCAGGTGCGGGAGGGTACAATAGTGCGGATAGGTGGATTTAAGCTTCCAGATCAGACCGCTGATCAATCCCTCTGCCGCATCGGTAAAAAAGCGGTTTGCTCCCAGATGCTCCTCGGATTTGTGCTCCAACAGGTTTTCAATAAGTACCCTGGAAACCTCGTAGACACTCTCTTCATTGGGAAGGTACTTGGGGGCGATGGGATTGACCTTGTTGTAAATGGTATCCAAACAAATTACCTTGAAATCAACTGCTGTATCTTTCCATAAGGGATAGGCCAGGTTGGTAATCTCAAAATGTTTGTAATCGTGGATGATTCCGCAAAACCGCTGTTTTTGGAAATGTTCCAACAGGGCATAGGTAATGCTCTCGGTCTTCCCGCTTCCCGCGGAAGCAATAACAGAAATGCCTCTTCTGATATTGTCTAGAACCAGCTTTCCTGACCTGAGTTTTAATATTACCTTAAACTTTTTATGGGTACCTGGATTGGAATCCGTTGCGAAAAATCCATAGAACAGTACATTGATGAACAACAGGGGGCAATAGAGCCACAATACGCTCTCGGGAAGGGTGAGCAGGGTATCTTTTAGGCTGCCGTACATCCATAAAATGGTCATAAACAGAAGGGAAAGGAGGAATCCGTATTTAAAATGCCTGATAATAATAAAACATATGGCGCTTATCATTGCCGTAAATCCTATATAAGTCCCTATGGTATCCATCTTTTCTTACTTTATCATATGTTTCTTACTGCATTTCTTATTGCTTGTTTATCATTTAATAGTTGATGGAAGAAGATTGAATCCCGGTATCGATACTTCTCTTTACTTGTTTGAATGCCTGTAGGGCCAACTGGACCTTATGGATAGGGATTTTTGTAACAGGGACATTTTGTCTTTTTAGTAATCTTAGTGCGATTGCTTTTTCGTGCTCCGGAAGGTTAAGCACCTTTAAAAAATATCTTTCGGGATGGTGCCGAAGCAGTTTTCGGGCTTTATAGCGCTCGATATAGTTACGCTTGTAACCGAACAATTGATCAAAGTCCCTTTCCGTCCTTTTAAAAAACCGGTCTCTGTCAAAGCCCCGTTTTACCTGCTTGCCGTTTATTATAACATTGGAAGCCCTGTATTTGCTTCCCGGGGATATGCTGATCCGGTTGGAGGCATCCCTGCGGCTGACGATGATATGTATATGGGATTGGTTCCCCGGCTTCCGCATTCCCTGGACAATCGTTTTTCCGTTTAACCTATAGGGGAATTCCTTTGTTAGTCCATCCATTTTATTTTGCAGTTCTTTTAGTCTTTTTTTGGGGACCTTCCCGGCATGTTCCCGATTGGCTTTAACCTCCGTATCGGTTCCCTTGTAATATCTTATATGCTCTATTTTGGCGTAATATTTTATATCATCGATGGTGAGCTTCCGACCGTCTATTTCACGGTTAAAACATTCTACATAAGACTTCATAAGGGCCCTGGTATACTTCTTTAAATCCTCCTTCGGGTTTTTTAAATGTTTGAGCTCCCCTTGAGCCGGGTTGACAGTGATCGAATAAAACCTGGGTTCGTTCTTCTTGAGATGGGCGGTATTTTCATCAATCCCTTTGATTACTTCCTGTTTTTCAATCCCATCCTCGTACTGGTCAAAGAAATACTGTTTTTCTTCCATGGATAGCCCTTTGTTTTCCTTCTCCAGATATTCCGCATAACCGCTCACGCTTTGCGGGAAATTACCGGCGGTTTTCTGTCCTGAAATGGTTACGTACATACTCTTGTGTTTTTAAAATTCATCGATATCTTTTTTCTTTTCCACAAACTTGGGGGGCCGCTTCCTTTGTCCCTTTTCCCTGTACTTGGGCCGGTCTTTTAATGCGGCTCCCTCAAACAGGTTGCGGAGCATGGATACGGTGGGTTGGGTCTGGTTTTTTTCCAGTTCCCGGATGACCCCAATGACATGGTTGATCCGTCTTTTTAAAAGCCGTTCCAGCGTTTGCATCTTGGGGGCCATTTGTTCCTTTGGTGAAATCCCGTTACTCTCAAAAAACTCCAGCATCATAAGCAAAGCCATCGATTGGGAATGCCCTAAGTACTTGCTGTACTTTCTGAATTTTACCACTACCGAACGCTTTATTTTGATTGTTACAAAGGGTTCTTTTTCATATCCTCTATCCATTTTTTAGTAAAAAATTTGTTGGTTTTACCGGGTTTGCTGGCTTTTTTAGTAAAAAGCAGGCATCTGGGCACTGCCGATATTATTTATTTTGACTTCGATTGCACACAATCACTATCAATATCCACTACTTTAAATGGGTGACCACTGGGTAGTGGGTTATCCTCTTGCTTGATTTCCGGCGGACTGACAAGACGGCCGGAACTGTTTTTAAATCTCTACACCGTATACGGACTTTAGGAAAGTTAAATCAAATCGTTGCCGTATACAGGGGACCTATGCTTCCTTTATAAATATATCGACATTCCGGGGGATATAAAAACGGGGTTTGGGGCCAAATCCCGTTTTTTGAAGGCTTATAAAATGGAATGTCCATTACGGCAGTTTTCGAAGGGCGAAAATCCGTGAGCGGAGTGTAAAAAAAGACGCCTTTTTAAAGCGCCTTTTTGGGGGGTCGGTCTCCCTATTTGGAGGGGTATTGTTCCTTGGAATACTCATACCTGAAAATCCACAAATTGATGATCAGCAGGAAGGTTTTACAAGCAGGGTCCCTTTGAGGGCCCGTTTTTCTTTTGCGACTGCGTGCCGGAATTTCCAGCACCTTTTTTACGTTGGTTTTCATACGGTTTGGTTTTAAAATTCCAACAGGCCTTCATCGGCGAAACTGAAATATTCGCCTTTCGGGCTTACTATGATATGATCGAGGATTTTGACATCCAGATACTGTCCGGCCTTGACGATCTTTTCCGTCAATTCCTTATCCAAGGTACTGGCCTTTAAATGACCGCTTGGATGATTGTGGCATAAAATAATCGAGGTAGAAAGACTTTTCAGCACGACTGCATAAATGATCCGGATATCTACCAGGGTACCGGTAATGCCACCGATGGAATGCGTATAAATCCCCTTTACCCTATTGGCATTGTTCAAGAGCAGGATTTTAAAGGTCTCCTGCAAACCGATGGTCCTGGTATCGAAAGACTGATACAAAAGGGCGGCGGCATCCCGGCTGCATTTAAGGGCGGTGGGATGACTGGTCAAAAAAACTTCCTTATAGGAGAGTTGTATTTCACTTACTTTGCTTAACATAAGGCTACCATTTTTAGGATTGCTACAAAACAGGTCCCAAGGGCAGGCCGGAACCTGCCCCTGGGTTTGCTGCTTACTTGGGACTCCCGCCCAGGAATAAGATTTCCGATACAATGACCTCTGTTACATGGCGTTTCACGCCTTCTTTATCCTCATAAGAGCGGGAAGAGAGTTTCCCCTGTACGGCGATTTCCTTGCCGGTAAACACATACTCCTCGATAAGGGAAGCCACTTTTCCCCAGGCCACGAGCTGGTGCCAATCGGTATTGGTCTGCTTCTCTCCTTTGGAGTTTTTAAAGTTCTCATTGGTGGCCAGTGAGATCCGGGCTACTTTTTTGCCGTTTTCCAAAACGGTTACCTGTGGTTCCTGCCCCACATTTCCGATCAGTTGCACTTGATTTTTTAAAGTACTCATAACTAAAAAATTTAAAAGGTTACTAATTTCCCCTGTTCCGTGTACCTCGCTCTGGATAGCGAGCATTTACATTTTAAGGGGTGTTTGTTTGCCTTCTTGCGTGCACAGCACCCATAAAAGAAGTGGGTTCTGTCAAGGTTTTTGGGAAGAAATCAGGAGTGTCTGCGACGCAGGTAAACCCTGTTGGGTTTTCACAAGGAAGTAGAAGCCTTATTTGTGAGCAAAACTTAGTATAACCTTGAGAGGTTCCATGAGGGGATTAGGGATTCTTGGGCGGTTCATTTTTGTGTGAACGTTACGGAAAGTTAAGTGAACAAAAAAAATCGTAGCGGCATAGAACCCCTTACTTCCCTGCCTTGTTTTTCCGCTGACCCGGAAAACAAGAGAAGGCTTCTTTTATGATAAAACCCTTAAAATGGCGGGAAGCAACTTTCCCATTTTCAGCTATTCGACAGAAAATCCCCAAGAAGGATTTACCGAGGATAGCTTTTTAGAAAAATGGAAAGTTGGGCGTGATGGAACATACTCCTGAAATGGTCATTGGAAAACCTGCACGAAATCGTCAACAACTTCCATCCAATAAACTAAACTTGACATCATAAATTTTGATATTAAAAAATATGGTCGCTTTTGTTGAAGATAAAAGTAACCAGTTCTATGGTATTGGAATTTACCCTGTAAACCAATGATACATGCGTATTTATAACATATTTGTGCAACCCCTCAAAATCAGAAGTTTTACCTAAAAAGGGCTGTGTTCTGAGCGTGTCGATAACCTCGTAAGTTTGATTCTCAAAACGTTCAACGATATCAATGTTCCAGTTAGGAAAAATTTACTCAATAATATCCAAATACGTATGTTGAGCATGGATAGACCAGACGATTTGATACATTAGCTATTTTTAAGTTGATTGATTTTAGACTTAACTTTAGCCATAACCTGCTCATGGGGAACTACTCGTCCATTGGCAATATCGTCCAATCCCTTTTGAATATCCTGTTGGTATGCTTCGGAAAGGTCATCGTACCAATCTTTGTTGGGCGTACTATTTTTGAGCGATTTTAGTTTGCTCAAAACAGCTTCATCCTTTTGACTAACCAATTGATAAGATCTAATTTAAGTGCTTGCATATCCATAAGACAAAGATACCAAAAAGAGGTAATCATTTAGTTAAAATCCACTCTACACTTCTGTAATCATAATTATTTTACGCAATCGTCGTAAAACTGCTATCATTTTAAAATGATGAATGACACTGACAGGGCACTATTTATTGCCATAATAAAAAGACCTGAGCAACAATCCAAAATTGCAAAAGAATATGTCTTTTGTGTTTTTGCTAACGAACCGGAAATCATAAAGGAAAGGAGATAACAAAGGTAGTGTGCGCCTGACTTGGTCAAGGCTTAAATACCCTCCGTGAACCTCTACTATTTCTGGAAAGGGTGAGGCCGATTCCCGCACCATCTTTCCGGGTGGTAAAAAAAGGCAAAAAGACCTTGTTTTCTATTTTTTTATCGACTCCTGTACCGGTATCAGCAAGGTAGATTATATGGATTTTTTATATATTTCGTTTTTTAATTCATAAACTTATAAGTTTGTTTTAAATAGTTTAATATATAGCTATAAATTTATATTTTAAATATTTTTATAAATATATAAGTATATATTTGTATATTATTTATAACCTTTTAAATTTAAAAAAAATAAGACTCATCTTATGAAAGATTCAAAACATAGATTAATAATAGAACAATTGGACAATAAACTAAAAGTTTATACACCTTTGCTAAATATTACCATACCTGACAAAGGTTGGTTACATGTTATTCGCAAAACCTATAAAATGTCTTTAAGGCAATTTGGCGAACGTTTAGGGGTAACACCTCCAGCCGTTGAAGGGTATGAAAAAAGAGAAAAAGAAGGCTCTATTACCTTAAAAAGTTTAGAGGAAGCCGGGAAAGCTTTAAATATGAAACTTGTCTATGGTTTTGTTCCCGTGGATGGTTCCATTGAAAAGACAATCGAAAAAAGAGCAAGAGCATTGGCTTTGGAAATCGTCAGGGCAACATCGAATACGATGGCATTGGAAGACCAAGAAAACACCGATAAAAGATTACAAAAAGCTATTGATGAAAAGACAAAAGAAATAGTTGAAGAAATGCCACGCTACCTATGGGATTAAAAGACGATATGGGTTACGTCATAGGTCAGACACCTTTGAGCGAAGAAGAAATGGAAGGGCTGCTCATTCCAACGATTACCACACGTGAAGAACTGGACGAATTTGAGCAACTCAATATCCAAAAAGCTGTTGAATATTATCTTATTAGAAGAAAGTTTAAAACCGATAAAATCCTCACCGAAGATTTTATTATGGGTGTCCACAAAAAGATGCTAAGCGATGTTTGGGCTTGGGCAGGACAGTTCAGACAAAGTGAAAAGACTATTGATATATCATGGCACCAAGTACCTATAAGGCTTCGCCAACTGTTGGGTGATTGTAGGTTTTGGATTGAAAACAGTACATATTCCGAAGAAGAGATTGCAATACGCTTTAAACACGAAATGGTTGCCATTCATTTGTTTCCCAATGGTAATGGTCGGCATTCCCGTTTAATGGCTGACATCGTTATGAAGCATATTTTCAAAAAGCCAAAATTTACTTGGGGGCGTAATAACTTGGTCAATAAAAGTGAAGTACGTGACACGTATATAAAAGCGCTAAAAAAAGCCGATAATGGGGATTTAAAAGATTTGATTGCTTTTGCCCGATCATAATAACAAGGTTTATCTTTGGATATATCCAACTTGTATTCATTTTTATCCAATTAAGGATTTGTCTTGAATTAAGATTTATTGAAATACATGAATTGGGGGATTGACTACCTCATCACATGGAACGTATCGGCTGCCTGTGTGTTGGCTCTTGGGTCGTTCTTTATTCAATTAGGAGCAATTCTTAAGGGTGTTAGCAGGTTAAAATACCAAACTAATGGTTGTGCCTCTGCCCACGACACTTTGTATTTGAACCTTTCCCCGGTGCAATAGCATAATCTGTTTGCACAGGCTCAAACCGATACCGCTTCCATTTTTTTTTGTGCTGTAGAAAGGCACGAATACCGTATCCATAATTTCTTCCGGGATTCCCCTTCCGTTATCGGTAACCCTAATGATCGTATTTCCGTTTACAGACTGATTGGCCAAAACCTTAATTGTAGGTGTTGCTGTTTTTACACAGGCGTCAACTGCATTTAAGATCAGGTTAATCAAAACCTGTTCGATTAAGTAGGCATCGATTTCCAGTTCAAGTTCCAACGGATGTATTTCAAAAGCTATCAAAACCCCTTTTGCTTCTAGGGAAGGTAGCATCAGCCTGTTGATGCTGTGAAAGAGTTCTTCAACTTTGGTAAGATGCGGGTTCAGCTGCGTGATCTTATTTAAACTTCGATACGTTTTGGCAAATTTCATCAAGCCGTCGCTTCGTTTTTTAATACTTTCAATACCCTCGTATAAATCTTCTGTAATCAACGGATAGAGCTCAGGGGCTTCCATAGATTCCTGAATACTTCCTTTTAAGGTCTCCGCCAGTGAACTGATAGGCGCAATGGAATTCATGATTTCATGGGTCATCACGCTCAATAATTTTTTCCAGGCTTCCGATTCATTTTTGTTAAGGGTATCATCAATATTTTGCAGCACCACTAATTTAAACGTATTGGAAGCCACTTCAAAGATAGCGTTCGAAACCAACATTTTACTTTTTTCATTTCCTATCTCGAGTGTGACCGATGCTGAATTGGCATGGTTTACAACAAAAAGGCGCTCATACAGATCCTGCTTTCTGCTTTCGATAAAACTGATGTTTTTTATGGAAGGAATGTCAAGCATTCTCTTTAAGGATTCATTGATCCATAATACCCCGCCCGTTTTTATATCGTAAGCGATGATCCCCACCTGTACTACCTCCAGAATTTTTTGCAGGTACAGGTATTGTGTCTCCTTTTGGCTGTTTATATCCTTGATGGTCCTGTTCACTTCATTAAATCCCCGATGAAGCCTTTGCATATCTTTAGAACCGTGTTTCTCTGAATACCACCTGGAAAAGTCCCTGTACCTGACCGCTTCAAAAAAATCATCGATTTCCACAAACCGTTTCACCGTGAATTTATAGAGGCTATAAGCGGCCATAAAACTACCTGTAGCGGCCACGATGATGATGTATCCATTTAAAATAGTAACGGAATACGCCAGTAATGCCAACAGTATAAATAGTATGATGATCCTCGTAATGAATACAATTTTGTAGTTGTTATAAACCATACTTGTTGAGTCTTCGGTAAAGTGCAGTTCTGGTAATTCCCAACTCCTTGGCGGATTTGGATATGTTTCCGTTGTTTTTTTCCACGACCTTTAGGATGGTATTTTTCTCCATGGTCTCGAGCGTTAAATCATTTTCACAAACCGTGTCCTGAAACTTCTCGATAGGAGAGAACATCAAATCCCCAGCCGTTAATGTTTGACCTTCCGCCATAATAACAGCCCTCTCCAATGCGTACTGGAGCTCTCTTACATTTCCCGGGAACTTGTAATCCTTCAGTTTTTCCATAAAGTTTACATCTACGGTAAAGGAATCTTTAAAATACTTTTCCGCATACATGTTTATAAAATGATTTGTCAATAATTTTATATCGCCTCCGCGAGCTCTTAAAGGCGGAATCGTAAGCTCTACGGTATTGATGCGGTATATCAAATCTTTGCGGAACCTATTTTCATCGGCCAGGACGGTTAATTCCAAATTAGTGGCACATAGTAACCGGATGTCCACAGGAATTGGTTCATTTGACCCTAGAGGCGTTATTTGCCTGTTTTGCAGTACCGTTAAAAGCCTGGCTTGCTGCTGAAGTGAAATATTCCCTATTTCATCTAAAAAAAGGGTGCCCCCCGATGCAATTTCAAACCTTCCTTTCCGATCCTCACGGGCATCGGTAAAAGCTCCTTTTTTATACCCAAACAATTCACTCTCAAACAAGGAGGCCGTCAATGCCCCTACATCTACTTTCACAAACGGTTTGTCTTTTCGCAGGGAATTCTCGTGAATAGCACTGGCTATAAGGTCTTTTCCGGTACCGTTTTCACCGAGTATAAGGACATTGGCATCGGTAGGAGCTATTTTTTCAAGTTTAAAAAAAACATCTTTGATCACCGCGCTTTCACCGATAATTTTTCTTGCTTCGGTCTTCAGGGAGCTGCGCGCTGGTTTTTTCTTGCCTTTTTTCTCGGTAAGTTCGTGTAATGTTTGCACGAGCCTTTCATTCTCCCATGGCTTTACAATAAAATCAGAAGCGCCCTCTTTAAGCGACCTGACGGCCAGATCTATATCGCCATAGGCCGTAATTAAAATAACATCGGTAGCGGGACTCAATTGCTTTATTTTTTTCAACCAGTAAATCCCCTCATTTCCCGTATTTACAAGTCCGTTAAAGTTCATATCCAAAATAACAATGTCAAAATTGTTTTTTTCAAAAAGTGACATAATGTTGTTTGGTCTTTTTTCCACAACAACTTCCTTTACTTTAGATTTTAACAACAGACGAAGGGCAATGAGCACATCACTGTCATCATCAAGAATCAATATTTTAATGTCCTTTAAGCGCATACATACAATATTACAATATTATCAGACTTACTAAAAATGGATTATTGTTTAATTTCAAAAGTCAAAAGACTGTAACATTTCCGTACATAAAGTGTATCGTTTTCGAACACCTTCCTTCCGCTGCATAAATTCAATCTAATGACAATCAGCTTTTTATGTTTTTGGCATACAAATCCCTATACCGTCTATATAAAATTGAATTGATGCTATGGACATCCCATTAGAAAAGAAAAGGTTTACCAAATCAAGAATGTTGATTTTGGGAGGAAGTATACTGCTTTTTGCCTTTATCGTTTTTGTGATTATTTCTTCTTCAGGAGCCTCTAAATTAAATGTGGAGCGTGAACGCATTACCATTAGTGAAGTAACACAAGGCGCATTTCAGGAAGCTATTCCCGTCAACGGAATTGTACTCCCCATCACCACTATTTATCTCGATGCTGTAGAAGGCGGCCGGGTAGAGGAAAAATTTGTTGAAGACGGCGCCATGATGAAAAAGGGAGCGCCGATACTCCGGCTTTCCAATACGGATTTAGAATTGAGTTTGGTCAATCAGGAAACGGCAGTGTACAACTTACTCACCCAAATGCAAATTCAACAGAATTCCGCCAGACAAAATACCATTAACAGGCTCAATCAATTGACCGATGTAAAGAACAGCCTTATCGAGGCAGAACGGGTCTATAATTTAAACAAACGGCTCTATGATAAAGATGCTATCGGACGTCAGGACTTAATAGCTTCTGAAAACGAATACAACTATCAAAAACAACGAATGGAGCTGGCGCAACAGGTAGTAGCGCAAGACTCTATTGCTACCAACCAGGAATTATCGCAGGCACAAAGCTCCTATCAAAGGACAAGAACCGCCTTGGAACTTATGCGTAAAAAAGTGGGCGATTTGGTGGTGAAGGCACCTGTAGACGGGCGGTTAACTTCCCTGGATGCCGAAATTGGTCAGTCAAAAACCAAAGGGGAGCGCCTCGGACAAATTGATGTGCTCAGCGGGTTTAAGGTACGGGTAGCAATAGACGAACATTATATTGCCAGGATTTATAGCGGGCAAGTGGGTACTTTTTCCTTTAACGGGAAGGCCTACACTTTGGAAATTAAAAAAGTATACACACAGGTGACCAACGGTCGCTTTCAGGTAGATATGCATTTTCAGGGAGATGTTCCCGAAGGAATAAGAAGGGGGCAGACCCTACAGATACGGGTGGCCCTT
Organism: Galbibacter sp. PAP.153; assembly: GCF_037029175.1. Taxonomy (NCBI): domain Bacteria; kingdom Pseudomonadati; phylum Bacteroidota; class Flavobacteriia; order Flavobacteriales; family Flavobacteriaceae; genus Galbibacter; species Galbibacter sp. PAP.153. Next base: position 62,294 of record NZ_JAZEUN010000006.1, on the reverse strand, counting down.
AGTCAGGAAAAACAGGCCGTATTGATTCCTAAAGGCGGGTTTTTTCAACAAACCGGAGGGAACTGGATTTTTAAACTGGAAGCTAATGGCAATACCGCCTATAGACAACCCATACAGTTAGGAAATCAAAACACCGAATATTACGAAGTTGTTGACGGCTTACATCCGGGCGATAAAGTAGTTACCTCCGGATATGATAATTATGAAGAAATCCAGGAACTTGTTTTAAATTAATAGCATTATAAAAAGAATTCAATACTACCATCATGATAAAAATCACCGATTTAGAAAAATTTTACCGAACAGAAGAGGTACAAACCGTTGCCTTGAACAAGCTTTCTTTTGAAGTCAAGGAAGGGGAATTTGTCGCTGTGATGGGACCTTCGGGATGTGGAAAATCTACCTTGTTAAACATTTTAGGGCTTTTAGACGACCTCGATGGAGGAAGTTTTGTTTTTAACGGAATTGAGGTCTCGGACTTTAATGAGCGTAAAAGATCGAACCTGAGAAAGCACAACATCGGTTTTGTATTTCAAAGCTTTAACCTCATCGATGAGCTTACGGTATTTGAAAATGTCGAACTCCCGCTGATCTATACAGGCATAAAGCCGTCAGAGAGAAAAAAACGGGTGCACGAAGTATTGGAGAAGATGCAGATCATGCACCGGCGAAAACATTTCCCGCAGCAACTCTCCGGGGGCCAGCAACAGCGGGTAGCCGTAGCAAGGGCCGTGGTGAACAACCCAAAACTAATTCTCGCAGATGAGCCAACGGGGAACCTGGATAGCAGTAACGGAAATGAAGTAATGGACCTGCTTACCGACCTCAACCAACAAGGGACCACCATCATCATGGTAACACACAGTGAACACGATGCCAAGTTCAGTCACCGTATCATCAGGATGCTGGACGGGCAAAAAGTAACGGAAAACGTTTTGGTCTAAACCACTAACATAGCAATCAGGACCAGTTATGATCAAGAATTATTTTAAAATAGCATGGAGGAATCTTAAAAGCCAACCCTTTTTCACCATACTGAACATTTTTGGCCTGGCCATTGGTCTGGCTGGGGGGCTCTTGGTTTCATTATACATTTATGATGAGTTCAGTTATGACCGAATGTTCGTCGATGCCGATCGCATATACCGTATCAACGCGGATCTGAAATTTGGAGGCGACATCCATAATTTTGCGACCGTAACCGCTCCTATGGCCGATGCCATTCGAAGTGATATCCCGGAAGTTGAAATGACTACGAGATTTCGGACCGTGGGAACCATGCTTCTTAAAAAAACAGGATCGGTCATCAATGTAAAGGAAACACATGCAACCTATGTGGACTCCACTTTTTTTAACATGTTCGGAATTGATTTGTTGGTCGGAGATCCAAAAACGGCTTTAAAAGAGCCGAACACATTGATATTGACCAAAACTGCCGCTAAAAAACATTTCGACATTAATAATGCTGTAGGACAGCCCCTTATTTTAAATAATGGTGACACCTATACCGTTACCGGAATAATTGATGATTTTCCGAAAAATTCGTTTCTAAGGGATTATGGGGTATTTATGGCCATGACCGGTTATAGGGATGCCCGGGTTCCCAATTGGGCCGGTAATAATTTTCAGACCTACATCAAATTGATGCCCGGAACAAATGCCAGCGACATACAACAGCGTTTACAAGCTATTGTAGGCAGGTATGTGATCCCGGGAATTCAGGAAGTCTTTCCAGGGATTACCGAAGAACAGTTGCTAGCCTCGGGCAGTTATTTGAATTATAGTACCATCGCACTTAAGGATATTCGGCTCCACTCCAATAGGGCGGCAGAGATCAGCCCTAACAATAGCATCCAAAACATCTACATCCTATCTTTTATTGCCTTATTTCTAATCGTATTGGCCAGTATCAATTTTATGAATTTGTCTACGGCAGGCTCTTTAAAAAGGGCAAAAGAAGTAGGTATTCGAAAAACCCTCGGTGCTAACAAGGCCAAGCTTAGAATTCAATTTTTAACCGAATCCTGCCTAATTGCCTTGGGAGCTATGGTCATGGCCCTCATTATGGCATTGATTGGCATGCCTTATTTCAAGCAGCTATCGGGTAAATCGTTGGCTATTCCTTTTGTGGATCCCTCCTTTTGGGCGGTAGCGCTTTTAGCAACTATTTTACTGGGCTTACTTTCCGGTAGTTACCCTGCCTTTTTCATGTCCAAATTCGTTCCCGTAAAGGTTATAAAGGGAAGCGGAAATGTAGGCGGAGCTCGATTGCGAAACGTTTTGGTGATTTTTCAGTTTGCCATATCCGTCTTTTTAATAATAAGCACCTTGGTCGTATATCAGCAAATGCGTTTTATTCAGAGCAAAGACCTGGGATTTTCAAAAGATCAGGTGCTGCTCCTTCAAGATGTGTATGCTGCTGGCGGACAGGTTCATTCTTTTAAGCAGCGGGTAAAGCAATTAAAGGGGGTACAAAATGCCAGTGTAAGCAGTTTCTTTCCAACTCCTTCCAATAGAAGCCAAGAATCATTCAACAGAGAAGGGGCCCTCGGTGCGGAGCACTCGATAAGTATGCAGGACTGGGGCGTAGACTATGATTATGTTTCGGTCATGGATCTCAAAATTATTGCCGGGCGGGATTTTGATCGTGCTTTTGGCGCTGATTCTACGGCCATAATTATCAATGAAGCTGCCCTTAACTTATTTGGCATGGAGCCCAAGGAAGCATTGGGAATGCGGGTCACTAAAGTTTTAGAGGGAGAAAACACTTCATTTTATACGGTAATCGGCGTGGTAAAAAACTTTCATTACGAATCGCTCCGCAATGATATCGGGGCCTTAAGTATGTCTTTAGGAAATTTTGCCAATGGAATGGCTGTAAAGTTAAGCGCCGGTGATTTTACAAACACCATTGCACAAATCGAGGATATCTGGAAGAAGGTAGCCCCCGGGCAACCTTTCAGCTACAATTTTATGGACGCATCGTTTAATACTACCTATAAATCCGAACGTCGTCTGGGTAAAATTTTCATCACTTTTACCATACTATCGATTCTTATTGCCTGTCTGGGCCTTTTTGGCCTGGCTATATTCAATGCCGAAAAGCGAACCAAAGAAATTGGGGTACGGAAAGTATTGGGCGCAAGCGTAAGTCAGATTTCTTACAGGCTTACCGCTGATTTTTTAAAACTGGTAGGGATCGCTATTTTAGTCTCGTTGCCCATTGGATGGTATGTAATGAACAAATGGCTGGAAGATTTTTCATATCGGACAGAAATTGGCTGGTGGGTGCTGGTCATGGCAGCCGCTATAGCAATAATAATAGCAGTACTCACTGTAGGTTATCAAAGCATTAAAGCCGCAATACAGAACCCTGTACAAAGTTTACGAATGGAATAATTATAGAAATCATGATCAAGAATTATTTTAAAATAGCATTTAGAAATCTCTGGAAACGCCGCGGGTTTTCTTTGTTGAATATCTTTGGTTTGGCCATTGGTTTTACTGCAGGATTTCTGATACTGATGTATGTCGATTTTGAGCTCAGTTATGATAATTTTCACAGTAAAGGAGAACGAATTTACAGGGTGGCTTCGGATATCGAAATTAATTCCAAAGAAAATCAAGCCAATAAGCCGGACTGGGCAACCCCTCCTCTATTGGCATCTCAATTCCCTGAAATTCAGTCGGCGGTACGTATCTTATATATGCCGTTGACTGTGCGTAACAATCACCTGAAGTTCAGGGAGAATAATGCCATAGCGGTTGATTCCGGCTTTTTTGAAGTTTTTGATTTTAAGCTGCGCTCCGGCAATAAAAAAGAGGCCTTAAAAACCCCCTTTAGTGTAGTACTATCTGAAACCGCATCCAAAAAATATTTTGGAAATGAAAATCCAATGGGAAAATCGTTGCAGATACTCGATAAGGGTTTCCAGGCTAAAGTTACGGGCATTATGAAGGACATTCCCGGGAACTCCCATATAAAAGCAGACATGCTCTTGTCAATGACCACATTTACCCAAGTTTTAGACAAAGATTTAGACACTGACTGGGGTAATTTCGAACCTTATGCCTATGTGCTGCTCAAACCCAATGTGGATGTAGCCCAATTAGAATCGAAGTTTCCTTTATTTATGAAGCAAAATTTCGAAAAACAAATGGAAGCCTCCAAAATGTATATTGACTTGCTATTAGTTCCCCTCAAAGAAATATATATGCATGCAACCAGAGGTGGTCCTGTTACCGGGAACATCCATAACATATATGTTTTTTCGATTATTGCCGTTTTCATCCTTTTAATAGCCTGTATCAATTTTATCAACCTAACCACGGCACGCTCCGTAGAACGTGCCAGAGAAGTCGGCATTCGCAAAGTGGTGGGTGCGAGTAAAAAACAATTAGGCCATCAATTTCTAGGGGAATCTGCTATTATCAGTGTTTTGGCTTTTTTGGTTTCACTGGTTATACTCAAGGCGCTATTACCATCCTTTAATGTATTGGCAGGCAAGGTCATTAGCGAAGGTATTTTTTCAAACCCCAATCAAATCATTATTTTATTTCTTTTTTCTATAGCGGTAGGCCTTATGGCAGGCGCCTATCCTGCTTTGGTATTGACCTCTTATGATCCAGTAAATGTGCTAAAAGGGTCCTTTTCTAAGAGCAGTCGAGGGGTCGCCTTAAGAAAGGGCTTGGTTGTACTGCAGTTTGTCATTTCGATTACGCTGATTATCGGAACGATTGTTATTTATATGCAGACCGACTATATGCGCAGTCAGGAACTCGGTTTTAATAAGGAGCAGGTATTGGTTATGGAGACACAGGTATCCCCGGCTCAAAAAGCCTTTAAGGATGCCATTAATCAACTTCCCGGTATTATTAGTACCAGTAGTTCTTCAAGTGTCCCGGGGGGTGACAATTCAGAAGCCCTTTCTCAATTAGAAAACAAAGACGGGGATCTACTACAAACAGTTGTCAACTTATATTTTGTCGATTTTGACTACCTCTCTCAACTCGATATCGAGCTTATAAGCGGCAGAGGCTTTTCCAGGGACTTTGCTTCCGATTCGACACAGGCGATGATAGTGAACGAAGCTGCAGTGGAGTTGTTGGGTTATACAAGCCCTGAAAGTGCTCTGGGAGCAAGGTTTAAGCAATGGGGTCGTGAAGGACAAATAATAGGGGTTGTAAAAAATTTTAATTTTAATTCCTTACAACAACAGATTGAACCTTTAAGTATGCGGATTGAACAAACGCGACTAAATCTGATTACTGCTAAAATAAAAGCAAATACCATTGAAAAATCAATATCCCAGATCAAAAGACAATGGGAAATAGCATTTCCAGAAGAGCCGTTCGATTTTTATTTTCTAGACCAGCTTTTGGATAAGCAATATCGCAGCGAACAACGTTTTGGAACCCTCTTTTTATGGTTTGCCATTTTGGCCATTACAATTTCCTGTTTAGGCCTTTTAGGACTAACCGCCTATAGTATCATTCAACGAAAACGTGAAATAAGTATTAGAAAAATACTCGGAGCTTCGGTATCAAAGGTAGTCAACCTTGTATCCCAAGAGTTTTTAAAATTAATAGGAATTGCTTTTTTAATAGCCATACCCATATCATGGCTGGCAATGAACCAATGGCTCAAAGATTTTGCTTTCCGTATCAACATCCAATGGTGGATGTTTGTCATAGCTGGTGTTATCGCGTTATTTCTCGCGCTAATCACCATTGGTTTCCATTCGATGAAGGCAGCATTGACAAACCCTACAAAAAACCTGAGAACTGAGTAAAACAAAGCATCATGATCAAGAATTATTTTAAAATAGCATTCCGGCATCTATGGAAAAACAGGCTTTCAACGGCTTTAAATTTTGTGGGGCTTACCGTGGGATTGGCCAGTATCATGACATTGGGTTTTGGCGTGTATGCCTATCACAGCGCCGATGCCTTTATAGAAAATAAAGAGGCCCTATATACGCTAAAAACCGTTGAAACCAATGGAAATGTCTCCGATCAAACTACCTATCCGCTCTTAGGGGAAATTGTACATTCCGCTCCGGAGGTTATAGGAGCCACTCATATACAGGGCTGGAATTGGCCTTGGTTAAAAGTAAAAGACATCGAAACGCAAAAAAACACAAAATATGTAGATACAAGTTTCTTTAAAGTTTTTACACTACCCTTAAAATACGGAAATTCAAAAACTGCATTAAAAAACAAATACGATATTGTTATTTCAGAAGAAGTTTCCCGGCAATTGTTTGGAGATATCAATCCGGTGGGGCAGACCATTCAGGCAGACGACAGCTTAAATTTAACGGTACAAGGTGTTTTTAAGCCTATAAATCCTTATTCTTCGGTAGCGTTTGATGTTTTACTGCCAACGGCGTTGCTCGAATTAAACCCCGGGTTTAAGCAAGGGGCCGATTGGTACAACACCTTTGCAACGAACTATTTAAGGGTGAAAAAAGATACTGATATCGAGGCTCTTGAGCACACTGTTCTCGACATTGCCATGAGAAACTATCAAAACACCGAGGGCCTTAAAAAATTAAGACTTGACTCTTTTTTAAATTACCGGGAAGGTTACAATCCCACGGTCGGAAAAATAATAAAAGGTTCCCTGGCCACGATCTTTTTCATTCTGTTAATCGTGGTAATAAACCTTTTGAATTTAAACACCTCCATTATATACAACCGCCATAAAGAGTTGGCCGTGCGTAAAATCATAGGAAGCGGTAAACGCAGTCTCATTATGCAGTTTTGTATTGAAAACGGAATCCTTGTCTTTACCGCGCTCCTGCTTGCCGGAATTTTATTCGTTCAAGTGCTTTTGCCGGCCATGAATGCTATTTACGGATTCAGGTTTGGAAACATCCATTTTAATTTAGGCAGCGATTATCCCTTGCTTTTTGGCTATTTCCTTATCGGGCTTTTAATCACTTTGACAGTCGGGGTCCTGCCAACGCTTAAAATTATTTCTTTTCCGGTCGTTACGGCTATCAAGGGAAAGATACACAACTCCAAAAACAGTTTTTTTGTACGCAATGCCTTTATCACGGTTCAATTTGCGCTGGCCATTATTTTTATATGTACGGCATTGATCTTAAACAATCAGATACACTACATGCAGAACGTCCCCCTTGGTTATGACGCGCAAGGGGTAAGTATTGTAAAATTAAATTTAGATTTTAAGGACAGGGAAGCTGCAAACTCACGAATTCAAATTTTACTGGAGCAATTAAAGAACAATCCCTATGTACAGGGTTTCGCTACCACCGAAGTGATTCCTACGGCCTACCATTATAATTACAATGATTTCTATGATCCGGTAACAAAAGCCGAACTCAATATCCGTAAAGGATTTACGGGAACCGGTTATTCCAAAACATTTGGGATTCCGCTCATTCAGGGCAGGGAATTTGATGAACGAAGAGACGCCTCTGAAAACAACTCGGTTATGATCAACAAAAAGGCCATGGAGGCCTTGGGATGGAAAGACATTAAAAACAAGCAATTGACAGAAAAAGGCGGAGCGGAAGAAACCTATAATGTCATCGGGGTCATGGAAGATTTCCATTATCAGGACATGCAAAAAAGCGTCGAGCCTATTTTGCATTATTACGGCGGAAAGCGTGGTCTTGGATACAATAACAGGTATTTAAGCATAAAAACAACCCCGGGAAAGGAAACGGTGGTTTTAAATACGTTAAAGAAGTCCTTTGATCAAATCCCCTCCAGACATGCATTTGACTATGAATTGCTTGACAGTCGTATACACGGGCAATACAAACTCTTGGAAGGAATCCTGGGCACGGTGAACTATGTTGCTTTCCTGACCATTCTCATCTCATCTTTGGGCATGTTCGGGTTAATTTCCTTGATGGCCAGAAAACGTATAAAAGAAATCGGAATCCGTAAAACCCTGGGGGCCGGGGTTGGAAAGATTGCCTATTTATTATCAAAGGATTTTATAAAACTGGTTTTATTGGCCTGCCTGATCGCATTCCCGATTGCCTGGTATGTCATGGACAAATGGCTGCAGGACTTTGCATATCGCATCGCCATTAAATGGTGGATGTTTCTATTGGCAGGGGTTATTGCCCTGTGCATAACAGCAGTCACCGTTGGTTTTCAGTCCGTTAAAGCAGCGCTGGCCAACCCTGTAAAGAGTTTACGAACCGAATAAAACATCAAAAAACAAAGCAGTATGATCAAGAATTATCTGAAAATAGCCTGGCGGAACCTATGGAAGCGCAAAACCCATTCCTTGATCTGTATTATCGGGTTGTCTTTGGGGTTAACCTCATGCCTTTTGATTGCTACGGTAGTGTTGAATGAACTGAGCTATGATCGAAATTGGTCAAAATCAAACAGGATTTACCGCTTAATTACAACGGATAAAAATTTCAATACAAAGACCGCATATGCACCCGTGCCGATCGCTCCGGAATTTAAACAAGATTTTCCAGAACTTGAAAATTACTGCAGGATGGTTAGCCAGGAGGGCGCATTTAAATTCAATAAAACAGGGGAAACTTCCATTACGTATCTCAATGCCGAGGAAACGGTATGGGACCTCTTAAACTTTAAAGTGCTAAACGGAAATCCCAGCGTCTATAAAGAGGGCTATCCCAATTTAATTATTACGCAAAAATTAAAGGAGCAGTTTTTTCCAAACACCGATCCGGTGGGTCAGGTCATTAAAAGTGTCTCCAATTATGAAACAGCCAAAAATTACTTAATAACAGGCGTTATAGAAACATTGCCCACAAATTCCTTTTTTCAATCAGAGGCGATCGTTGTGGAGAAATTAAATTCCGGCAATAATGTTTTAAATCCAAGGGGGGCAAGTACTTGGACCCAACAATTTTTCCTGCTCCGTCATGATGCATCGCCCACGCAAGTCGCCAAGCAGTTAAACACCTGGTTTTACCAGAAAATGAAGGGCACGAGCTGGAATCTGGAATTTTCCCTTCAGCCGTTACAAGAGGTGTATTTAAAATCCGGGGCCATCACTTCGCAAAAGACAAAGGGAAATTTAATGCACCTCCAGGTCCTCAGCGGGATTGCCATCTTACTACTTTTGATTGCCTGCATTAATTACGTTAACCTGACAACCGCCAGAATAGACGTCCGTGCCAAAGAAACCGGAGTTCGTAAAATTCTAGGTGCCGACAGAAAGGTGCTGTTTGTACAGTATCTGTGTGAATCTGTTTTGTTTTTTTTCATCAGTTTTTGTGCAAGCCTTGTGCTGTATCTGTTTTTATTACCGATCGTGGAATCTTTTATAGGGCATCCGCTTTCCATGAATTTATTGAATCACGCCCCTTCCGTTTATACGAGTGTCATTGCATTATTCCTGTTAAGTGTCATAACCGGAATATACCCTGCCATACTGCTTTCCAAACCGGATCCACATGTAACCGTCAGTAAAGGACATGAGGTAAAGAGAAGAAATGTGGTCTTTCAAAAAACATTGGTGATTTTGCAATTTGCCATTACTTCGGGGGTTTTGATTGCTTCCCTGACCGTTCATGAACAAATGAATTATTTATTCGGTAAAGATTTGGGCTATGAAGCGGAAAACTTAGTCAGGCTTGATTATACCGAATATGGCAGCAAGGCCGCATTTTTTAAAAATGAACTGCTACGAATACCGGAGGTGGAACAGGTCAGTATTTCCCGGTGGTACCTTCCCGAAAACGGTGGAACGGGCAGCATGGAAATGGAAGACCCCATGAATTCCAATAACAAAGTAAAGGTATGGTTTATAAACGGCGATAAGGATTTATCAAAGACCCTAAGATTACACCTTGTTCAAGGGCGAAATCTGGACGACCCTTCTCTTGGCGGCCCTTCGAATACTTCTGAAAATGATACCGTAGCAAATCCCATTGCTAATCCAATTTTAATAACACAATCTACCGCAAAGCGATTCGGGATTGCTGAATTGAATAAGCCCAATAAGCACTTGGATGCCATTCCGGTTGGCATTGTGAAGGACTTTCACAATCAATCGCTGAGAAGTCCGATGCTGCCAACGGTTATTTCCTTATCGAAAGATGCACATTCCGGGTATTTATTGATGCGATTATCTTCGGGGGCCTCTACGCGTGTCATCAATAAAGTCAAGGCTGCCTACCAAGAATTTTATCCCAACAACAGTTTTAACCTCTCTTGGGTGAAAGACGGCTTGGAGAAAGAGTTCAGAGCGGAAGCAAAATTGCAAACCTTTATACAGGTCTTTGGAGGTATCATTATCCTTTTATCCTGTCTGGGGCTTTTCGGTCTGATAATGTACATGGTTCAACACAGGGTTAAAGAAATAAGTGTACGAAAAGTACTGGGGGCATCCGTAACCCAGATCTTAGTATTGCTTTCAAAAGAGGCAATCCTGCTAATTATTCTGGCCGTATTAGTTGCGGTTCCTGTGGTATGGTACGGATTGGATCAATGGCTCAGAGGCTATGTTTACCGTATCGATTTAAGCGGGAAAGTATTTGTTATTGGGAGTTTAATCATTGTATGCATCGCCATGATCACCATGAGCTTCCTTACCCTCAAGGCCGCTCTTGAAAAACCATCGCAAAACCTTAGAACCGAGTAAAACATCAAAAAACGAAGCAGTATGATCAAGAATTATCTTAAAATAGCCCTACGGAACCTCTGGAAAGATAAAACCTTTACCGGACTTAATATGTTAGGGCTTACTGTGGCCTTTACCGTAGCCATTTTATTAAGTATATATGCCCTTTTCGAGCTTTCTTATGATCGCTTCCATGAAAATATCGACCGCATATATAATGTCTACACGACAGCGCAATCCCCTGACGGTCCCGAAGTGAGCACTGCCAAACCGATTCCTTTTGCACTGGCACTTCAAAAAGAAGTACCGGGCGTTGAAAAAATCACCAAATATAACGGAGGCAATGTACTGGTAACTTACGGGGATAAACAGTTAAGGATGGAAGCCGCCTATGTAGATCCCGACTTTTTTTCCATTTTTAGTTTTCCGGTAATTAAAGGGAACGAGCAGCATTTAGTTGAAGATGAATCGAGCATTGTTATTACCCAAAAAACGGCTAAAACCTTATTCGGGGAAGAAAATGCCTTGGGAAAAACGGTCAATATCCTACAGCAAGGACGGCAACGGCCTTATACCATTTCATCCATTTTAGAAGACATTCCTACGCAAAGCACCATGCGGTTCCATTTGGCCTTAAACTTTAAAAATCAGTCCGATTTTGTATATGCCGATAACCTAACTAATTGGGAAAAATCCAATCACAGGGTTTATCTAAAACTCTCCGAAGGGGTAAAACCATCGCAATTTGAAAAGGCCACCAGAAGTTTTACGGCATTGCATCGTGAGAAGTTTATCAACGATCTTAAAAGGGACGGGGTGCTGCCCGATACGAATGGGCAATATATCCAACAACGGCTCTTACCTTATAAAGACATCCATTTTGCAACCGAAAAAAACGGTACTGCCAGGACCAGCCGTTTATATCCCTATCTGGTTTTAGGCATTGCTTTTTTGATACTCTTTATTGCAAGTGCCAACTTTATTAATATGAGCATTGCCAAAAGTTCCGGACGGCTTCGGGAGATAGGGATGCGAAAAACCCTGGGGGCAAATAAGTTTCAGCTCTTCTTTCAATTTTGGGGAGAGAGTGTCCTGATCTATTCGTTGGCTGTTCTCATGGGAATAGGGCTGGCCCATTTATTATGCGGACAGTTCCAAACCGTTTTTAGAACAGCTGCCTCATTCACTAATGTAATGGGCCCGTTGACCATTTTTGCCTTTTTTACAGGGGTTGTGGTAATTACCCTTATTGCCGGAGGTTATCCCGCTCTGTTCATGACCAAACTAGGCATCCTTCAGAGTTTGAAGGGAAAAATGGAGGCCTCCGGTAAAAACCGTTTGCGGGATGGCCTTTTGATAGTACAGTTCGGAATTACCATTCTCCTTATCAGTGGTACCATGATCTTATGGGATCAACTGGAGTATATGCGGAGCAAAGATGTGGGCTTTAACAAAGAACAGGTCATTGCCTTTCCGCTAAACGGAAAAAGAGAAGATGCCCAAGCGATGCAGTTATTGCGAAATGAACTTGCCAATACCCCGGGGATTGTCAACATCACGGCATCCAATAATATTTTAGGATTAGGGAAAGACGGCACATCTTCTACCAGCGCAATGGGGTTTGATTACAAAGGGCGCGGCGTAACTACCAATATCCTGATCGTAGATCATGATTATACAGAAACCCTGGATTTGCAGCTTTTAAAAGGGCGTTCTTTCAGCAGGGACCATAAAAGTGACAGTTTGGGACTGGTCATCAATCAGGCCATGGCAGATGCGTTACAGGAAAAAGACCCCTTACGGGCACATATAATTCTCAATGACACCGTGCGTTATTCCGTAATCGGGGTGGTCAAGGACTTTAATTTCCAAGGTTTTGATAAAACCATTGCGCCCCTGACGCTGTTTCTTAACCCCAAATGGAACATGCGTAATGTGTATGTTAAAGTATCGGGCAGCAATCCTTTGCAATCCATGGACCGAATAGAAAGAGCTTGGGCAAAAATTGAGCCCAATGCCGAATTCCTGGGCTCTTTTCTGGATGAAAATATAGACCGCACCCTCATAAAGGAACGTTTGATGACCAAAATGATCGGTAGTGGTTCCATCCTAGCTGTCATTTTAAGCTGTGTGGGGCTGTTTGCCATGTCATTGCTCGTGGTCAATCAACGAAGGAAGGAAATCGGGATCCGAAAAGTCGTGGGAGCGAGTGTCGCTACAATTACCATCCTGTTGGGCAAGGAATTCTTAAAGTTGGTCGGGATAGCCTTTTTAATTGCCGCCCCCCTAGCTTGGTGGTTTAGTTTTCAATGGTTACAAGGATACGTATACCGAATAGACCTAAGTGTTTTGACCTTCCTTTTTGCCGGTGGTATTGTGTTGGTTATTGCCATTGCAACCATCGGCACTAAAACCATCGGAGCGGCCTTGCAAAACCCTGCAAAAAGTTTACGTACCGAATAAGGGGCGTGGCAAAAGCCCCGGATACCGATAGCCGAAAGTCAAAACACCAATAACAACATTAAAATCAAATAAAACATGCTAATAGAACTTAAAAATATTTTTAAATGGGTAAACTCCGGGGGGAACCGTTTCTTTCTCTTGAAAGACATCAACCTCAAAATCGAGCAAGGCGCTTTTATTTCGGTCATGGGACCTTCCGGATCAGGAAAATCCACCTTGCTTAATATCTTGGGAATGCTCGATACTTTCGATGAAGGGGATTATTATTTCAACGGGCAGCCCGTGCATCAATTAAAAGAAAAATACAGGTCGCGGTTATACAAGGAGCATATCGGTTTTGTTTTTCAGGCCTATCATTTAATCGACGAACTCACCGTTTATGAAAATATAGAAACCCCGTTACTTTATAAAAAAGTGAGTTCCCCTGAAAGGAAAGCACTGGTATCCGATATGTTGGACCGCTTTAATATCGTCGGAAAGAAAGATTTATTTCCTGCTCAATTAAGTGGCGGCCAACAGCAATTGGTAGGTGTTGCCCGGGCATTGATAAGCAAACCAAAACTTTTACTGGCCGACGAGCCCACCGGAAACCTTAATTCAAAACAAGGAGCGGAAATCATGGAACTTTTTAAACGGTTAAACCAAGAAGACGGTGTTACGGTCGTACAAGTAACACATTCCGAAAAAAATGCTGCTTACGGCTCGCAAATCCTTGAATTATTAGATGGAAGAATCATAAGCAAATAACCATTTTGGGAACATACATTTTTCATTCGTTGTATGCGCTCATCTCATCGTACTTCTGTTGAAACCCAACGGAAGAAGCATTTTTCATGCATTTATTTAAACAAAATAATAAAAATCATGATAAACAAGCATATTATTTATATAGGCATCCTCATGGGCATTCAACTGTATGCGCAAGAGAAGGTGCAAGCGCCCTTGACCTTGGAATATTGTATTGAAATGGCCTTGGATAATAACCTGGACTTAAAAAAATCAACGTTATCAAAAGATGCCTCACAGGTTAATTTCAACCAATCAAAAGCGGCCCTGTTGCCTACCTTGAATGCCAATTACAATCTAGGGGTTAGTAACGGGCGCAGTATTGACCCCTATACCAATGATTATGTGGATCAAAAGTTAACCTTTTCCAATGCCGGACTGAACCTTAACTTTACCGTTTTTAACGGGTTTAGGCTTTTAAACAGCATCCGGCAAAGAAGATATAGTTTAAATGCCGCAGCAATGGAGGTAGCAGAACAAAGGCAAAATTTAATTTTGGAGGTAACCCTGACCTATCTTCAGATCTTAAACAACCGGGATTTGTTAACGTTGGCGAAATCCCGACTGGAAACTACCAGAAATCAATTAAAGCGATTGGAGTCCCTGTACGAAGAAGAATTCGGCAACCCCGCCGATTATACCGATATGCAGGGGCAACTTGCTTTGGATATGACCAGTGTGATAAATGCCCGAAACAGCTTAAAAGAAGCCAAACTAAACCTATTTCAGTTATTAAATACCGCTATGGACACCGATGTTGATTTTGTTTCGATACCCGTTACCGACATCATTAAGGAATATCCGTATACCGCCGATGAAGTATTCTCCGATGCTTTGGCAAACATGGCGACCTTTAAAGCAAAACAATTTCGGTTAGATGCCGCCGAAAGTGGTATAAAAGCAGCAAGATCCGGCTACATTCCCAAAATCTCCCTATTCGGTCAGTTAAACACTAATTATTCAAGCGCTGCCCAGTTCTTTACGGAAACAGGTACTTCAATAGCAGAAACCGGCGGGTTCGTTACCGTGAATGGTACCGACTATCCGGTACTGACGAATGAAACAATTTTTTTTGGAGAGGACATCCGTTATATGGATCAAATTAAAAATAATGTCTATACCTCTTTTGGGGTTGCCGTTACGATTCCGCTATTAAACGGATTTCAATCAAAAAATAACGTGGCCCTGGAAAAGATAAAGCTTGAATCGGCTAAAATAGACCTGCAAAGCACCACACTTCAATTTAAAAATGCTATTGAGCAGGCGTATATAAAAATGGAATCGGCGCTCGAACGGTACCACATCTATAAAAAACAATCAGAGGCCTTTGATGAATCGTTTCGAATTAATGAAATCCGATTCAATAATGGAGTTTCCAATATCGTAGCCTACCTCACCAGTAAAAACAATATGGATAATGCCATGATCAATTTATCCAATGCCAAATATGAATATTTATTAAGGGTTCGGGTATTGGAATATTACAGAGGCGTATGATGGTTAAAGCAATCCCTCTTTTATGAAAAATCGTTAAAAACACAGTGAAATCAATAGACTATCCTGCGCTTTAAGGCTCGCCTGATATGGCATCTCTGGCGGGGCAAAATTGTATGATAAACCCTGGGGCAATGCAATTTAACATGGTCCAAAGAGATCAAATGACTGCAGAAACTCTAGGGGTTTGTATTATTATTCTTATATTTAAATTCTATTTTGCGTGCTTATCATTCATTTTGCCACTTATTAGTTATTAACTCCCCCCAAATAAAACATGTTCAAAAATGAAAGACCAGTTATTTACTGTGTTAAATGAATATTTAAAAAATTCAGATATTCACCTTAACCACACTGAACTTGAACTTCAAATTTTAAGCCATCCTTCATACCCAAGCCTACACTCGGTTACCGGCGTTTTAGATCATTTTAATATCAGCAATATTGCCCTCGAAGTTTCCGCAGATTTACAAACACTCAAACAGCTCCCAAAGACCTTTATTACATTAATTGACGGGGAAGAAAACAGGGAATTTGCAGTGGTTACACAATTTGATAACATTATCAATCTTACTTACGGAAATAAAAAGAAAGAAAAAATTACCGTAGAAAAATTCTTGTCTATTTGGAGCGGAATCATTCTAGTGGTAGAAAAGGACGAACTCTATGAAGACTTCACATCGACCAATACCGCAACAACTATGTCCAATAGCTTATTTATATGTTGTGGTATAATTTTAATAAGTACTTTTTTTCTGGCAAGTCCCACACTGGTGCAATCACTCCACTTTACCTTAGCCCTTATCGGTGCTTTCATAAGCGTTTTAATTACCAGACATGAGTTAGGTTTTATGTCAAAAACCTTAAATAAATTTTGCACAGCTCACGAATCTACAAGTTGTGATGCCGTTTTAAATTCAAAAGGGGCCACCGTCTTAAAAAATTTCAAATTAAGTGATTTTAGCCTTATCTATTTTGTTGGCTTAACGGTATCATGGCTCATTACAATAAATTTTGGCACTAATGACAGCAGCATTTTACTCCTTTCCTTTTTGACAATCCCCGCAACTTTATATTCACTTTATTATCAGTATGGCATTATAAAAAAATGGTGCCCGTTATGTATTGCAATTGTAATTGTTTTATGGGCACAAATTGGCACACTGTTTCTTCAGAGAACCCCCTTTTCAAACTTCCAATTCGATTTTATCAGTACATATGTCCTCTTGCTTGGCATGTTATTGGCTTGTTCAATGTGGCTATTAATCAAACCACTTCTTAAAGTGCAACAGGACTTTAAAAAAATACACATACAACACCATAAGTTCAAAAGGAACTTTGAGCTGTTTAATTCCATGTATAACAAAGGTGGACTTATTGATTTAGGTCACGCCCATAATGCAGAAATTATTCTTGGAAACCGTGAAGCCCCGTTACACATATTATTGGTAACCAACCCAAAATGCCACTATTGTAAAGAAGCGCATACCGTCATTGCCAATATTTTAAGGAAAAACCCAGAATCCATTAAACTAACGGTCAGGTTTAACTTAGGCAAAATCGATAAAAATGACCCCGGTTATAAAATCGCATGCAGGATTATCGAAATTTACAATACAGCATCCGAATCGCAATGCATGGAAGCTTTAAATGATGCTTATAAAGAAGATAACCCTATGGACCAATGGTTGCTTAAGTGGAAAGAAGCCAACAACGACGTATTTGATAAGGTACTGGAATCCCATCAATCATGGTGTCAAAAAAATGCTATTAATTTCACCCCGGCCCTATATATCAATGGCAGATTGTTTCCAAGAGAATATGAAAAAAGCGATCTCTCTTATTTTATAGATGATTTAATAGAACAAGCCGAAACCAAGGCATACAAGGATTTAAAACAACAAAATATAGCTGCAAGCTAACCATGAAGCACATACTTTTTCATCAATACGGAAAAGTGTGGCATAACAAACATTTCATCTCACGAAAGACAGACATACACTTTGAGTGTCTTTAAATGTTCAAAGCAAGCATAATCTTATAAATTATTTTACAATGAAAAAGTTATTGGACTTGGGAACCGCTTTAAATAGAACGGAACAAAAAAAGATTCATGGAGGAATTCATATTTGTGCACTGGACGGATGTCCTCCTGGGTATGTCTGTATCCCAAGCGGTCCGGGTGCCGGGTGCAGATTGCCTTAACCTGTCCCGAAAATTTGTTCAAGAGAAAGCAGGAGCTCTTTATTTTGTCCATGCCCAACCTATGAAGTGAAGCTAAAACAGACCAAATGAAGGAGCAGATGACCCGAACATATATCACATGAGTCATCACGCTATACAAGCTCCCAATATAATTTTAAGTTCTTATTTAAATGCATCCTTTAAACCGGATTTTATATAGTTCATGGCACACCCCCTGAACCTTAGCTAAAAAACACATATAAAGCATTGAAAAAATTCCCTCACTATACCCAAACTGAGGCCAAAGACTGTGGCCCGACCTGTATTAAGATCATTTCCAAATTTTATGGAAAAACAATTAATACACAACAACTTCGTACCCTTAGTGAGACGACAAGGGAAGGGAGCAGCTTACTGGGGTTAAGTGAAGCCGTAGAAAGTATGGGGTTCCGTTCTTTAGGAATCAAGCTTTCATTTGAAAAACTGCAAGAAGCCCCACTCCCTTGTATTTTACATTGGAATAAAAACCATTATGTCGTTCTTTATAAGATAAAAAATGAAAAGCTATATATTTCCGATCCTGCTCACGGGCTACTGAGTTATAATAAAGAAGCATTTTTAAAACATTGGATCGGCAATAATGCAAATGAATTTATTCAAGAAGGGATCGCACTTATAATAGAACCTACACCGCTATTTTATGAATCCGATTTTAAAGAAGATGAGAACTTTGGTTTTGGATTTATTTTTAAATACCTCTTCAAATATAAAAAATTTGTTATCCAGCTAATTATTGGGCTATTTGCAGGAAGTATATTACAGCTTGTGCTACCCTTTTTAACACAAAGTATTGTGGATGTCGGCATTAAAAATAAAGACATCAACTTCATTTATTTAATTTTAATGGCGCAATTGTTCTTATTCATAGGAAAGGCTTGCCTAGAGATTATCAGGGGCTGGATTTTACTGCACCTAAGTACCCGTATTAATATCTCTCTCATTTCTGATTTCTTCATCAAGCTTATGAAATTGCCCATCGCATTCTTTGACGTTAGGATGACCGGGGACCTTTTACAACGGATCAATGACCACAAACGAATTGAGAATATCCTGACCACATCCTCCCTAACCGTATTGTTCTCATTATTTAACCTGGTCATTTTCAGCATTGTTTTAGGTTATTACAGCATGCAGATATTTAGTGTCTTTGCATTGGGGAGCATATTCTATTTTGCGTGGGTGCTCTTTTTTTTCAAAAGGAGAAAAGAACTGGACTATAAACGATTTTCAGAAATAAGCACCGAACAAAGCAAAGTTATAGAGCTTATCAACGGGATGCAGGAGATTAAGCTCCACAATGCCGAAAGGCGTATGCGCTGGGGCTGGGAATATGTACAAGCCCGGCTGTTTAAAGTGGCTACCAAAAATTTAGTTCTCGAACAAACCCAGACAATAGGTTCTAATTTTATCAACGAGCTTAAAAATATATTTATAACGATACTATCGGCCAAGCTGGTTATTGAGGGAGATATTACTTTGGGAATGATGCTGGCCATTAGTTATATCATCGGACAATTAAATGCGCCTATCACTCAGCTCATTTCCTTTATGAGGGAAGTACAGGATGCAAAAATTTCTTTAAACCGTTTGGGGGAAATTCATAATAAGGAAGATGAAGAAAGGCCAGAAGACAACAATATTACCACCATCCCCCAAAATGCCGACATCCATCTAAAAAAAATATCATTCCGCTATACGGGTGGACTGGAGCCTGTTTTAAAAAACTTGTCATTAACCATCCCGGCAAACAAAACAACTGCCATTGTAGGGGTTTCAGGCAGCGGGAAAACAACACTGATGAAACTGTTGCTTCATTTTTATACCCCAGATAAAGGCAAAATACTGATTGATAATTTCAATCTGAATACTATCTCTCAAAAAGTATGGAGGGACCATTGCGGGGTTGTCATGCAGGAAGGCTATATTTTTAATGACACCATTGCCAGTAACATAGCAATTGGTGAAGATATCATTGATAAAGAAAGATTAAATCATGCCGTTAAAATTGCAAATATAGCCGATTATATTGACGGGTTACCGCTAAGCTTCAATACAAAAATAGGGAATGAAGGCATCGGTTTAAGTACGGGACAGAAACAACGGTTGCTCATTGCCAGGGCTGTTTATAAGAATCCCAAGTTTTTATTTTTTGACGAGGCTACCTCGGCGCTCGATGCCAATAACGAAAAGGTGATTATGGAAAATTTAAAGGGTTTTTTTGCGAATAAAACCGTTGTTGTCATTGCACACAGACTGAGCACTGTGAAAAATGCACATCAGATTGTTGTGTTGGACAAAGGTAAAATTGTCGAAATCGGAAATCACAAACAATTGATCGAACGACAAGGGGACTACTATAATCTAGTAAAGAACCAGCTTAACCTTGGTAACTGATAAATCATTGAAACAGTCATGATTCACATATAATATTTTTCGCGAAAGATAGACACAAACCTTGAGTGTCTTTAAATGTTCAAGGCATTATAAATATCTAAAATTTTTAATTATGAAAAATTTAGTTCATCTAGGTAAAGTTTTGAGTAAATCAGAAAAAAAATCCATTACAGGAGGAAGAATGGTTTGCTGTTATGAGTACCCACAATGTCCCGCCTACAACACAATAAGCTGTCTTATTGTTGCTGGGGAATGTAATTATCATACGGGAAGTGCTCCTTCTTGTTAAGTAATCTCTCTAATTGTATTATTTAAGCATAGAATTATGTTAATACATAATTCTATGTTTAAAATATTTAAAAAGATAGACACAAACCTTGAGTGTCTTTAAATGTTCAAGGCATTATAAATGTTTAAACTTTTTAATCATGAAAAATTTAGTCCATCTAGGCAAAGTTTTGAGTAAATCAGAAAAAAAATCCATTACAGGTGGGAGACCTGTTTGTTGTCATGACTATCCACAATGCCCTGATTACAACACTTTAAGTTGTATTATCATTCGAGATGAATGTCATTACTATTCTGGAGGGCTTGCTTGTTAATAAGGTCCCTGCATTAAATCGCCTTTTAAGTATAGACACAAGCTTTGAGTGTCTTTAAATGTTCAAAAGGTTTTATAAACATAAAAGATTTAATCATGAAAAATCTTAAGTTTTATCAAAGTCCGAGCAAAGAAGTATTCACGGAGGTGTTTACACATGTGGAATGGGTTACAAATGCTCCCGGGTTATTGCTGTCCGATAGATCCTGATAGTAGTAGCCAACGTGCATATTATGTAGGCCTATGCTTAACAAATCAATTGCATTGCAGTATGGATTTACCGAGCATAAAGAAGTGCTCGGTAAGTCTTTATTGCTGTTTTTCAGATTATAATCTCTTTTCCAAATCAATCACATGTCAAAAAGCAAGGAAACTATACAAATAAGAAGTGAACAGGTTCAGGAAATCCTCACTAAAATTCCCAACTGGATGATTCGATGGGGGAACCTATTATTTTTATGTTTAATCCTCATGCTTCTTATAGGGTCCTGGTTCATTAAATATCCAGATGTCATCGTTTCACAGGCACTCATTACAACGCACCCCCCCCTTCAAAAAATAGATGCTCAAACCACCGGAAGGATAGCCACAATTCTTGTAAAGGATTACGAATTCGTTCGTAGGGATCAACCAATCGCAATTATCAAAAATAATGCGGATTATAAAGATGTTTTTAAATTAATTTCATTAACCGACAAGATTCATATTAACAGTCAAGCATTTGATTTCCCGGTACATGATTTGCCCATCCTCTCTCTGGGAAGTATAGAAACAAGCTATGCCTTGTTTGAAAATAATTACCTCCAATATCTGCTTAACAAAAAATCAAGTTCCGGTGATGATAAAAGAGCTAGACTATTGGAAAACAACAATATGGATATTAATATGATAAATCAAGAATTCAAACTATCAAAAGATGTTATTCAATCGTACAATCAACTTAAAAACGATATTAAGAAATGGGATAATGCATATGTCCTCAGGGCCAAAATAAATGGGCAGGTGGCATTTTTAAATTATTGGAAGAAAAATCAAATCGTACACAAAGGAGATTTAATATTCACAGTCATTCCTTTACATTCTGGATATATAGCAAAGTTAAAAGTCCCTACTATAAATGCAAGCAAAATAAAAACCGGACAAATAGTGAATATTAACTTAGATAATTACCCCGCATCCGAGTATGGGGTTCTTAAAAGTAAAATCGTCAAAAAATCACCGTTTCCGAATAAGGATGGCTTTTATTTGATAGAAGCATCTTTACCCGGTAATTTAGTAACTACCAATCACAATAGTATAAATTTCAAACAAGACTTAAGCGGATCAGCTGAGATCATCACTGAAGACCTCCGTCTTCTTGAACGTTTATTTTATAAAATAAAAAATATATATAAGGAATAAGGCACAAACAAATTTTAAAAATCATGAAAAAAATGCTCATTTTCAAGGGTTTACTATATTTTAAGGTTATATAAAAATTTTCGTCTTGGTTTAATGAATAAAGATATTTCAATAGTTTGACTTCCTATAATTAGACTGGACGCAAAGACGAGAGAGTACTACTAGCCATGACAAGTACAGTAAAAACAGGAACGTAGCTTTATTGGACCGATTACCCCCTCCTGTAGTACCTATATATCGATAAAAATATGTCTTAAAGCAAGTTGTTTGCATTTTTTTGAGGTAATGAATGGAGTCCTCTTTTATTGTTAATTTTTATTAAGTTCAAAAATTAATAAATTTTAATCCTTATATTTGTAAATATTTTACAAATAAATACATTAAAATGGTTTTAGAAATCAAATTAAGTAATTTCTTTTCAATCAGTGATGAAATTATACTAGACTTAAGAGCTGGAAATATCAACACTGAAAAATCTCGTTCTTTAAACGATAATGTTTTTGAATTTGATGACATAGAAGTACTAAAAACTGTTGCTTTATATGGTGCAAATGCATCTGGAAAATCCAATATTATTAAAGCTATTAGATTTTGTATTGCTATGGTGT
Organism: Galbibacter sp. PAP.153; assembly: GCF_037029175.1. Classification (NCBI taxonomy): domain Bacteria; kingdom Pseudomonadati; phylum Bacteroidota; class Flavobacteriia; order Flavobacteriales; family Flavobacteriaceae; genus Galbibacter; species Galbibacter sp. PAP.153. The sequence continues at coordinate 39,712 of NZ_JAZEUN010000006.1, read as the reverse complement.
ATGATTCCCATAAACATAATGAAAACTCTATATTCAATTTCCGGCCATTTAAGTTCAAAGGATATTCCAATAAACCAAGTAACTTTTTTATCCGTTTTGTATATGAGGACATTGAATACAAATATTCCTTCTCACTTACAAGAAATGAAATCATAAGTGAAAGCCTTTATCATTATCCAAATGGAAGAAAAGCAAAAGTTTTTGTTCGTGACGAAAAAGCAGGCAATAGTAAAAGGGATAAATATTCATTTGGTACCTCTGTAATAAAAAGACCTTTTGACGTTGTAGAAAGCACATCCAATAAAACGCTTTTTATTTCAAGGGCAAGTCAAATGGATAGAGAAATTCCAAAAAAGATTTTTCACTTTTTCCACGGCATGTTCATCAGGAGACACTCAAGTTATAGTATAAGTAATATAGATAGCCTTATTAAAACCTACAAATATTACCTCTTAAAAGGATTACATATGGCTGATAGTGATATTGTCGATTTTAAACATAGATTAATAAAGGAAAAAGGAAAAAAAATCAGAGCAAATGTGGATACGCAGGAAGCTTTCATTGAAGATGACGAGTTAGAAAGCATTGAAATAAAGACGTATCATCGTTATTCACCCAATATAGCTTTTGACTTTGTGACTGAAGAATCTAATGGTACTAAAAAGTTGTTCTTCATGCTACTTACTATTCTTGATATATTGAGAAATAATAAAACCTTACTGGTTGATGAAATAGAAGACAGTTTACATCCAAAAATTGTTGATTATATTATAAAACTTTTCAATACCGGTGAGAAAGCTCAGTTAATATTTACGACATATAATACCAACCTATTAGACTTAAGCAAGTTCCGGAAAGACCAAATATGGTTTGTGAATAAAACTACTGATGGCAATTCCGACCTTTATTCACTTTACGACTACAGTGATTTTAGGGATACTATGGATTTAGAAAAGGCATACCTACAAGGTCGATTTGATTCAATTCCAATAGTGGATGATTCAATCAAAAATTTAAAATCAATCATCGTTGAATAAATGGCTAAAGGGAGAAGAAAGTCTAAAGGTAAAATGATCAACCCTACATTATTTGTTTTTTGTGAGGGCGATACCGAAGAAGCGTATGTGAATATGTTAAAATCTCATTTTAGATTATCTTCAATTCAGATACATTCAAAAATAGGTGGAAATAATATAACCTCTAAATATATCGCCAACTATAAAAAAGGTAAGCCAATCCATGATAAAGATATTAATTATTTAATGTATGATTTAGATGTTCCTGAAATTCTGAACAGATTAAAAAAAATTGAAACTTGTGAACTGCTGGTATCCAATCCTTGTATTGAATTGTGGTTCCTTTTACATTATAAAAATCATACTGCGAATTCGAAATGCTAATACTTATGTAAAGAGCTAAATAATAGGAATAAAGGGTACAAAAAAGGTGTTATTGATAAAAAACTGAATGAAAAATTAACTACGAAACTGAATGACGCTATTAAAAGAGCCAAAAAACTGAATGAAAATGGAAACCCAAGTACTAGTATATTTAAGTTTTTGGAAAAATTAATCGAATTAAAAAAATAAAGCATGAACAATACACAACCGAGTCGGGCAGACGGTCATCATTCACAAGCATATGGCAAGTCTTTTACATTGTTTTACAGCGATACGGCGGTTCAAAATCACATTTCCCAAACAGGTAGTTTGTTATGAATTACGCTTTTGAAAATTGAAGGGAACACATTCACAGAAGAACAAATCACAGCACTACAAGCAATAATTAAACGGCCCGGGAGTGTAATCTTTATAAAATCTTTATAAGTTATTGCCTAATTTTGCAAATAAAAGTGGGGCCGGTTTTTAATAGGAACATAAGCACAACAAAGCAATACGTAATAAGCATTTCCCTTATTGGGATAGCTTCAATAGTATCATACATTTTTCATGATTATATAGGTTACAGGGCGGTCGCTTTAATTTTATTGTTGGCAGTTTCTCTTTCCGCAATGCTTTTTGATATACTACCGGTACTGATATGTGCCGTTTTAAGTGCCTTAATACTCAATTTTTTCTTTATCCCGCCACTTTATACGTTTAAGATTGCATCAGCCGAAGATGTTTTAATGTTTTTGATGTACCTACTCATCGCCATGATCAATGCTGTTTTAACAATTAAGATTAGGCAATTTGAAGATAAAAAAAGAAGTGAGGAGGAGAAGGAAAAAACGATAGCGCTCTACAATACATTGTTAAACTCCTTATCACATGAACTTCGAACGCCCATTTCTACCATTATCGGTGCAGTTGATACTATTGTGGACAATGAAGAGAAGCTATCCAAAGAAAGCATTAGAGAACTGTATGCCGAAATAGGAACAGCAGGAAATCGATTGAACGGGCAGGTTGAGAACCTTTTGAACATGAGCCGGCTGGATGCCGGAATGCTCAAACCTACTTTTGATTGGTTTGATATCAATGAGCTTGTATTCAATGCCGTTAAGGAGAGTAATTACCCGGCAACGGAGCGGTATGTAATTTTTGAACCCAATGATGATGTATCACTATTGTATATGGATGGCGGGCTTTTAGAGATAATATTGTACAACCTTATTCATAATGCGATGCAGCACACCCCACCAAAATCGAATGTATTGATTGATTGTAATTACATAAATGAAAAATTAATTATCGATATATCAGATAATGGAAAGGGCTTTCCAAAAGAGGAAATAGATTTTGTTTTTAATAAGTTTTACAAGCTCGATGCAACCGCCACGGGAGGAACCGGTTTGGGGCTCTCCATTGTAAAAGGATTTACAGAAGCTTTAAACGGGAAAATAACTTTGGAGAACAAAAAAACCGGGGGAGCGCATTTTCATATAGAAATCCCTTCCAAAACTTCAAACATACAAATTGCCGAAGATGAATAGTCCAAAAATATTGATTATAGATGACGAGCCGCAGATCCGTAAGCTCTTACAGATTAGTTTGGAAAGCAATGATTATAAGGTGCTTCAGGCCGCTACAGGTAAAGAAGGCTTGATAGTGTCTGCCAATCACCCCCCTGATTTGATCTTACTGGATATTGGCTTACCGGATAAAAGCGGACACCTAATTTTGAAAGCGCTTAGGGAATGGTACAATCAGCCTATTATTATCTTATCAGTACAGGACAATGAGGCTGATATTGTTTCGGCTTTGGACAACGGGGCTACTGATTATTTAACGAAGCCTTTTAGAACCGGGGAATTGCTGGCCCGTATCCGTGCAGCTATCAGAAAAAACCAGAATACCCAAAACGATACCGTTGTAAATGCCGGAAATCTATCGATTGATTATATAGCGAGGACCGTAAAGATAAACGACGAGATAATTAACCTTACTTCTACGGAGTATTCATTATTGGCGCTTTTAACAAAAAATGAAGGAAAAGTCCTTACGCATCAATATATTCTCAAGGAGGTTTGGGGGCATAGTTTCCAGTCACAGACACAATATTTGAGGGTTTTTATAGGAACCCTTCGTAAAAAAATTGAGGACAACCCTAACAATCCTAAACATATTATTACTGAAAGTGGTATAGGATATCGCTTTCAATAATCTTTATAAAATCTTTATCCTTTTCAGTTATATCTTGATTTTTCAATCGGTTATCAACCCCGAAATTTGCACTCTGATTATTTCTTGACATACGATATGTCATGAATAATATTTCAAATTATGAGTGCAAAAGATGAAATTTCAATAAGTCCATTAGAAGCAGAAACCATTGTTGAAATCTGCTTTTTGATAAACGATGTAAAGCATCAGTTAGAAAATGAGAACGTCCTTCAAGTACAAAAAACACTTGCCAGTGACACGCTTATACGTACAAAAATTGATGCCATGCTGGCATCTGTTTCTTCCAAGGAATTTTCTAGAAACTTAAAAGAAAGCCAAGAGGTTGTCGGTCAGGCCCTAAAGGGCTTTCATATGAAAAGTGTTGTAGAAAGCCTTCATATAGCCAATCTAGAACAAACGCTGAGAAAGCTACAATCACTGTTATTAAAAATAGATACTCCCGCAGAATAATATCATAATATTTCAATTTAAACTTAAATGTTCAAAACAATTCTTAAACAGGTTGCCGGTTTGCAACTCATATTGGGCGCCGTCATTTTAGTTCCTTGTGTAGTGGCAATGATATATGGGGAATGGTATTCCTTTCTTGGTTTTTTAATAGCCTCTGCTATAGTTTCCGGTCTTGGTTATATCATATTTAAATCGTTAAAAGAAGTAGATGACCCTCAATACCAACAATCACTGTTGATAGCAGCACTTGGATGGTTAATGATTATTGTGATGGGAGCCATACCTTACTTTGTAATTGCCCAGATCACACCTTTGGAAGTCATGCAGGGATTTGTTCCCCATGGTTTTGATTACCCATCCAGTTTATTAAATTTTAAAAACCCCTTGCATTGTATTTTTGAGAGTACCAGTGCTTTTACAACAACCGGACTTACCATGTCTTACCATGAACCATCAATAGGTAAGGCAGTAATTTTTTACCGGTGTTTTTCTCAATGGATCGGCGGTGCAGGATTTATAGTGATGGCATTGGCTGTTTTTAAGCAAATTCCGGGGCAGTCGGCCATATTATTGTATGGTTCCGAGGCCAGTGGTACCAAATTAAAAACAAATGTCATCCAAACAGCCCGTTCCATTTGGAAGGTTTATGTGGTTATAACATGCATCATGATCATATATATTTTTGTTGGAACCTATTGTATATTGCCTGATTATCCAATAGCTGATAATCTTTTTGATGCCGTTAACCATGCCATGGCCGGGCAATCTACAGGTGGATTTAGCACACTTGACGATAGTATTGCAGGTTATAAATCGGAAAAAATGGAGATTCTTTTCATGTTGCCGATGCTGATCGGTGGTCTTTCCATTCCGTTTTTGTACCGGTTTACCTTTTTAGGGAACTACAAAGAACTATGGAGGGATATCCAAACGCGGGCATTCTTGATTGCTTCCGTATTGGGAGGTATTTTTCTCTCCGTTTTATTGATGAATTCTGAAGGTGTTTCAGATCCTATCCGGGAAGGTGCTTTTCAGTTTATAAGCGGTTTATCAACCACAGGGTGGCAAACTTCCAATATAGGCCAGTGGGACGACCTTCCGGTGCTATTTATCGTTGCAGGATCTATGATAATTGGTGGCTGTGCGGGAGGAACAGTCGGAGGCGTGAAGATTATTAGGGCACTTTTACTGCAAAAGGGATTACGGTGGCATATCAATAAAATATTTTTATCCAAAAACACAATAAAAAAAGTAAAATTCAACAATCGATACCTACTTTCCCATGAAATGAATTCGGAATTGGCAAAAGCAGGGATTTTTACGCTCATTTATTTGTTGTTCGTATTCTTTTCAACATGTATAACGGTCTATTTTATGGGACCTGATTATACACTTTCCGATGCCATCTTTGAATCTGCTTCCGCTCAAGGAACAGTAGGACTTTCCACAGGGATTTCAGACCCATCGATGTCTCCGGTTCTCGAATTAGTTTACATCATACAAATGTGGGCGGGACGTATTGAAATTATACCCGTACTGGTATTGGTACGCATTTTATTTTATGGAACAAAAACAAGAAACATATAAAAAATTGTTAAGATGAATATAATTATCGTAGGCTCGGGAAAAACAGGTAAACATGTGATAGAAGCCGCTTTGAAAGATAAGCAGAATGTTTACGTAATAGAAAAGAACAAAGAAGCTGCCAATTGGGCCGCTACCAATTATGACTGTGTGGTTATCAATGCAGATGCTACCATGACCGAAGCTTTAAAGGAAGCCAAAGCACATCAGGCCGATGCCATTATTGTAACGACCAATGACGATGCCGTAAACGCACTCGTTATCCTGCTGGCCAGAGAGATGGGGATAAAGCGCCTGATCAGCTCGGTCAACAAAGATGATTTATTACCGGTATTCGAACAACTCGGAATCGACACCGTGGAAAGCCCGTACCGGCTTAACGGTAAATACCTGTATCGTGCCATGCTCGGGCCCAATGTAAAGGAATTTTTGGATTTGGGGGACGGCTATGAGTTATTGGAAGTAGCCGTGGAAAAGGATGCGGTTATTTCCAATAAATACATCAAATCACTGTCCAAAGACAAAATACTGCCATCAGACTCTTTGGTCGTACTGGTTAAGAGGAATAATCAGGTGATTGTTCCGGAAGGCGATACCAGGATCTTTGTCAATGATATTTTGGTGGTCCTGTCCAAAAAAAATAAGGTCGCGGAAATTTCCAGGGTATTTAGGCAGGGTTAAAAGAAGTTCGCGCAACAGAATGAAAAAGCCCCTGCAAAAACGACCGAACGTCAACGATTTTCATGATACCACGATATTGCCTCTTATGCCCTTTGCTTAAAATTGACCTGTAAAAGTGCACAATAGTGCACTTTTTATTGTTTTTTATAGATTAGTTGGCCTTTTTTGACTTAAAAGAGTTATATAACGCACTTTAGTAAGTTAATTGATAGTATAAAAAAGCGCAGCATAACATATAGGACATGTTTATTTTACCATGAGTGCAATGGTGCCATTATTAGGGAACGTTCTTATTTTTATACTTTTTGATTTCATCAAATTGAAAACAAAAAAGGCCATGTAAAATGAACATGGCCTTAACTCAAACTAATCTAAAATAATAATCACTAGCTACAGATGCTATTAAAAGATCGTTTTCTTGTTCTTATTTAATGAATGCTTTTAGCACCATAATCGGCATGGCACCAGGGTTTTCGATAGTGTATGAACCTACCCCTGCAGGAATGATGAACGATTCAGCATAATGAAATACAAAGGATTTTCCATCAATGGTCAATTCCATCTTTTGCCCCTCAACCAGACTGATTACATGCGCCTTATTCTCAGTATGTATCGTAATTTTACGATGAATAGTGTATCTATGGATATCATACAGATGCTCCGTATGGGTGGGCAAGTGTTCCAATGTACGGTCAGCATCCGAACCCAGCACCTTTGGTGATGAAATGAGCTCTTCCTCGACCCTTTCCCCGCAGCGTTCAAAAACCAAATTTTCCATCCCCCTATCGATATTAATAGGCCTGGGGCTGCCATCCAGGTCCACCCGTAACCAATCGTACATTTTAAAGGTATAAATGTAAGGAGTGGAACTGACCTCCAAAACCAGGTTATCCTTTCCCGAGCTGTGGATGGTCCCCGGAGGGATTAAATACAGCCCGTGTTTTTCAGCCTCAAAAACCTGAACAAATTGTTCCACTTCCAATTCGGTCTTATTTTTATAGCTATTTTCCAAAGCCGCCTGAAAGGCCTCCGGGGTAACTCCCTTTTGAAAGCCCAAATAGACTTTTGCATCATCTTTTCTGTCCAGAATATAATAGGTTTCCTCCTGCGTTATGTTTTCCCCGAAATGCTCCTTGATATAAGCCTTTTGAGGATGGCACTGAATGGATAAATTCCCGCCGTCGAAGGTATCCAAAAAGTCAAACCGGATAGGGAACTCGTATTGGTATTGCTCAAAATCATTGCCTAGAACATCCTCTCCGGCATGGTACATCAAAAAATCAAATGAAAATTCCAATAAGAGCTTGGAGCTTTCAAAAATGACCCCATTCTCCGGAACAATAAGCTCAAAGGACCATGCATAATTCTCCACATCCCCCGAAAGGCCTTCAATTTTATTTTCTATCCAGTGACCGCCCCATGCACCGGGTTCAAACCACGGTCGGACCCTGACAGGATTTTGAACACAAGAATTGATTCCACTGCGCCAGTCATCACCTTTCATCCATGTGATGGATGTACTTCGCTGTCCGTCTATAAGAAAGTCTATCCCATCTTTGATTTTTCTCTTATGCCTATTCAATACCACCCAGTCCACAAAGTAAAACCGTTTGTACATTTCCTTGGGCGATCCTAATTGTTTTGCTCCCAGATTCAATATAGAACCTGCACGGGATCGATACTGGATTTCATTTTTACTAACATCAATATATACATTGGTACCATCAACAGGAATCAGGGAAGCTCCTGTACCATAAAAAATGGTCGGTGTTGATGAATCCACGCCATTAAAACTTTTCAAAATATCGGTCTCAAAAAAATCAAGCAATTCCAACTGGGCGATTTTACCGAACACGGGGTCGTGCCCACCTAAATAAGGCGCAATCATTTGATCAATAGCCGCCTCCGGCTTATAGGCCTTTTGAGTATCAACCCATTCAGGACATACTCCAATGGCTTGGAAAGCATTGTCCAAACGCACTTTAACCGTTTCAAAAAGTACGCCCGCATATCCGTCAATTTTAATCACGGGCGATTTCGCCAAGGCCCGTGCCAGGGACTCATACCCGCTATGTATAAGATCAGGGCCTATATCAAAGGTCGGATATATATCGTACCCTGATACCTGATCGTTCTTTTCCACCGGTAATTCCGGTTGGCTTGTCTTTCGAACTTTTGCTTCTATTTCATTCATTATACTACTTATTTTTCTTCTTTCATCTCATTTTTATAAAGGGCGATATTGCCATATGCTTCAATCAAAGCAGCCTGATGCAACAGCCAATAATACCTCCCTTTTCGGTTTCCGGACCAGTCCTCGTAGAATTGCCCGTCATCATTTCTGGCATGTTCCCAGGCATAGTCCATATTTTGGATAAAGACATCGATATATACTTCCGTTTTTGAATCGTAGGGAGCCAGTTGTATAAAAGCTGACAGCAACTCAACATTAAACCAAGGGTCATTGGTCTGATAAAAAAATTGGCCATCGATTACCTTGGTAAATTTGGAATAGGCACCTCTTGCCGTATTTATGGAATGATCCAAATACATCTGTTCCCCGGTTATTTCATAGAGGTTGATTCCGGACATGATCATCAGTCCGGCATTATAGGTCCATTTGGTCGTATTTATCTCTTCCGTTCCTATATTGATATCATTCCAGTACAAATTATCCGAAGGGTCCCTTAAGGTGTTATAAACCCATTGATACACGCTTTCGGCAAAGGTTAAATACCTTGTTTCCTTGGTTAATTTATACAGCTCTGTAGTAATATAGGCCGCATAAGCACTGGTGTTGGCTGCCTTTATACAATGCGTACCTTCCGTACAGTTTTTGGATTGCCCCTCAAACCAATACAATCCACCTCCCATCCGGGAATCTTCCCCGGACATAATAAAATCCGTGACCGTTTTGGCTCGCTCCAAATAAAAAGCCTCCTTGGTCAGGGAGTAGGCCTTTAACAATTCCATTACTACAATGGATGCGTCGTCGTAATAATGATCCGTACTGCCACCGGTGGTGGGATAAGCCTGATAGGTAGGCAGGGTGTTCCTATTGTCATAATATGCATTGAGTCCCGAGAACTCCTTTTCAAAAATGGCCTTGTCATACCCCAGTTCATATAAAATATTCCCGGCCGTTAACATCCCTACATAAGGCCAGAGGTAGCTGTACTCATTATCTCCGGTCTGTTGAGGAAAGTTTTCTTTATACAAATCACCGCTTTTATAAAGCTTCTGTATCATATCATAGGTGGCCTTGGCCTTTTCGCCATAACTCAGCGTATCCTCCTCCACAGGTGGGTTATCCCCATCTGTTGGGGGGGCCATCATTTGATCTTCTATGGATGCATTGTTACTACAGCTTAAAAAGCACAACAACGATACGGCCGTTAAAACTGCATTCTTTTTAAAAATATTCATGGTCCCAATTTTTAATTCATCTCAAATTCATGGTAATAATGATCGGCCTTCGGATCGAAAACAATCCGGACTGTAAAGTCAACACCGTTTAACTGATCGGGAAACTTCCACGCCCCTTGCCAATACCCGGCATCCGGCCCTAAGAAATACGTATTGTAGTAATAGTCCGGCTGATCGCCATTGGGCCGCCCGTTATAAGCCTCAACCCCCTGCACCAAAGAACCATCCATATTATCGTTATGGAAACTCCCTATATAAGAGGCCTGGCCCTCCAATAGAAACTTAAAACGGTAGCGCTCTTCCTCCCATCCAAGCCATGAAGGTGCCTCGGGGGCCCCGGGGGTTAAAAACTCAAAATAACCGTCCGTCGCTTCAAAAGTGTGATTTCCGACATAGTTAAGATTAGCCTTTACAACCTCATTGGCCATAATATACAACTTCACATCAGAAATTTCTGTAAAGGAAATCGTGGCCTGCGATAAATTCATACGTACCCTGTAGACCCCTTCTTTCAGGGCAAAGCTTGAAGGATCCGATCCTCCTCTTATTTTACCTTCTTCATTGATGTAATAATAATTGATTTCCTCCGCACTTGGGTTGTCCGAACTTGCTATAAAAAAATCTCCGGGAGTGAGTCGGGTGATGGATTCAAAAACACCCGGCTGAATATCCTGGTTCGGTAATTCACTTGAAATCTCTTTAAAAGCAATCGCATTTTCCAGGTCCGGAGCCTCGGTAGCACTTCCGTACATATACATATATTCCGGAAATATGGCCAATCCTTCGGGCCGTGTCAACTTTACGGTAGAAACGGTATCGAATGGATTTACAAAATAACTGCTAGTTACCTCAATGGTCCAATCCAGGCTTCCCGTTTCCAATTGTTGAATCCCGGCCTGGGCGGCCATCACATTTAAACGGGCAGCACTCGCGGTATAGGTGGTCGACGCACCACCATTGTCCGAAACCGCTGCATAGATAGGATCTTGAAAATCCCCTCCGTGCTCATCAAAAAGTATTTTATAACTAACGGCGCCCCCATCGGCTGATTTTGCAGCTGACCAAGAAAAAATAATGCGGTCGTCATTGGCCGTATCAATGGTTACCACTTCGTTATCGGCAGGGGACTCAAGGCTCCCTGTCCGTACAATCTCAGGATCAAGTGAATAGTTCTCATCGTTGCATGATGTCAATGTTATTACTGCCAATAACATAAACATCCCTATAGTTCTTGCTTTCATTACCAGTTAGGGTTTTGCGTTAAATTAGTATTGATATCTCGTTCACTTTGTGGGATTGGCCACAAGTAATGCTTCTCGGGATCAAAGGACCTGGAACTCACCCTTATATACCCGTCATCTTCCGAAGATGCCCCGGTCTTCATACCGTGTGTCCATCCGTTTAAAACCGTTTCTGCCAGTTTCCACCTACGGATATCAAAAAAACGATGGCCGGCTTCAAAGGCCAATTCTACACGGCGTTCATTTCGGACAACTTCCCTGAGCAGTGTTTGGTTATTCCCGGGGAATTCCAGCGCATGTCCCTGTAAGCCGGCTCTTTGACGAAGCGCTCCAATGGTAGTATCCCAATCTTGCTGATCAAAGGTTCCCAATTCTATTTTCGCCTCGGCATAGTTCAAAAGGACCTCGGCATAACGTATCAAGATCAGGTTTAAACCGGAATAGGTTTGGTTTCGGGCCTGCGGATCAAAGTATTTATGCACGTAATACCCCGTCGGGGTTGTATTGGAAGAGTAGTTTAATCCATCGGGATCGGCATTGGGAGAAGTATCTATGATGATTTGATTGCCGTTATAATCCGTCATGGGATACCCGTTATAGATTACCGTGGCCCTTAACCGCGGATCCCTGTTCTGATAGGGGTTTTCCGGATCGTAATTGGACTGCGGGTCCCCTATAGCATATCCGTCAACGGTCAAATAGCTGTCCACCAATTCCTGAAGCGGGGAAAAATTTGCATAGCCTCCCAGACTCGGAGGGACAAGGGAGTACTGATTGTTGTGCTCCCGGTTGGTGGGAATGTATTGAAGGCTCAAAAGAATTTCGTCCGCCATTTCATTTTCGGTGCTGAACAGTCCCGCATAATCCGGAAACAACGTATGCCGTCCAATGAGCTCCCCTGCCAGGTCTGCCGCATTTTCATAATTCCCGTTGTACAAATAAATCCTGGACTGCAGTGCAATGGCAGCATCTTTGGTAATCCTGCCGTTCTGGTCGGCCGGATAAGAATCCGGAAGGTCTTTAATCGCCTGCTCCAATTCTTCATGGATAAAAGAAAGAATGGTGGCCCTATCCGTTCTTTCCAACGAAAGCGACTCCTCTATACTAATCTCATCAGTGATAAAAGGGACATCCCCGTACAATTCAATCAAATAAAAATAGTGTAATGCCCTGATAAACCTTCCTTGTGCTTTGTAGGATTTTCGTTGTGCCTCATCAATTTCCGTCACCCCGTCAATATTGTTAAAAAAGATATTAGTTCGTCGAATCGCTTCATATCTTGAACTCCATATCCCACTGACAACCCCGTTAGTGGGACCATAACTTCCGCTTGCAATATTCCGGTAATCCTCCCTTCCTTTGGTGTAGGCATCATCGGAGAGTGCATTTAAAAACAGGTACGTATCCGCATCCATAAGGTCTGCGTACATGGAGTTAAGAAATATCCGCGCATCTTCGTCCGTCTGCCAATAGGTCAACTCGCTTTCCGAATCAATGGGAGCAATGTCCAAATCTGATGTACACCCGGTTAGGACCGAGTAAAACATGATAAGTGCTATAATTTTTTTCATTTTTTTCGTTTTTAGAAATTGATATTCAAACCAAGGGAGAACACACGGTTCACCGGATAAACCCTTCCGCTGTATCCGACATTCTCCGGATCCACCCCAAGGTCGTTTAACGGACTAAAAGTCAATAGGTTTAAGCCTGTCAGATACAGGCGCATACTTTGCATTCCTATATTCTCCATTACCTGAGAAGGCAGGGTATAACCGATTTGTACGTTCTTCACCCTTACATACTGTGCATCGTAGATGTAAAAATCAGATTTAGCGGCATTATTGACCGACTCCGACCCAACGGTCAGCCTCGGATAGGACGCATCTAAGTTTTCCGGGGTCCATCGATCCAGGTGCCTTTCGAAAACAGGTCCTTCGTTGTTGTTGTGAAATGCTTCGATGATCTCTCCCCGAAGCCATTGCTGTCTTTTTCCTACCCCTTGAATAAATACCGAAAAGTCAAATCCCTTCCAATTGGCGGCATAGGTAGCTCCGTAGGTATATCTCGGAAATTCATTTCCTAGGACAAACCGGTCATTTTCATAATCGATCTGGCCGTCACCATTGCGATCGAGATATTTGATATCCCCCGGGTCCACATCATTGACAAATAAGGGCGTGGCACCGGTGGGGATTTCTTCTTCCGAATTAAAATACCCGTCCGATTTTAAGGCATAATAAGAGTTTATGGAGTATCCCTCACGAAGAATCGTGTTCACATCGCCTCCATTTATAAACTCCCTTCCCTTTAGGTCTTCTATTTCATTGTGGTTGTCCGATAGATTAAAGTTCAGGGAATGATTAACGGCCCCTGTATGAAAATCGTAATTCATGCTGAGTTCCCAGCCCCGGTTCCTGACTGATCCCGCATTTTGAAATGGCTGTCCCAGTCCATAAGTCGCCGGCACGGGAAGCTGTAATAAAATATCCTCGGTTAAATTGTCAAATACCTCAATGGTCACATCCAATTTTCGCTTAAAAAAGGACAGGTCCAACCCGATGTTCTTCATCGTTGAAGTCTCCCAGGTACGGTTTTGGTTCGAGACCGAATAGTACGAACCGGAAACACCGACACCCCCGAAACTATAGACATTACTACTTGCACTTATCAGGCTCTGATACCCGTACAAATCGGAAATGTCCTGATTTCCCAACTGTCCCCAAGAAGCGCGTATTTTTGCAAAGGATACGATATCTTCAATAGGTTTAAAGAAATTTTCCCTGCTGAGTACCCAGCCTACGGAAACAGAAGGAAACACCCCCCACCGTTGATCGGAGGAAAACCTAGAAGAGCCGTCATAACGGATATTTCCATTTACGATGTATTTATCATCATACGTATATCCAACCCTTCCAAAATACGAAGTAATGGCCCATTCATCGCCGGACCCATTGGCTTCTTGAATCTCCCCGGCATTGTCCAGTACTCCGTGATCGTTTCCGGGTATATCCAGACCGGTCACATCAAAAAACTCACTTTTGAACCGTTCGGTAGATCCTCCCAGGAGCACATTGATATCATGTTTATCGGCAAAGGTTTTTTTATAGGTAGCCGTCAGGTATGGGTTCAGGTATAAGGACCGGAAATAATTATCGGTAACGGAATTCTGGTTGTTCCCGCCTCCTGGATAGGCAAACGCAATTGCCTTGCGGAACTGGTGGGTTTTATTGCTTACGATATTACCTCCCAATACGCCCTTTATAATAAGGTCGTTCACCGGTTCATAGGCCATGGAAAAGTTTCCGAGCGTCTCGTCATTTTGTGTATCGGTAACCCCTCCCTGCTCTAATTGTGCCAAGGGGTTGCTGTTGCTTCCGCTAACCAGCGTATAGTTTCCGGCTGCATCGACGATGTTATAGATAGGGGGGATCCGAACGGTGGGCTCTATAATAAACTCTTCATAATAAGCATGGTCTTTAATATCATTACGGGCAAAGGACAACCGCGCCCCCACTTTAAATTTATCACTGATTTTTTTATCAATGTTAATCCTTGCATTGTACCTTTTATACCCGTAATCAGGCCCCTTGAACATACTTTCCTGATCCAGGTACCCCAGGGACACTAAATAATTAAGGCCGTCATTCGCGCCACTCATGGAAAGGTTATGACTGGACTGCAATGCCATGTCCTTATATATCTCCCTGTTCCAGTTCACATCCGGTCCGTTCTCCTTAAACTCCAAAATCTGCTCCGGCGTAAACGCAGGTGCCATCCCTGAATTAATCAATGCCTCATTTCTAAGGGTCGCATATTCCCAGGATTTGGCGAACTTGGGAAAGTTGGTCGGTTGTTGTACCCCCATCATGGTCTGATAGGTAAAGTTAGCCTTGCCCTCTTTTCCGTTTTTAGTGGTTACCAGTATGACCCCGTTGGCAGCCCGGGAACCGTATATGGCCGAGGAGGCGGCATCCTTTAGGACACTGATACTTTCAATATTGTTGGGATTGATATTGTTCAACGAACTAATGACACCGTCCACTACAATCAGGGGGGTATTTCCATTGATGGTGCTTACCCCGCGAATATTGATTCTCGGGACCGACCCCGGTTTTGAAGAGGTATTCTGAATTACCAAACCGGAGGATTCACCTTGTAAGGCTTCATAGGAATTGGCAACGGGCTTCCCCTGTATGGCCTTTTCATCTATGGAACTCACGGCTCCGGTCAGCTTGGCACGTTTTTCGGTCCCGTAACCAATTACCACCACATCCTCCAATTGGTTAAGATCGCTCTCTAGCGTGATTCGGTAATTCGTCTTCCCGGATACAATGGCGATCTCCCGGGATTTAAATCCGATAAAGCTCACCACTATAAATTGTGAAGACGGGTTTTTTAAATTCAAATCGAAATGCCCGTCGAAATCCGTAACGGTGCCGTTTTCGGTTCCTTTCTCCATAATGGTCGCTCCAGGTAAAGGTCCAGATTGATCGCTTACAATTCCGGACACATGGCCTCCTTGGGCAAATACATTGACGGTCAAGGCCAACAGTACAAAGGTCAGTACTAACTTAAAGTGTTTGTTTTTCATAATTCAACGTTATTAAGTCCATATGTTTGAACATATATATAATTATAATATGCGTATTGTTTTAATGCATTCGTTTTATTTCCAGGAATTAAAAAGCTCTTTATTGGGTACATCCCCCATCACGAACTTTAACCTTGCCCCGTCTTTTAATGTGGAGAGTGCTATATTGTGCTTACCATACGGTTGCCCGTTAACTTCAATGGATTGCACATAATAATTGTTCGACCCGTTATTTTCAGTCTCAATGACAAGGGTCTTTCCATAACCGTTTGCAATGGTCACTTTTTTGAACAGTGGACTGCCAATCTGAAATGAAGGATTGCTTTCGGTCAAGCCCTTTACATCAAACAGTCCCAAGGAGGACATCACGTACCAGGCGCCGAGTTGCCCCTGATCCTCATCTTGTCCGTAACCATAACCGTGTATCCCACCGGTTCCGTAGAATTCATCACAAATCCTCCGCACCCATTTTTGGGTCAGCCAGGGATGGTCTGTGAAATTGAACAGCCAGGCAATGTGAAGATTGGGCTGGTTCCCTTGATTGTACAGATATTTCACCCCGGCAAAGGCATCGATCTCCTCGCCTCCGAATTTGGTCTTCTCAGAAATGGTAAAAATAGAGTCCAGCCTTCTAACAAATTTTTCTTCTCCCATTTCCTTTACAAGGGCCCTAGGGGCATGCGGCACATAAAAGGTATACTGCCAGGCATTTCCCTCCTGAAATCCGGCCCAAGGCGCAAACGGGTCAAAATCTTTTAAAAATTCCCCGGAGGCCAGTCTCGGCCTTACAAAATCGGTTTCGCTGTCATAAACTTCCTTCCAGTTCTCGGATAAGGCCAGAAGCTCTTTATACGCCTTATCTTTCCCAATCGATTTGGCAAATTGTGCCACGGCATAGCTACTGTAACTGTACTCAAGTGCATGGGATACCGAAAAGCCCGAACCTTCCGAAGAAGTATCCCATCCCGGGATATAATCAATATAACCCTGCTTTATAAACTGTCCCAGGTCAGTCTTTCCGGCACCTTCATTTCGGTCCCTATAACGGGTCTCATTTTCATAAGCTGCCCTAAAGGCCAGATCGACATCATAGTCCCGTATTCCGGATTGATACGCAGCGGCAATCACCAATCCCACAAAATTGGTCCCCACACCGGATACATATTTGGAATTGGCCAATCCATCCGAAAGCCAGCCCGAGTTTTTATATACCGCAAGGTGGGTCTGAATAAAATCGTTGTAATATTCGGGCCATACCAGTGCCCATAATTGGGTCAGGTTCCAAAAGGCCCCCCAAACCGAATCCGTATTGTAAAAATTAAACGAAGGGACGCCCTGCTCCGTTAGCGGGATCTGTCCGATACTCCCGTCGTTTTGCGGAAAAGCCCCATTGACATCACTGGCGAGTCCTCTCCCTAAAAGCGCGTGGTAAAGTCCTGTGTAAAATTTGACCTTATTGACCTCCGAGGTATCGCTCACCCTGATTTTTCCCAATTCCTGCAGCCAGGTTTCCGTTGCCTTTTTCTTTGCCTGCTCAAAGTTGAGCCCTCCGGCTTCTTTCCCCAAATTTAATCGGGCATTCTCAACAGAGGTATAAGAAAACCCCATTTTTAGCTCAACCGTTTCCTTGGCCCTTGTTGAAAATTGCAGGTACATGCCGGCGCCTTTTCCTTGTATCGACAAGCTATCCTTAAACTGACGCTCTTTAAGAAATGTCCCCACTGTGGTAGGTTTTTTATTGATCATCCCTGAGAAAAACATGCGAACCTCTCCCTCAGGCTGATATTTTTTTACATATTCGGGATAGGTGACCACCCAGCCTTCGATCCTGTTTTCTTCTTTGTTATACCATACCGAAGCATCTTTTACCGCTCCGCTTTCCCCCAATTGGTTTCCGATGTCCATGATAAGGTAGGCCTGCTTGGTTTCGGGAAATGTATACCGTAAAAACCCGACTCTTTTGGTAGCGGTCAGTTCCGCCACTACATCATAGTCCTTGAGTTTGACGCGATAATACCCCGGTTGGGCGTGTTCATCCTCCCTGTCAAAGCGCGAGCGATAGCCCATATCGGGGTCTTCCAGGGTGCCTGGGACCGTTTTCAATGCCCCGGTCATTGCCGAAAACAAAAATCCCCCGACCTGAAATTCATGAAGCCCGGCAAAACCTTCAATACTCTGGTGCCTTTGGTCATATCCCACGGCTTCCCATCCTTGTTCATTTCCATACGAACCATTGGTAGAGGGCCCTAATTTGGCCATCCCGAAAGGAACGGCCGCCGGGGTATAAAAGAACCACCGACTGTGTGCGGTTCCAATATTGGGGTCCACATAACTCAAAAGCTTGTCCGTTGGGTTGGTTTTCGTTTTCTCGCCAACCGTTTCTTCTTTTGTGGTCTGACAGGAAATCATCAGAAACAATAAAAGCACAGAAATTGTATACTTATTCATAATATGTTAGTTTGATTTGATTATAAAATACGCGCCCAATACATAGAGTGCACCTATTAAAAGCACTCCAAAACTCCAGGAGACCCCAAAATAATTATTGACTACACCCATGAGCGGCGGAATGACCGCCCCCCCTACAACGGCCATGATCATAAGTCCCGAAATTTCACTGGAACGCTCCGGGTACTTCCCGATGGTAATCGAAAAAATAAGGGGGAACAGGTTTCCCGAGCTCAGTCCCGTCATGAATATAAAAACAGATGCAGACAGCGGACTTGGGGCCAGTATGGTCAATATCAACGAACCAACGGTAAGGACGGCAGACCACCACAGAAACTTTACAGTATCCACCCTGGCGAGTATAAGCGCTCCGGCAAACCTGCTTATCATAAGTGCTAAAAAATAAACACTGATCCCCAATGAGGCATTTTCCAGGCTCACGTCAAATTTCCGTACCAACAGGTTTTGAATATTGGTATTCATTCCAACATCCAAGCCCACTATAAGAAAGATAGCCAATACCATACAGGCAATAAACCTATTTTTTAGCAGGGCCAAGGCGGTCTTAAAAGAAGCTCTTTCTTCACAGCGGGTTTCCTGAACCGGGGTCAGGGCAAGCCAGAGACCACATAACACAGCCGTAACCCCGTAAAAAATAAGGACATATTTCCAATCACTCATCCAACCTACCATAAAGGTCACCAGCACTGGCCCCAGTAAGGAACTTATGGCTTTTATAAACTGGGAGAGGCTCATAAAACTGGAAAAATTCGATTTGGACACTACCTCTTGCAATAAAGGGTTTACCGATACCTGTATAATCGTATTTCCAACACCCAGTAACACAAAGCAGGCCAATAAACTCCCATAGGTATATAAGATAAAGGGAAGGAACATCCCAATGGCGGTTATAAAGATACCGATCAGTAAGAGCTTCCTTTTTCCGTAATTGTTCTGTAGCACCCCTACCGGAATCGACAGTACAAAAAACCACACAAAGACCATGGACGGAATCAATTGAGATAGTTCGGGGGAAAGGTCAAAGTCCCGTTGTGCATATCCCGTTGACACCCCGACAATATCAACAAAGCCCATAACAAAGTAGCACAAAAGCACGGAGGCTATTTTAAAAAGCTGTTTTGGCTGCATATTACATGAGTTTAAATGTTGGTTGAATGTTTTTATAATAGTGGTCGTCCAACAGCAATGCACTTCCTATGATGGCAGCTTCTTCCCCGAGTTTCGACACATATATTTTCACATCCGGTATTTCGTGTTGCAAACTATCCCCAAAACAATCAAAGGCCCTTGAAATATTGCCGCCGATAATTAAAACCCCTGCACCGAAGTCTTGGGCATAACGGCGTATGAACTGTCCCAGTTCCTTTCCGAACCATTGAAAGCAATCGACCGCCTTTTGATCGTACGGCACTCTTTCGTACAATTCCCTTACGTTGTTGACCTGATGCCCCGATATTTTTTGATAATGGGTAATGAGACCGCGTGTGGAAAATACCTCATCTGCCAAATGGCCTTTGTGAATTTGATTGTACAGGAACCCGCCCCGGGGAACATCGGGACTGCTTATGACAGGGTATGAATTTTTCAAAAACGATGCCCCAAGACCTGTCCCCAGTGTGATGGCCAATGCCTTGGAATACTTTTTTGCCTCTCCGGCAATGGATTCCCCTATGGAAAAGGCCGCCGCATCATTTATAAATCGTACCTGAGATCCCGGGAAACCCAACCGGTCGGATAGTTCCTTTCGTACGTTGAGGCCATATAGGGTACCGAGTTTTCCCAAACCCTTAATTTCGCTAATCCCCTGATTGTAATCAAAGGGCCCCGGCATGGCGATGCCAATACCCATTGCAGGAAAGCCGGCCAGCTTAATCGTTTGCGTAACAGCGTCTGCCCAAGCGTTTAAAATAACGTTTGCAGCCCCTTTGGAATCCACTTTTTGATGGATAAAGGTATTTTTCAATATTTGTATGTTAGAATGTTCATACATACTACAACATATATGACTGCCTCCGATATCTACGCCAATACTGTACTTCATCTTTTTATCTCTATTGAATAGGTGAATTTATCATTTCTGTAATACCCGATATTATATTCTATGGGGCGGTCTCCCGGATCGGAGACAAACCGTTCCCGGATTAATATCGGTTCCGTTTTATCGATCTGTAAAATCCCGGAAAAGTTTCCGGCCGTTCCCGCTTTTATCTTTTCTCTGGACACCGACGGGATGGTGTGATAATCCTTCTCAAGGATATCGTATAAGGACCGTTGAAAATCCTCTTCCCCGGTAAGGCCGATACGGGGATGAAAATAGCTTTCAAAATAGACCAAAGGTTCTGCATCTCCTTTTAGTCGGGATAATTTTAAAATTTTTGTGTCCGGTTTTATGTCAAAAAAAGTGGCAATGGCCTCCTTCACTTTCACCCATTCTACATTGATCTTTAAATTTTTAAATGGAATCCCCTTCGAGCTCATCTCCTGGGTAAAGCTGTGCCACTCCGATAAATTGGTTGTGATATTTTTCCCCGCTACCTTGGTGCCCACTCCTTTCTTGCGGACAATCAACCCTTCATTATGGAGCTTATTGGCCGCCTGGCGGATTGTATTGCGGGAAACCCCGAGCTTTTTGGCCAGCTCCACTTCCCGCGGAAGGAATGCCCCGTTTTTGAATTCGGGCAATTCAATTAATTCTCTCAATAACTGCTCTACCTGAAGATGCAGGGGAATAGGGTTTTGGTGATCTACTTTTAATTCCAATTTCACAAACTATAAATGTTCATATGTATGCACAAAGTGCGAATATATAAATATTTTATTATTTATTTAAACAAATGGTAAAATTTGATGTAAAATAGTATGGATTTATATGACATCTTGTACAAATTATATTGAATTCATAGTTAAACCATTACACAAAACCTAGAGAAATCACCGATTATACCTAACATCATACATAAACCGTTTTTAAAACGGATGATTTGCCGTGGGCTGCGCTTTGTAAATCATCCGTTTTAAAAATGATAGGCAAGCGCCGATTGAGCGTCCCGTAAGTTTTGTTGTTAAACTTCCCATATCAAAACGGTATTACGAGGTAAAAACAGACCGCTTTCTTAATTCTGTGTTCTGGAACCTGCCCTTGGTTAGGTCTTTGACAAGACCCACCCATCGCTGTTAAATGGTATTTACTCCCGTATTTTTGATTTTGTTTACAAAAGCCGGTACCTTTCCTGCGTGGCTCGGGAAGTACAAAATAGACAGAACGCTCCGTGAAGTATGATCGGTTTGGATTTTACTATCCCGGAGATTATTGTCCGTAATGGTAACAACACACTGCAATCAATAACTGCTCGTTTACATATTTGTAGACCAATCAATGTTCCGATGTGATTCGTCTTGATCAATAAGCCTGTAAATCGCCCTTTAAAGCTTCGCGTTTTCCAATACCCTCAAAAGGTGTCCGTATACAGCTTTTACTCATTTATTCAAATTTCAATTCGTTGTATTCTTGGGTTACTTGCTTAACGGTTTCCAAAAGGGCTGTAAAACTTGGACTGTCTTCTGGAATCATATTGGTTTGCATCGTTTTATAATCGTCTTGCCAAGCTTTTATAAAATCGTCTGGTGGAATAGGGTTTAGGTTTGGTGGATATAATGTGCCATATTCAACGCCACGCATTCCATTAAATCGTTCTCTGTGCTCAATAATAAAAATTATTAATTCTTGGTCGTAGGCTTTGTCTTTATGTTCGCTATTGTAGATTTTGGTAATGTCGTACAAATGCCTGCTTAAGCGTTCTACACGTATTTTGTCGTTAGGTTTTTTAAACTCTTCGTGTAACAAAAACAGTTTTTCTAAATAGGTGCGTTCTGGGTTTACACAAGGTACAGTTATGGGTGAATCAGCAAATAGACGTTTAGGAAATTGTTCACCTACAAATGATATAATTTCGCAATGTGTAAAAGGGTCTTTTAACGAGCGACTGCCCAATTCTACCTTTACTCTTGGTAAAACATATTCTGAATGTTCCGTAACCGCAGGATAATAGATTAAAATAGATACTGGGTCTTGGTCTCCATCACCTAAATTTTCAAAATCGAAAGTAACGTTTGTATAACCCTTATCTGCGAATGCTTTTTGTAAGGCTTCATAAAATGTAGTGGTAACAAACTCAAATGATTTCTCTCTTAATTTTTTTACTTGCGATTTGCTAATCAAACCACCATCAAAACCTAAATACTCTCTGTTTAGGGCCAAATCTATATCTTCTGAAAAGCGCTGTATTAAATGCCACGCTTTACTTAATGACGTACCGCCTTTAAATAATAGATGTTCGGCAACATCTAATTGCGAAAAGATAATATCAAGGGTTTGTACTACCCACCAATCTTTTTCTACAGCAAAATCCTGTATTTTTCTTTGTTTTGCAATTTCTTGAAAAACCAATCGTTTTTCTTCTGCACTTGCTTTATAAAATGTTAGACTACTCATTTGTTATAATGCTTTTGCCATAATTTCTGCTATCCATTGTGGTGCTAATTGTAAATCGTGTCTTAAATCTTCGAGCTTTTCATCTTTTAGAAGCTTTACAACTTTAGCTTCCTCGTTTTTGGTTAGGTTGTCTTTGCCTATCTCTGTTAATGCCAATACTACCAATTTGCTTATTTTACCCTTTAATGCTAATTTTTTAGGACTAACTTTTTTAAAGGTGATGCTTCTATTGTCTATTTTAATTTTTCGGGCTTTACCATCTGTATAATACACTACGTTTAATGGTATTTGTTCACTTAAACCTAAAGCGTGCATAGCAAAACTACCCGTTGGGATTATGCGTGCCTTATCACGTTTAGCAATAGCTTGTGCTATTTCATTTAAACTTGGCAGCACCATTTGGTTTAGTAGTTGGCTTATTTTTGGTTTAACATAAATACCACTTGCCAACCTGTATAAAACACCTCTTTTTACCAAACGATATAAAGCTACACGTAGCGCATTGGCATTGGCTATATGTGCAAAATCTTCTGTAAGGAAAATGGTTCCTTCTTCGTTGTTTTTTATTTGTGCAATTACTTGGTCTTCTATGCTTACCATATTGTTTATTTTATACTTTTTGTAATATAAAGTAGTATCTTTTCATTACAAAAATAACAAAAAACATTACAAAATCAATTTTAATTGTTTTCAAATATTTGTAACTAAAAAGGTTACAAGATGTTTTATACTTGGTTATTGGTATATGCTTCTTCTGTTAATATATAAAGTCTCGGACAAACTTCAAATTACGCTCTTTTCATTGAATTAACTTTTATTGTTAGATTATTAACAAATTGCTTTGTTACAGCATATCTTAAAGATTCCTCTTCGATATCCCATTGGTCAATGATTGTAGGGTTTGTATTAATTTCAAAGACTACAATCTGATTTTCTAAAAATGAATAATCAATTCTCCCATACTCAATATTTGTTATTTCTGAAATTTTTTGAAGCAATTCTCGATGAGGATTATTATTTAAGTATTTGATTTCATTTATGATTGATTCATTTGTTATAGAACTTGAGCTTTTTACATTCCATCTTTCTGATATGAAATAATGTCTAGGTATTATCTCTCCATCAATTATAAATGCTCCATATTTGTGAAATAACGAATCCACAGAGGTGTTTACAAACTCTGTTATTAGGATATCTTTATGATTGATCTTTTCTATAACTTTAGTTAGTTCTGTATGATTATAAATCAAATCCGTATTGGGGCCGTTATGCTCAAATTCATCACGTAAAAAAACAGGATATCTTATTGATTGTACATCGACCTCTTGAGGTCTGTATACCTTAAAGAGATTGTAATTTAGACTGTTTAGATGATTTACCAAATCAAATCTTCTCAGTACTTTATTCGGATTATTCATTGTCCTACAGCCGACCTTCTCTACCTCTTCAAATATTTTTTTTAGTGTGTTAAGCCTTTTAGTATTACACCTATCAATATCACAAAAAATTACTATATCATCAACACTTAATTGATTTACATATAAATCTTCATACCCTATTACAGTAAGATTTTTAGCTTTTGTATAGTCAATAAATGGACTTACTGTATAAGAATGTTCTTTAAATGTCAAAAAGTATATCATTTTACTATCATATTTTTTACTATATCTTTATTTAAAGAAAGTAATTTTTTCTTTTGTCGGATTTCTTTTTCACTTTTTCTTTGGTTAGCTATTCGTAGATTAGAATTCGCTAAGTTATTTCTATGGTTGTATACATACAACACTTCATTAATAAACATGGAATATTTTCCTGATAATTCTAAAATAGGAAGAAACAAGGCCATGTCTGTGGCAGATTTAAAAAAATCACCCGAAGAATCTTTTAAGATTTCTTCATTAACGTATTTCAATATTCCATATTTAAAAGTTCGAAGATGTGTTGCAATCCAAGGAGACTCTCTAAAAGTATTATTACTCTTTATTTCATGGCTATAATCTTTAGACCATGAACAAACAATATTATTTGTAGATATATAATTACCATGAGTTGTAATTATTTCATTTTCTTTATATGCTTCAAATAAAATTGAGAGCGTATTATTTGAGTATAACCAGTCATCTCCATCAAGAAGTATAATTATATCTGTAGGCTTAGCACCCTTAATGGACTTTAAGAGGTTCCATCTAGCTTCTGTCGCGTAAACCTGTTCCTTTGAAACGAATATTTTAAATCTCACATCATTACCAATACATCTATTTGCAATATTGACACTATCATCCGTAGGGTTGTCAAACCATATTAAAAATGTAAAACTTTTAATGTGTTGATTTTTAACTGAATTTATGTTTTTTTCTATCCAGTTTTCTACATTTCGACATGTGCAAATTATATAGAAATGAGCAGACATAATTATAATTTTTTATAATAATATTCACGATTCTTATTTACAATACTATTCGATTTCCAGTACTCTTCGTAATCATGCTTTATATGCAGATATAAGATGTTTGGGGACCTTAATATTATCTGATTTGTTGCATTCATATATTTTTCAATGAAATCTTGGTCTTCTCCTCCCCAGCCTATATAATTTTCATCCCAACCGTTTATTTTTTCAGAGATACTTTTTTTAAATATTGGACAAACACCAAATTTTTCTGTTGTTAATAAATGTTTTTTTAAAGCTTTTTCAGAATCTTCAGAACATTGCCATGTATTATTTAAATTTGGTTTTAACCAATCCTTTTCGTGTATGTCAAGTCTATATCCACATATTATTTCATTTATTTGCTTTGCCCTTTCGAGATGAATAAATAATGAATTCTTATAGGGGATTAAATCAATATCGTAAGGACAAATATAAGTTCCAGTTGCGTTATTAAGCCCAATATTGAGATACCTAGCTAAATGAAACTGGCTGTTTCTACTCTCCTTTACATGTATGTACTTAGCATTAGGAATCGTTTTAACGACATCTTCTGAATATGCTTCTATATCAGATTCAATAAAAAGCACCTCAATTAATTCTTTGTTGGAGTATTCTTTAAACCACTTTAGAAAAATTCCCAAATGGTTTTCTCTATTCCTGTAAGGAATAATTAATGTTAACGTATCTTTATTCACTTGATTTTAAAATTTGCGTGTCTTGTATTAGCGTCCCTATTAAAGTTTTATTCTTTTTTTTCTTTTCAAAATACCTTTTATTTTCTTCTCGCATTAATAATCTATTATTTGAATGATAATTTCTAGTTCTTTCAATATCATCATGTGATTTATGTTTTCCAATCCCAAGTCTAATAAATGTCCTTCCTAATTGAGATATTCTCCATATAACATCATGGTCTTCAAAACCCCATCCGCGAAAATTCGAGTCATAACCATTAACCTCTAATAAGTCTTTTAATGGGCACTTTATTATCCCATAAGCATCTCTTGAAGAATTATCTTTTGTCTCAATAACTTTATCAAGAATAATATGAGAATGTTTTTTAAATAAGCTAATAGTCTTTGTTGATAAGGTTACATCTGCATCACAAATAAGAAGACTATCATTTTCATGAACTAGTTTTACTATTTTGCTAATACCAATATTTAAAGCTAAAGATTTGTTAAATTTTTCACTGTAGAATCCGACATAATGTATATCAAGACTGTTGCATAGACTAGCAATATTTTCATCATCATCTAAATCAATAACTAAAATTATTTTTCCTTTTTCTGAGGGGAAATATTTAGAGAAATGTTCTAAAGTTTCTTTTAAACATTGCTTTTTTTTGGTCGGTATGATAATATTTATCATGTATTAGATTGTTTTAATTATCATACAATAACTGTCGGATTTTGAATTCAAATATTTGCTGAGGGGCAGCCTGTCTCAAAACCACCTGATTTGGTTTAAAAATAATTGAAATTGGGATTGAAAACAAAATTTGTGCTAATTTCAGTATTCTTTTGAGTTTTTGTGATTTTTTCTTGGCACGAAACTAATAGAATCAAGTGCAGATATGAATAAAATCAATAATTTCACTTCTATTGTTTTAAAAAGGTTCATAGTAAAAAATTAATTCTTAGGCCCTAGGTTTTTAAGTTTTGCCAAATTACCGCCGATGTTTCTCGTGTATGGCTCGTTGAGGGAAAATCCGCGAGGACTTTCCGAGAGGAAAGTCAGAAGCAATGATAACTATAGCCGGTGTTCTAGTTATTGGGTGTAGTTATTTTTATCCAAAGATTTTAAAAATTCATCTGCCGTCATAACAGGTAATAATGATTTTTTAAAGTCCTTTCCGTTTCTTGTTATTATTATTTCACATTCTGATTCTGTTGCACTGAAATATTGTAAAGCATCTTCAAAATCCTTAACCGAAGAATTGAGTCCTTTTTCAATCGTTTGTTCATCGAGAGAGCATATTTCACAGATTATCTTAAATTTTCTTAGTTTTTCCCTCGCTATTTTTCCGTTCTCAAATTTTGCTAGAAAATAGTTAACTGTAGCAAACGAAATAGGCGAAACAACCATTGTTAGTTTCTCTTTTTCAGCTAAGGTTGCTATTTTAGCTATCGGTTCGTAAAAAGGTTTGCGCTCCCCTAAAAAGTCCAACATCACATTTGTATCTATAAAAATCCTTTTGCTCATTTATATTTCTCAAATAAATAATCAGAATATTCTTTTTTATAGTCCAAATCAACTGGAATTTCAGTTCCGGTTGTGATACTTTTTACGAAAGGTGAAATTTCGAACTCAGCGGGGTCATTTTCAGAAGTCAAAGATTGTAAATAGGCTTCTACAATACGAGACAAACTCATTTTTTTGTTAGAAGCATACGCTTTAGCTTTTTCAATAATATGTTGATCAAGCTTTAGTGTTAAT
This sequence comes from Galbibacter sp. PAP.153, assembly GCF_037029175.1. Lineage (NCBI taxonomy): Bacteria > Pseudomonadati > Bacteroidota > Flavobacteriia > Flavobacteriales > Flavobacteriaceae > Galbibacter > Galbibacter sp. PAP.153. Next base: position 12,282 of record NZ_JAZEUN010000006.1, on the reverse strand, counting down.
TTAGTATCCATAACAAAATTAATTTATACGTACAAATATAATAAAATAATCCGTATGATTTGTTTTGCCAATGATTTTTGATATGCGCTTTAATTACACCCAACTGTCTTATAACAATCAGTTGCTGATTGGTTAAAAACTAAGATAACTAAAATCACCGAGTTTTGTCTATTTCCGAGCGTGCTGACATTTACAGTCAGCACGCCGTAATTACGGTTAGCATCTATGAAAAAGAGCCTATCGAATATCTTTAAGATTCACTAAAATCAAAAGATATGGAAACTCAACAAACTGCTTCGTCTAAATTATTCAATGGCATTATTTGAATGGTTAAACCATCAATATCTACTTGTTGTAGATTATCAAAGCCGTCTTCAAACCAAGGATTAGCTGGTGCCCAACCTACAGGTTTCGTTGCCATAACATCAACCAAAACATCATCAAATTTAAAACGACATATAACATCTAAATCGGCTGTTTGTTTAAAACCTCTTTTAGATAGTTCTTCCCCTATTTCTTCTAAATGAGCTACGGAAGCTACTTTTATACTGATATCAACATCCTTTGTAGGACGAACATCATCTGCTGCTGGGTCATTAATGTATAGGCTTACTGTTGCTCCTCCTACATATATTACTTGACTATTGAGGTCTCCTAAAGCTTTAGCAACCTTTTGGATAACTTTTCTATTTATGATGGTATTTTTCATTCTAATTAAGTCTCTCTTTTAATTCATCCATAGCCATTTTCTGTTCTCTTACACTACCTATACGTATAGCGTCTAATAAAGATAATAATTCATAAAGTTTTACATCCTTTAAACAAGCCTTTGGAACATTCGGGTGTAACGGTTCAACAGAAAAACCTCTTTGACACCCTTCGCTATATGGCCAAACAAAATTTTGGTTACTTTGAATCTTATTTACCAAAGGCATAGCACTATGAGCCGTAACCATACCTCTTACCATTGCTCCGGGTTTTTGCGGATACACATACTTGAGGCCAAAAAATACAAACTCTTGAACTGCTGACATTAGTACTCTTTTCTTATTACTTGCGATTAAACCTGCCATCATACTTCTGTTTAAGGACTCGCTTACTTCACTTTGACTTATATAAAGTTCATTAGCTATATCTTTCATATACCATTGTTCCTTTCCTTTGGCTATAATTTTCAATAATATAACTATGTCATGAGGTCGCATTCCACTATGTTTTTTCATTACCTATATATTTGTGATTCGCGATTCGCGATATGCAAATTTAATAAATTTTTATTTGGTTTCAACTACAAGATAGTTATTGTGTTTTCTCTATATATTAATCCTGCTTCTATAAATTTGGTGATATAGCCTTCTGCCGTTTTGTGTGTGATGTTTTGCTTAATTGCGATTCAGTAAAAGCTTTATTCTAGTCATATAGAGGCTTTTATAAGCTCCTTAGAGATTAAAAACAGTGCTACGATCAGTTGCTGTAAGTCGATTTTACTATTGGACAGCCTACGTACATTATGGACCAAGGTGATCAGTCCAAAATCGGCTGAAGCTGCTGAGTAAAACAAATCCTCCCTTTTTTGCCTTTTTCACACATTGGTCGATAATCTTTTTGTAAAACTTGGCATCGGTAGGATACGTGATGTTCTTTTCCTGAGCGGTGCTATCTACACTCACACGGGTGGCCTGTCCTTACCGCGCCTGTCTATCAAATGCTTCAGGATTTTTGCTATCCCGGGCTCACCAATACGTTGCCTAAAGTGCACCAGGTCACTGGCCGCACAGGGCTGTCCCCATTATTGATGTTGCTGTTCACTAAAATATTGAAAACTTATATTTCAAGCTTTTCATGATACTGATCTAAAATATCCGTGGGTAGTGATTTTAGGTATATCTGCGTGGTGTTCAACTTACTGTGCCCCATCATCGCCGAAATAGCCTCCAAAGGAATGTTCTGGAGCATCGCCTGGGTGGCAAAGCTATGCCTGGCCACATAAGAGGTAAGCCTGTGTTCTATATTACATTTCCCGGCTATGGTCTTGAGCCCTTTATTATAACGGTGTCGCTCCCACATGATATCCTTGTACTGCGCTTTTAAATCCGTCCGCTTTATGATATGAAAGATAAAATCTTCCTTCTTCTTGCCCTCGAGGTAATACTTAAGGATTTCATGCAACTGGCCCGAGATCTTGATGTCATAGATTTTAGAGGTCTTCTTTCTGCGAAACTGAACCCGTCCGTTTACGATGTTCTTCTTTTTTAAAAAAGCCAGGTCCACAAAGGACATTCCGTACAGCATATAGGATATTAAAAAGAAATTCCGGTAATGGAAGATAGCCGATCCCCTTTTGGTCTTCAATTGCATAATCTTACGGATGCTCTCCAGGGGCAAGGCCCGTTTTTGTGTGGGCTGCATTCTGATTTTATAATGGTAAAAAGGGTAGGCCTCCCGTTCGATAAGTCCTTCTTTGATCCCTTTGTTATAGATGGCCCTTAAGGTACGCATATAGCAAGCAACGCCGTTGATCGAGTTGCCCTCTTTGGAGAGGTGGTGTTTTTCAAATTGTATTAAAAATTCATAATTCACCTCATGGAACTTAACATCCTTTCCCTTGGTAAAATTCTTAAGCACCGATAACAGCACACCGTATGCCTTGGCAGAACCATAACGCTGCATTTCATTAAGTTCCCTGACCTTGGCCTCCCCGAATTTAAAAAAGGAACTGTACACATCGCTTCTTGTTATCCGGGACTTCACCTGATTGATGGACATATAGTTCAGCATCCCTTTATCGTGAAGCTTGTTTATGATATCGGCGGCCTTTGCTTTCTCTTTCAGCAAAATATTGTTAAGCCTTCCTACCGACTCGGTCCCCTCATACTTATTTTTGATTTCATTTTTTCTGGAATCCCAGTACATCTCCTTCACTGAAAATCCGGTGGCTATCGAAGTACTTCTTCGGTGATGGGTCAACCGCAAAATAATTGGAAAAGTCCCGTCCATTTTGCATCTTCGCGTATCTAGTGTGAGTGATAAAAATGTTTTCATAAGCAACAAGTTACTGAAAAAATTTGCACGCCATTTGCAAACAAAAGTTTGATGTTTTCTGTATTGATTTAAACACAAAAATTATCAATATACTGACAATAAGTATATTGCAATTTTATAAGTTTCCGAAAATCCCTATTTTAAAAAACTCCTAAAAAAGGTATATTTCTAAATATTTTGTTGTGTACACATAGTTACTTAGATTGGTTAAGCAGCGATTCATTTGCGGTTTAAAATTATATTAATAGCTGAATATATTTCAAAAAAAGCAGCTCAGGAACTGAAGGAACGTGGGATTAATTATATCGATGTTGCCGGCAATGCGTTTATAAGGTATAATGATTTAACGATCTTCGTAGAAGGTCAAAAGAATGCAAAGAAAGACAAGACAAATCAATCACGAGCTTTTCAAGAAACAGGGTTAAAAATTATTTTTCATTTATTAAATAAGCCCGAAGGCCTCCATGATTCTTACAGAAGAATTTCGGAACGAGCTGATGTGTCCATAGGATCGGTAAGCAATGTAATGGACGAACTAGAAGCCTTAAATTACTTATTGAAAACAAGTAATAAACGAGTTCTTAAAAATAAAAGAGAATTATTAGAACGTTGGGTGGTCGATTTTAATGCAACCCTTAGACCTCGAATTCTCAGAAAACGAATGCGTTTTATAGATCAGGAACAACTAAAAAACTGGCACACTATAGATTTACATTCAGAAAATGGTTCTATCCTTTGGGGAGGTGAACCTGGAGGGGGCTTTATACAGACAATTTAAGACCTGAGCAATTTACCCTATTTACAGATTTAGAACTTTCTCAAGTCGCAAAAACATTACGTTTAATTCCAAGTGAAACCGGTACCGTTGAAATCTTGCAAAAATTTTGGAAAGATAACAATACGAACAACCAAGCCGCCCCCCACTTTTAGTATATGCAGATTTAATAAATAGTGGCTATGGAAGAAATATAGAGACCGCAAAAAAATACTAGAGAATGAACTACCGTATATCTAGCGGGAAATTTACGCATCCGCTATTAAAACCTATTTTGTTGGAACTTACAGAATATTACAAAGAAGCAGGTATTTCTTTTTGTAATCGGTGCCACCGCACGGGATATCATTATGGAATTACACCATATGCAGTCCGGACGCTTAACTTACGATCTTGATATTGCGATTACGGTGAACGATTGGGAACAATGGTTAAGCGTTGAACAAGAACTCCTAAAGCTTGAAAATTTCACCAAGGACAATGACCAAAAGCAACGGTTCATTTATAAAGATACGCTTCAACAGGATATTGTGCCTTTTGCATACAACCATTTGAAAGTTTCATTTTATTTAATGGTATTATTATTAATAGACAAATCATCCCAAAAGACCAGAAGATCTTTCTTTTTTGTTAATGGTAATTGAAGTTTATAAAGGCATTTTTAGTGATCCTTTTACCTGCTGCATTCCAATACTTTTGTAAAATTAAGGCATAAATTCTCAGAAACATATACAGCCACATTTCTTTTAATCACACGATCAGTTCATGAAATGCAGGAACTAATATAAAAAATTACGGTATTCCCCTAAAATTCACATTGGTAAAACTCATCTAATAATTTATGACATAGCATAAGTTTGAAATGTTGATTTTCAACAAAATTGCTTCGAAGGCCAAGAAGTAGAACTAAATGTTTAATTAAATCCAATAATGTGATGAAAAAAAAGAAGATCACTTTAAAGAAAAAATCCCTAATGAATCTTCAGGATGATCAGATGAAATCTCTGATCGGTGCCGAAGAAATGTCTAACGATTCAGGAGCGACCTGTGATGCAACTATTAAGTTACCAGTAGTTGATGAATCATGCTGCAGAAGATCTTGTTAATTATTAATCCTAAAACTTTTTTATGAAAAAAAAGAAAATCACTCTTGAGAAAAACTCCTTAATGAATTTACAGGACGATCAGATGAAATCCCTTATAGGGGCGGATGATATGTCCGATGATTCGGGTGCAACTTGTGGAGCCACGGTAAAATTAGAAGCTGTAGATGACTCCTGTTGTAGAAGATCCTGTCGAAATTAACAACCTTAACATTCATTAAAATGAAAAAAAAGAAGATAACTCTTAAAAAAACGTCCCTGATGAATCTTCAGGAAGACCAAATGAAATCACTAATTGGTGCTGAAGATATGTCCGGAGATTCTGGAGCCACTTGCGATGCAACAATAAAATTGCCTGCGGTTGAAGAAAGTTGTTGCAGAAGGTCATGTTAACCTTCAAATCAGCAATGAAAATTTGGAATTTAGATCAGGCTAGGATTCGATATATTCAGTAGCCTGTCATTTCAATGGAAATATTCCAGCTCACAAGGGGCTGGGATATTCCTAAAATAATTATAAAAAGAGATTTTAAAACTTAGAAGCTCCTTAATAATTCGAGAATACAATGAAGAATAAAGTTATAATTTTTAGTCAATTAATGTTGGGGCTTTCCTTAATTATAAACAATCTCCATGCCCAAGAATCTCTACATTCAATAGCCGGGGTCGTACAGGTAAATCAAAGCGGTGAACCCTTGAAAAATGCATTTGTTGAATTATTTAAGATGAGCGATTCAACTTTCGTATTTGCTCAAAACACAGATGATCAGGGGAATTTTAAAATTTCAAGAATAGAAAAGGAGAAATACTTCATGAGAATATCGCATCCATTATATGCTGTATATATAAGCAAGCCAATTAATCTTGTTCACAATGTAAGCAATAAAATTTTTTCACTTGAAGAAAACACAAATGAATTAGACGAAGTGATCGTTGAAGCAACTAGACCCATTGCGGTTTTGGATGGAGATAAAAAGAGTATTTATGTGGAGAGAATTCCGGGTATTGAGGGAGATAATGGAATAGAATTGTTGGGAAAATTACCTGGGTTTTGGATTGAAAATGAATCTTCCATAGCTTTCAATGGCAGTAGTGAAGTAACGATTCTTATAAATGGTAGAAGGCAGGGGTTTAAAAACTCCCAAGACTTAAATCTTCTTAAAACTATTCCTGCAAATAACATTAAAAAGATTGAGGTTATTTCGGGTGGATCGGCCAAATATGACGCAGATAGAGGGACAATAGTAAATATTATAACCAAGAATAAGGCTGTAGATGGATTGAGTGTTAATCTATCAAGTTATTCATATGTGAATGAAGAGATAAGTGATTTTCAAAATGCTTATGTAAACTTAGTTAGCGGACGATTCAGCGGGTCAGCATCTGTTGGCTATAGAAATTCAAAAAGTTATGGAACTGAAAACGGAAATATTTTTTACGATAATTCTGATGAAGATACTCAACAAGACTACCTAAAAAACTATGATATAGATAGTAAGGTTCTCAGCTTATATTCAAATCTAAATTACAAAATAGATCAAAGCAACGAGTTGAATTTCAATTTTAGTAGCTATAGTACAAATAAGCAGACCAACATACAACAGCAAAATTCTTATTACGGCGAACAAAATTTTATCCTAAAATTTAAAAATTTAAAAAATGCTGAGGACAACCTAACAAGTATGAATCTCTCACATACTTACACAAAAGATAGCTCTGATTTTAAAATTAAATCAAATATAGGATACCTAACAGGTTTTATAGATGAAACACAAAACTTCGAAAATAAGTTTATTACGGGAAGTACAATTGATTCTCTTAATAAAGGCCGTGCAGAAATTCCTTTAGATGGACACCAATTTATAATGGGTCTTGATTTTGAAATACCCGTTTCGGTTTTTTTAATTGAAGCCGGTGCAAAATATACCGATAGTGAGATTGAAAATAACGCAACCTATTTTGACGATATTGATGGCTTAGAAATGCTGAACGGTAGTAGGTCAGATAGTCTAATATACGATGAAAAGGTTTTTGCAGGTTATAGTCTTTTGAGTACCTCTGTTGGTAATATGTCATTTAAAGGAGGCGTTAGAATAGAACATACAGAGAATGCATCCGCATTTCTATCAACGCAAACCATCTCTGCGAACTCTTATACAAATTTCTTGCCTAATTTTGTTGTAAGTTACAAAACAAAAAATCTTTCTTCTGCTTTAAAATTCACATCAGGACTAACTAGACCTGACTATGTTTATTTGAATCCATATGAATATTATATCTCAGAATTTTCTTATAGGGTAGGTAATCCAGATTTAAAACCAGTTAAAAGAAACACCATTTCTTTGGAAAATTCACTATTTGATTTTTTGGATATTGATTTGGGCTACCATCGTTATAATGATATGATTATGTTGGTTAGTCGTCGACTTGAGAATAGTCTTTATACCAGAACTAGACCCGAAAATGCCACTTCTATCAATGATTTTTATGCTAGTGTAGGTATTTATTATCGTTTACTTGATAATAAATGGAGTGGTCAGTTAAGCTTCTATGGAGAAACCTACAATTACGATATCAAACCACAATTCGTTACAGATACGAGGGATTTGGATCAATTTCAATATTACTCCGTAAAATTTAATAATAGTTATGAGATTACTCCAAATATTGAAATATTCAATCGTTTTTCGTACCGATCCAATTCAACATTTTACCAGATTTATCAGGCCAGTCGATGGCGACTTGATTTAGGGGTTACAGGAAATCTATTTAATGATTCTTTAAAAATTACCGCAGGTGTTGATGACATATTTAATACTTATAATTATGACAATATCTCCTATTTTGATGGCTATCAAAATAATTATGAAACCGATTTAAGCCTTACCAGATTTAAACTATCGGTAGTATATTCTTTTTCAACGGGATGGAATAAAAATAAAAAATCAACATCTACGGATAATTCAAAAGAGATAACGAGATTTAAGAATTAGATATATGAAAAATAAAGCCACTATTCCTTTATTTATTGTTGAAGAGCACAATGAAGCTTTTTATATATGGATTAATTTTTTAAAACATAGAAAGGATAAAAAAAATTATACCCTATTGCATTTTGATGATCATAGTGATATGACAACGCTAAGGGTGAATACTCCACTCGAAAACGTCTTTGAATGGTCAGATAAGAAGTTAAGCAGATTTACATACGAAGAATTAACAATCGCATCTTTCATAAAAGTAGCATCATTTATTGGTGTGTTTAATAAAATTATCTGGTGCAAAGTGGACCATAAGGTCAAAATGAAAAAAGATTTTTTTATCACCTCTTATAATAATGATGCGAAAAATTTAATTTCAGGCAACCAATTGGACGCTAATCCATTATTAAATAACCCTCACCAAATCGTAAATTACGAAATTGTCGGGTTAAAAGATTTTGAAGAACATGATGCTAAAAAAGTATTGCTGGATATTGATTTAGATTTTTTTTCATGTATTATACAACCAGAAAATAATAATGAAATTATAATTGAAGTAAGCGAAGAAGAATACTTGAATTTTAACCACGATAAATATCATCCTATTAGATTTATTTGTAATAGTATACAATCCAGAGTTCATGAAAACTCATATTTTTTAATTATTAATTATTATCAAGATATATTTCCCAGTCCTAGAAAGGTGAGTGAGGCAATTATTAAAAAAAGAATTCAGGATTTCATAGGGAAATTAAAAGAATTTTCCATCAATCCAGATTTAATTACTATATGCAGATCTGTTTATAGCGGATATACTCCCAGAGATCAGTGGAGATTTATAGAACAGGAATTAAAGAATGGTTTAAGTCAAATATATAAGATGAGAGAAAACTCCATCGCAAGTTTTTAATGAATTTATATATTTAACGGTCAGATCATCATAATCTATCACTAAGGGCGACATTTTATGTCGTCCTTAGTGATTTTAAAAGTGAATATACATTATAAATCGAGATATTGTAAAGTACTGTTTATCTGTACTTTTGATACAGTTTTACGTTCCATAAACCGTTAAATCGATGTTAATTTTAGCATATAATAACTTAAAAATAAAGCTAAAATGAATAAACTAAATTTTATCGCGGTATTAACTGTATTATTATCTTTGACTTTTATTGTTTCCTGTGAACCAGAAGAAATTGATTATTATCCTGTAGAAATTCAATCCAAGCCTGTTGATTCTATCCCGGAAAAAACGATTGATAGCTTAGTTAATAATGTTGTAGATAGTACAAGAGCAGATGATACCGGGGACCAAGGAAATCCTATAGATGACGATAGAGAAACTGAAGACTAAATTTTAACATTTATGAAAAGACAATTATTTCTTTTCACTTTACTTTTTTTATTAATATCCTGTACTGAAGAATTTTTGGAAAAGAATGATCCCTCAGTACAGGATCACTTGATTGGTAGAATTACAGAATTAATTGATAATCTAGACAATCTGGAAACTTCCTCGGCAAGAAAGGATAGCCTTGTAAAGGCTTATAATCTTATCATTGAAAATGCAAACGATTCTATAAAGTCAAGGCTGCTTAGCAAAATATCCTATAATTTATATAAGGAACATACAGATTCTGTCTTTTTGGCAATCAATCATCAATCTCAGAAAATTGCCAGAGAAAAGCAAGATTCCATTTCTTTAGCGAATTTATACTGGGATATTGGAAATTATTATGCGAAAGGGATACTGAAGGATAGTGCATTTTTTTACTATTCTCAAGCTCAAAAACTCTTTAAAAATTTGGATCGATCTTTTTTAGAAAGTCGAATGTTGATAAATAAAGCCATTGTTCAAAGTTCAATAAAAGATTATGTAGGAAGTGAAATTAATTCTATAAAGGCGCTCGAATTACTAAATCAGGCAAATGAAGAAAAACCTTTTCAACTTTATAGGTGCTATAATAACTTGGGTATTATATACAATGAGCTGGGAGAATACCAGAAATCTATTTCCTATCATGAAAAAGCCTTAAATATTATTGAGGGAACAGATAACAATAATAATTTTGAAGAAAACACGAAAAATAATATTGGGATTGTTAGGCAAAATCAGGGCTTTTACCCTCAGGCAATAGCCATATTTAAGGGATTGCTTCAAGATAATAATTTACGGCATAGAAATATAAAATTATATGCTATGATCTTAGATAACCTGACCTACAATCAGTTCAAAGGAAAGATTATAAATAAAAAAATAGAACATAACTTTCAACTAGCAAAACATATCCGAGATAGCATTAAAGATTATAATGGTCTTGCCATTAGCAATATTCATTTATCCGAATATTTTAAAGAACAGGGTAATTCAGTTGAAGCATATAAATATGCATTAGACGCTAGAGACATTTCAAAAAAAATAGAGGACTATAAAAATCTATTGAGGTCATTAAAAATTTTATCCGAAATTCGAGCTGTAACCAGATTTAAATATTTAAATGAATATTCGAAGATTGCCGATAGCCTAAACAGGGTTGAAAGAGCACAACGAAATAAGTTTATACGCATAGCCTACGAGACAGAGCAATTTAAATATAGGAATCAGCAGTTAAGAAAACAAAAAATTTATTTGATTGGACTATTAGTAATGTTTGCTGTCTCCGTTGGACTCGTTTTCGTTATCAAAAATAACCGTAGTAAATATAAAATATTACAGTCTGAAAGGGAAAGACAACAAGCAAATGAAGAAGTTTACGCCTTGATGCTATCACTGCAATCAAAATTGCAAGAGGTCAGACAGCAGGAAAAAAATAGGATTTCCTCTGAATTACATGATGGCATTTTGGGGAAAATATTTGGACTTCGATTAAGCTTGGATGGTCTGAATAACAAGAAGGATGACTATTCTATAGGGGTAAGGGCCCGTTATATTGATGAAATTCGCAAAATTGAAGAAGAAATTAGGGATTTATCACATGAATTATTCAATGACTCTAAAATTAAAGAAACTGATTTTGGTGATTTAATCCAAGAATTGATTGAAAGGAAGTCAAAATTAGGAAAATTCAAATTTCATGTACATATTGCAAATGATATACCTTGGCATTATCTAGGGAATGATTTGAAAATTAATATTTATCGTCTTATTCAAGAAGCTTTACAAAACGTCATTAAACATGCTAATGCAAAAAATGTTTATATTAATTTTGAGAATAAAAAGAATGACTTGATTTTAACTATTTCAGACGATGGAAAAGGTTTCAATACCGCTAAAAACGCTCAAGGCATTGGTATTAATAGTATGAGAAATAGGGTTTCAAAAATGAATGGGATTTTAAGTATCCAGTCCAAAGAAAAAGAGGGTACATCAATTATTATTACAATTCCAAGTGTAAATTAATTAAGGCTATGAAAGAAGTTAAAATTTTAATTGTGGATGATCATCCAATGATTGTTGAAGGATACAAAAATGCTATTGAAAATATGGATGGCGGTGATTATATTTTTAAAATTGATATAGCGGATTCCTGTGATACGGGTTTGCATAAAATTAAAAAAGCGTCTGTATCCATTGGTTATGATATTATACTTTTAGACATAAAACTCCCCCCTTCCAAAGACGGTAAAATAGTTTCAGGGGAAGATTTAGCATTAAGAGCAAAAAGACTGTTGCCTGAGGCTAAAATTGCCATATTAACTATGTTCAACAATAATTACAGAATATATAATATTCTAAAAAATATAGACCCAGAAGGCTTGTTAATTAAATCGGATGTAGATTCAGAAGAAATAATAACAGCTGTTAAAACGATACTTGAGAGACCACCATATTATAGCCATACGGTAAATAGGCATTTGAGGACTCAAATATCTAATGATTTTTTATTGGATGACTTTGACCGGGGAATTCTATTTCATATTTCAAAGGGTGTTAAAACTAAGGATTTGCCTAATTATGTCCCATTATCCTTAGCTGCTATTGAAAAGAGGAAAAAGAATCTAAAAATTATTTTCGATGTCTCTTCGGCAGGTGATCAGGCACTGATCGAAAGGTCGAGAGAGAATGGCTTTATCTAAAAAATGACTATATAGAATCTTCATATTTTCTGATATAAGAATTTGGATATAATTCTAAAAGCACTTGTTCAAAAATTTTATCCAATTCTTCATGGGTTAGTACGAAATCCTTTCGCATAATGCAGGAGAAGTATATTTCATTTGTACCTATCACCACAACCTTATTGAGTTTATTAATGTATTGGGTTAAATAATTTCTGTACCAGATATCATAGAGTTTAAATAATTCCTTATCCTTCCTAGTTGGACTATCAGCAGTAAAAAAAGCTATCTTATTTCGGCTTAAAAAGTCAACTGCTATA
>NZ_JAZEUN010000059.1:0-980 GCF_037029175.1 Galbibacter sp. PAP.153 | reverse complement strand
ACCCGTTGTGCATTTTAAATAATGCTGATTTTAATATTATTAATATTTCTGTTAAAAATGAATTTATTGATGTACTGAATTACAGTGAGTGCTGTTATTTTGGACAATATCCTTGTTTTAAATCCTTCGAAGGATTTAGCATAGTTCCTACGGATCATAAACTGGTCGCATAGTTGTGAAAACAAGGTTTCTATGCGTTTTCTGGATTTTTTAAACACAAAGGGTTGCTCTTTGTGATTCCGTTGGTTTTTACGCATCGGAGTACTTAATTCGATCTGGTGGTTCTCAAAGAGGTTCAACTGAACTTCTGCTGAAAGATACCCCTTGTCCCCGAGTAAAACACAACCGGACAATTGGGCCTTGATATCATCGAGATAATTAATGTCATGGACAGATGCGGGGCTTAGGTCAAAACTTTGGAACACCCCACCTACAGAACAGACCGCATGTAGCTTGTACCCATAAAAATAAAGGCCTTGTGAAGCACAGTAACCTTTATCAGGGAACGCATAATCATCCTCCTTGCAAACCTTGCTACGGGATGAACGGGATAGCTTACACACTTCCAATGGCATGCTGTCTATCACAAAGTAATCTTCAAACTCATTGAAATGCCTGGCCAATGATTCCCGTATCTTATCCAAGTAGGGCATTAAACGCCTTCGGCGACGGTTGTACACACTGCGTTCAATCTTACTGGCAAGGCCACCGGGAAGCATCCGGAAAAGGTGGCTTTCACTGTCAATCCCCATATATTCAGAGGTCAGGCATAAGCCAACTACTTCCAAATCACTCATCCGAGGACTTCGTCTTTGGTAAGGGAGTAACTTTTCATCTGCTATTTTTCTTAGTACTTCCAATATTCTTTCGTAATTTGCATTTAAGTTGTTCATCGTAAATGTTTTGTGGTAAAAACAATTTACTGACTGTCAGTCAAATGAGCAACTTTTTTCTTTTTTAAATCATAATGCACAACGGGT
>NZ_JAZEUN010000058.1:0-1004 GCF_037029175.1 Galbibacter sp. PAP.153 | reverse complement strand
TTATGACTATCCGTTAAGTTAATATTTTGTTCCATACCACGGTTCAGCCACTGCGGCTACCATCATCCTGTCAAAAAGATTTTGCTTAAAATACCTTCTGTTTACCTTATAACAGAATTCGTTAAGGTAATTCTGTAGGTATGTATCATCTACAGAATGATTGATACCTAGCAAGGTCCTCTTTACATTGCTGATCATGGTATGCACCCACGGCAAAACTTTTTCCGCCAGTTCCTTTGGTACATTTTGGGCATGATGCGCTTTGACAATCTCCTTTATCCTGGAATAACCACGGAAATTGTCGCTCACAATCTCTGTATTGTCCTTGGTCGCCTTTCTTTTTACAGCGTTTCCTACTTCAATGGCTCCCTGGCTCTCCATAACTTTCATAGAAACATACCGGAAAGAAGAGCTTTTCTTCCCTTTCTCATTTCCCTGCTCAAACTTGGCCATCACCAGTACCGCTCTCTTTTCTTGGGTTCCACGCCCCCGGCTGTTCCCTCCCATGTCCGTCCCTTTCTTTGGACGGTTGGCCTTTATGAACCCATCGTCCAGCTCTACAAGCCCCTCCATTTTATAACGTTCATCCCTGTTGCCCATCGCTGTACGGATTTTATGCTTCATGGCCCAAATGGGCTCGTAACGCTTGTGCCCTAACTGCCGCTGCAGTTCCAAAGCACTGATTCCCTTCTTTATGCTGGTCATCAGGTACATAGCATAAATCCAATAATGGTATGGCAGGTTCGAGGATTCCAGTAATGTGCCACTGCGAAGGCCTATTTGAGCCCCGCAGGACTTGCACTGCCAACGGTCAGCTGTCTTAAGCCAATAAAAGGCTTCTCCATGACATTTACGGCAACTCAGTCCATGTCGCTCCCTATATTCCTTAAAAAGCTGTTTGCAGGACTCTTCGTCCCCATAACGTTTGGTAAATTCCAATAGTCTCATAAAAACTCTTTTTTAATGAGAAAGATACGATTTATTATAATTACGGATAGTCATAT
>NZ_JAZEUN010000057.1:0-1023 GCF_037029175.1 Galbibacter sp. PAP.153 | reverse complement strand
AACGTGAGTTCGACGTAAGAAATAAGTAATTTATCAACATAAAAAAGCAGAAATTTAGTATATTTAAGTAATTGAAATTCAAATATTTAACTAAAAATCTGCTTATGATTTCTAAAGATAAAATTACTGAAATTTTTTGTGTTATTGACGATTTTTGCAAAGAAATGAACCAAATAATCGACCAAAATGCTATTGTCCAAACCACTGGTAAGAAAAAACGTAACCGTAAATCCAGATTGTCTGATAGTGAAGTAATCACTATCATGATATTGTTCCATCTAAAAGGATACCGTTGCCTAAAACATTTTTATATCAACCATGTTACTCAACACATGAAAGACGATTTCCCGGAAACGGTTTCCTATAACCGCTTCGTGGAACTACAAAAGAAATGTGTGCTTCCAATGACCATTTTTTTACAGACTTGCTGTTTGGGCAAGTGTTCCGGTATTTCCTTTCTCGATTCTACCGTGCTGAAAGCCTGTCATTACAAACGGGAGAAGCAGAACAAGGTGTTCAAGGGGATAGCTGCCAAAGGCAGGGGTACCATGGGGTGGTTCTTCGGATTCAAACTGCATATTGTAATCAATGAGCGGGGAGAGATTATCGATTTCCTTATTACACAGGGCAATGTCGACGATAGGCAGCCATTAAAAGACAAGACGTTCCATGACAAGGTGTTCGGTAAGATATTCGCAGACAGGGGCTATATTGGAAAAGATCTTTTTGAAAAACTGTTTGTGGATGGCATACACTTGGTCACAAAAATTAAGAAGAACATGAAAAATGCACTTGTACATGTATATGACAAAATACTTCTTAGAAAAAGAGCAGTTGTGGAGAGCGTAAACGATATCCTGAAAAACCAATGCCAAATCGAACACACCAGACATCGAAGCTTCGATAACTTCGTTACAAACTTAGTCTCTGGGTTAATTGCCTATTCTTTTTACCCTACTAAACCAAATATTAATATCCATAACTTCCAAAGAATTCAGTAATCCTTATATCGAACTCACGTTA
>NZ_JAZEUN010000056.1:0-1117 GCF_037029175.1 Galbibacter sp. PAP.153 | reverse complement strand
CAACTATTCATAGCGCTTGTTTCTTGGTTTTATTCGAAGTTTTGCGATCAGATAAAAAAACAGGATGAAACACCAACCGGACAGCTTGATTATCAGGGCACAATACAACGTTGTGTTCACGGTGTATTACATCCTGTTTGCCAAAAAACCGAAGTGCCCCATATAGGCACATATTTGTTACGGGAGCCACGCCAAACATTTTCTTTCCGGTATACGATATCTTTTCTCCCGTAATCAACAACTGCACATGATCATGGCATCCGGCCATGTGGCCAAACGATGGTTCAGACCTTAAGGCCGTTCTTCCCATGGGAGCTGACCCGCCGATAACACCATTCCCGACAAGGGAGGTAGGCATATCCATGGCCAAGGATGGGCATGATGATTAGATTTTGAAAGGCCCTTTAGGGATAAAGAGGACATAAGGGGCCAATACCAACAAGACCGAAGTTTTATAACAACTAAGATTATGCAAAAAAAATATATTTTAAGGGATAGGTGCACCCTTTTATTTGCCCTTCTCATTTTTTCTACGGGCACCTGTTCCCTCTTCGGGAATACCAGGGGTGTTAATTTGTTTGATTTGGCTGCCTATCAGCATCGGATCAAGGGGACGGTCACCGATTCCAACGGTGTTCCCATTCAGGGAGTGAACGTAGGGATAAAAGGTTCTTCAAGTGGCACTTTTTCGGATGAAAAAGGGACCTTTTACCTGGAGGCCGCCCCTTCCGATGTTTTGATACTGAGCTATATCGGGTTCAAGAAACGGGAGGTTGCCGTGGGAAGCTCGATGGAACTCTCCCTGGTGCTGGAAGAGGACGTAATGGATTTGGGTGCCGTTACGGTCAATGCCGGGTATTATACGGTAAAAGAAAGGGAGCGGACAGGGAACATAGCCAAGGTGACCTCCGGGGAAATCGAGCTGCAGCCCATTGTGAGTCCATTGCAGGCTATAGAAGGCAGAATACCCGGCGTGGAAGTAGAGCAAGGAAGCGGAATTAACGGATTAGCGCCCAGTATTCGTATACGCGGAACGAACAGTCTGCGCAACGATGGAAATTATCCCCTGTACATTGTTGATGGTGTGCCCATTAATTCCAGTCCTGTAAGAAGTAGC
>NZ_JAZEUN010000055.1:0-1288 GCF_037029175.1 Galbibacter sp. PAP.153 | reverse complement strand
CTACCGTCTGGACACAAATATATTTTTATCTTTCGGGATAAAAAATGCAGACGAGATATTTTAATGATTTAAAAGACAAGCGATTGTTGAATAGAGGAAACTCTATTCTCAATCGCTTATTTAGTTCTAGTGTTCATTCGATACGTCAGTTAGCCCAAAGTGATTCAGAGGCAAAAGCAATGTATCGTTTTTTACAGAATGAGAATGTAAGCGAAAACGATATTATCAAAAACATGTCTTTAAACTGTATTGAAGCTGTAGGAGAACATTCTGTACTTTGTATTCAGGATACCAGTGATGTCAATTTGTACAATCACAAGAACAGGATAAAGAAAGATGACAGTATCGGCACGACCAATGCAGAGTATGGTGGTCTGGGTTTTCATATTCACCCCAGTTTTGTAATCGATTCAGGGACATTAATGCCTTATGGTTTTTCAGATGTAAAAATTTGGAATAGATCACACGATAAACCTAAAAAAGACAAGGGCCATAAAAAGAACCTCCTTCCCATTGAACAAAAAGAGTCTTATAAATGGATAGAATCTTCCCTTAAAAGTAAAAAGGTTCTATCCTCAGCAAAAGAAATTATCATTGTTCAAGATAGAGAGGGTGATATATACGAACAATTCTGTAGTGTCCCGGATTCTAAAACCCATCTTTTGGTACGAGCAAAGACAAATAGAATTCTTGATGGACAAACCAAACTTTTTGAGCACCTATCCAATCAACCCTTACAAGGGAACTATCAAGTGCCCATCGAGGGAGGCAAAAGAAGGTGTATAAAGAAAAGAACAGCTAATATGGAGGTACGTTTTACTCAAATAACCATTAAAGGAAATCAATATACTTCTAAAGCGCTCCCAAAAAGCATTACTCTTTATGCTATTGAAGCTAAAGAAGTAGGCAAAGGTGTTGAAAACCCAATACACTGGAGATTGCTTACCACCAAAAAAGTAGAAAACCTAGAGACTGCTTTACTCTGCATAGAATGGTACACTTGCCGTTGGATCATAGAAGAAGTATTCAGGATTTTAAAAAAGGGAGGCTTCAATATAGAGGCCAGTGAATTAACCAGGGGCAAAGCTATAAGAAAACTCTGTTTAATGATGCTAGAAACTATTGTCAAGCTGTTCATTATGCAGGTTGCTTATGCAACAGAAGAAGCAACCAATCCTAGGAGTTGCTTTTCTGAACAAGAAATTGAGTGTCTTGAGTACCAAATAGTGCAATTGGAAGGTAAAACACAGAAATTAAAAAACCCATATAAATCGAATGACCTCAAACG
>NZ_JAZEUN010000054.1:0-1337 GCF_037029175.1 Galbibacter sp. PAP.153 | reverse complement strand
GGGAGTATCCCGTAAACTGTGTAAATAAAAAATATCGAGGGTCATGACCCTCGATATTTTTTTTATTAATTTTAAATTTTTACACAGCA
Source organism: Galbibacter sp. PAP.153 (assembly GCF_037029175.1). Taxonomy (NCBI): domain Bacteria; kingdom Pseudomonadati; phylum Bacteroidota; class Flavobacteriia; order Flavobacteriales; family Flavobacteriaceae; genus Galbibacter; species Galbibacter sp. PAP.153. Next base: position 1,248 of record NZ_JAZEUN010000054.1, on the reverse strand, counting down.
TGAAGAAAGAAGATTTATTATCGGACGACTTTTTAAAACAGTTCAAAACTGGCGATGAGCTCAATTCCTTTTTAAAGCAGCTCCAGAAGCGGGGTATTGAAAAGATGCTCGAAGGAGAGTTAGACGGTCACTTGGGCTACGATAAACATGAAAAATCCAACACCTCCAATGCCCGTAATGGGTATTCCGATAAAAAAGTAAGAACCTCCTATGGGGAATCTAAGATACAGGTCCCCAGAGATCGTGAAGGTTCTTTTAACCCCATGATTGTCCCCAAACGCGACAATATGGTCGATGGGATCGAAAATGTGATTGTGTCGCTCTATGCCAAGGGAATGAGCAATAGCGATATCGAAGAACAGATCCGTGAGGTGTACAACTTTGATGTGTCTACTTCGACCATATCCCGTATCACCGAAAAGGTGACTGCGGACATTGTCGCCTGGCAGAACCGTCCCTTAGAACCCGTTTACCTGATCGTGTGGATGGACGGTATTGTCTTTAAGGTCAGGGAAGGCTCCAAGGTCATCAATAAAACGGTCTATATAGCCGTAGGACTGCGCAGGGATGGTAAAAAAGAAGTGCTGGGGCTTTGGTTAGGAAAGAATGAATCCGCTGCCTTTTGGATGAGTGTCCTTACTGATATGAAGGCCAGAGGCGTCGAAGACATCCTCATTACGGCTACAGACAACTTAAATGGTTTTACCGATACCATCAAGAATGTCTTCCCAGAGTCCAAGACACAGATCTGTGTAGTGCACCAAATCCGAAATGCCTGTCGGTATGTGGTATGGAAGGACAAAAAGAACTTTACAGCCGATATGAAACACATTTACAATGCTCCCAATGAAAAGGCTGCCAAGGCCGCTTTAGAGGACTTTGCTAAGAAATGGGACAGCAAATATTCCTATGCAGTTAAAAGCTGGAGAGACAACTGGGAGGATCTAACCGTGTTCTTTGAGTTCCCTGTGGAGATCCGAAAGATCATCTATACCACCAACCTTATTGAAAACCTCAATGGAAAGATCAGGAAGTATACCAAGAACAAATTATCCTTCCCGACCGATGAGGCTGTGATGAAATCTGTATATTTGGCCCTCAGAGAGGCCACTAAAAAATGGACTATGCCCATTAGGAACTGGGGCGTTGTTTTAAATCAGTTCCTGACGATCTATGAAAAAAGGGTCAGACTCTAAGTAAGAATCTAACCCTCGATATTTTAGTTTACACACTTTCTGGGATAGTGTC
>NZ_JAZEUN010000053.1:0-1446 GCF_037029175.1 Galbibacter sp. PAP.153 | reverse complement strand
ATTATCTATTAAAAGCATGTAATATTTTTGTTGTTCATAGTATTTTTATAATTGAAGTGTTCCTTCCATCGTAATTACAGTAGTTCCTCCAATTAGTATCCCGTCATCTGTAACCTTACCATATATGTAGGAGGGGCGCCCCATTTTTTCTCCTTGTAAAAGTTTGTATTCCTTGTTTTTCATAAGATATCCTTTTTATGAAGCAACCCAATTAAGGGGCCTGCCGCACTTCCGGTTGCAGGATCTTCATCAATTCCTATTCCGGGGTTGAAAAATCGTGTTTTGGCAATAATATCCATGCCATTTTTAATAAAAGAAAAACAGTAAACACCTTGGAAACCATATGTGTTAGCAAGGTTTTTTAAAAGAACTTTATCAGGTTTTGACATATTTAAAGTTTCCACACCTTCTAATGGTACAATTAAATGGACGACCTCCGTTTTAACGACAGTTGGTTTTAAGTTTTTTACTTGAAGTTTGTCTTCAGGAACAGAAAGAGCCTCGGCAATTTCACTACTTGAAACAATAGTTTTGATATTTGCAGGTTGTTGTGCCATACTTATTACATCATTACTTATTGAAATAGATACCGGCTTTTCTTTCATGATTATTTTGGAAATTTTACCTAGATTTATATGGTATACCAAAAATATTGATCATGGATACTGCCATTAATGCTTATAATGCCAAACAAACTCCTGCCAATAAAGAGATTTGCAACGTGCTTGCATCGGTTATCAACGGGGAATTAACGGGAACAGAAAGTAAAATCTGGCACGGGCACCCGGTTTGGTTCTTAAACGGAAACCCCATTGTTGGCTATAACATACAAAAAGCCGGGTGCCGACTTATGTTTTGGAGCGGTGCCGATTTTGACGAGGAAAAACTAAATGTAAAAGGTGCTAAATTTAAAGATGCTTCTATTTTTTATACTTCCGAAGGGCAAATAGACAGGGAAGATTTAAAAAGGTGGTTAAAAAAATCAGGAACCATTCAATGGGACTATAAAAATATTGTAAAAAGAAAAGGAAAATTGGAAAGGTTAAAGTAAAACAATAGATGAAAACCACAGAAGAACACGACAAACGTATGGCAAACATGACCTTTGCATCAGTATACCCCCACTATATTACAAAGGTTGAAAAAAAAGGCAGGACAAAAGCCGAGCTGCACGAGGTTATTGAGTGGCTTACCGGCTTTAACGAAAAGAGACTACAGGAACTTATTGAAGCAAAAGCTACCTTTAAAACATTTTTTAAAGAGGCCAGTCTAAACCCCAATGCCAAGCTTATAACCGGGGTGATATGCGGCTACCGCGTGGAAGCCATTGAAACCCCGTTAACACAACAGGTACGGTACCTGGACAAATTGGTGGACGAACTGGCAAAAGGCAAAAAAATGGAAAAAATTTTAAGGAGTACATAAGCACTTTCTTATAAAAAAAGT
>NZ_JAZEUN010000052.1:0-1644 GCF_037029175.1 Galbibacter sp. PAP.153 | reverse complement strand
GACTTCGACACTGGGTCACCCAAAATTTTCATGGAATAATTCAATTAATTTTTTTTGCTTTTCATTTGTTATTAATAGGTGTTTTAATTTTGTGCCGTCTGGCATTTCGGCTGTTATTTGATATATAGTTTTAGCAATTTCAATGGCTTTATTGACACTGATCTCCGCTTTTTTCTCATATAGCTGTCGTTCCAGTTCTTTATAGACTTTATAGGCTACAAAGGAGATGCATATATGAGCCTCTATGCGTCTTTGAAGCCTGTGATAAATGGGTCTTATCCGTAAATCAGATTTTGAAACTCGAAAAGCTTTTTCAATCTGCCAGAGATGTTGGTAGTTTTCAATAATCTGATCTTTGTTCAATTTAGCATTGGTCAGATATCCTTTAAGCCCGTCCCATCGGCTATCCTGCTTGAGTTTTTCGGTATCTATGGCCACTGTTATTTCCCCTTCAAGCTTTAAAAATTTATTGTAGCCCCGGTTGTTGATATTGGATTTGGTAAGCTTCCCCCTTCGTATCTGTTTCTCAAGCTTTCTCAGACCTTTTTCCCGATTGTAACGGTCTTTCTTGGCTCTGTCATCGGAATAGGTAATAATCAGCTTTAAATTTCCTTTTCTGATTACCGCGCTTTCGCCATTGCTTAAATCAAGAGCCAATATCTTTTCTTTGATCCTGTGAGCTTCATTTTTTATCCGAGCACCTAAGGCAAACTCATACCCCTGCTCTTGCAGGGTTTCCACATTATTTTTAGAGAGTAGTCCACTATCGGCAATCACTACCAGTTGCGCTAAGTTGTACTTCTTTTTAAAGGCATCAATCACCGGAAGCATCGTATGGCCTTCAAACTTATTGCCTTCAAAAACCTCATAAGCCAACGGATACCCATTCTTACTCACCAGTAGTCCTAATACAACCTGAGGGTTTTGATGCTTGCCTTCCTTGGAGAAACCCGTCTTGCGAAGTTCATCTTCCTGGTCAATCTCAAAATAAAGGGTGGTCACATCGTAAAACACCACACGAATATCATCCTTGAGAATCTTTCTGGTGTGCTCATAACTGATCTGTTGCACCAGTTCCTTTTGCGTAGAATGCAGCTTATCCAAATAGCGATAGATCTGCTGAGGAGAGATTTCTATCTCCTTGTAAAGGAAAAGGTATTCTGTGGTCTTAAGTTTACTTACCGGCTGAATAAGCCTAGAAAATACTAAATATTTAAATAAAGGATCTGCTATTTTAGCAAAACCTATTTCATTGAAAATGCTTCCAAGTAAGGCTTCCGTTCCTATTTCTGTATGTGAGCTGACCGAACTAAATACTGATTTATAAACCGATTTGGTATCACTAAAATTTAAAACTTGCTGATCATTATAGCTTTTAATGAAGTTATGGCCCTTTTGAACCAGTTTCTCGATTTTAATTAAGTCTGCGGAACTGCCGATAGTCTGTAATAATTTAGATTTACCATTGACTTTAGCGATTACCTGTACACTAACAACTCCGCTTTTATTTTTCTTTTTTCGAACAAACACGTTCAAAATTACTAAAAAATAGAGCTGGGTCACCCAAAATTTAAATCAAAAAGACCCTTGATAACTGACAATTAGAGCATTATAATTTTAAAGGTATGTTTATGTCGAAGTCAG
>NZ_JAZEUN010000051.1:0-1910 GCF_037029175.1 Galbibacter sp. PAP.153 | reverse complement strand
CTTTTTTTAGTGCGCCTAGCATGGGCGATAACTATCGGGTGCAAGTCCCGAACATGCCCTAGCAGTGGGAAGTGTTAGCCAAGAGCAAGGGTGTCCATTGCGAGGTGGAATCTGAAGGAAGCTGGCGGCAAAATCCTGGCCTGACGAACAGAAACTACATATAAGGCCAAAATTGCCTGGACAAGGTTGCTGAACAAACCGAAGTCCAATACTGCTCGGAGGCAATATGGTAAATGTGGCAGGTAGCTGGGATGAAAGTTATCGGTCTTGCCTAGGGAGGTCTCACGGACGTGTGGACGTTTTTCTCGGAAACACGGAGTAAAGCTTGTCGTGAGAAGTCAGCAGACGCCATAGTACCTAAGCAAAACTTCACATAGGGAAGGGCCGAACTTTAAGTAAGTGAGTAGTAAATGAACGTTACCGTATGAACGGAAGAATGCAGAAGATCCCTACAATGGAGACCTGCCCACAAAAGAATAGGACGGCATCCGAAGGCTATGTGGGAGGGCAGACGTACCTACGGATAACTGAAAATAACCTCACGGTTACCAACTCATTAGAAGATGGGCTGCTAGAGAAGCTAGTGTCTCCTGTAAACCTTAATAGGGCTTACCAACAAGTCAAGCGCAACAAAGGGGCCTCGGGAGTAGACAAGATGGAAGTTGAATCACTAAAGGATTATCTTGTCAAACACAAAGACGAACTGGTCCGCTCCATTTTAAACGGTACTTACCGACCGAACCCTGTACGCAGGGTTCTTATCCCCAAGGACAATGGACAGATGCGCGACTAGGTATTCCTGCTGTAGTTGATAGGTGTATCCAACAAGCCATTGCCCAAATCCTCACACCTATATACGAACCCCTCTTTAGCGGGGCTAGCTATGGGTTCCGACCAAGGCGTGGCGCTCATGGTGCTTTAAGGAAGTGTCGAGAGTACATACCGGAAGGCTATCACTGGGCCGTAGACTTGGATCTAGAAAAGTTCTTTGATACCGTAGAACATAGCAAACTGATAGAGGTACTCTCCCGCACTGTAAAAGACGGTCGTGTGATATCCTTGATACACCAATACCTTAACGCTGGTATACAAATAGGGTCAACGTTACAAGCCAACGAAACGGGAGTCCCCCAAGGGGGTCCTCTCAGTCCAATTTTAAGCAATATTATGCTAAACGAAATGGATAAGGAGTTGGAAAGTAGAGGGCATAAATTTGTCCGATACGCTGATGACGTGATGATACTATGCCGTAGCAAACGTGGAGCACGACGCACCATGCAAACCATGGCCCGCTTCATAGAGGAAAAACTGTTCTTAAAGGTGAACAGGGATAAAAGCCAAAGTACCTATATCTCTAAGGTTAAGTTCTTAGGATACTCTTTTTATAAAAAGAAAGGAAAAGGGCGACTTCGGGTACACCAAAATAGCGTATCCAAGATGAAAGCTAAAATTAAAGAGCTTACATCACGTAGTAATGGCTGGGGTAATGAACGAAGGAAAACAACCCTTCGCCAATATATTATTGGTTGGGTAAATTACTTCAAATTGGCAGACATTAACAAGCTGCTTATCAGCTTAGACAAATGGTACCGTCGGCGACTTAGGATGGTGATATGGAAACAATGGGAACGGAATGTCACCAGAATGAGGAACTTAATAAACCTAGGAGTTGATAAGTTCAAGGCCCACGAGTGGGCAAATACAAGGAAAAGCTACTGGCATACCGCTAACAGCTTTATCCTTAGTACCACGATTACCACAGAAAGACTAAGAAAAGCAGGATACTTAATGCTGTCAGACCAATATCGAAAAGTTAGTACTAAAACTTAGGGAACCGCCCAGTACGGAACCGTATGCTGGGTGGTGTGAGAGGTCGAACAGGGAATTAATCCCTGTTCTCCTACTCGATT
>NZ_JAZEUN010000050.1:0-1952 GCF_037029175.1 Galbibacter sp. PAP.153 | reverse complement strand
AAAGCATATGGTTTTACGAATACTGAGTTTAATAAGACAAAAACGGATTTATTTGAATCTTTGAAAAAGTCGGATACTACAGCCGTTTCCTATTGGAGGGAAGAATTTCGGAATCATTTTGTTTATGGTAAGGGATTGCCACAAAACAAAATTGGGCTTTTAAAAAAGATATTAAATAATCTTACCTTGGAAGAAGTCAACAATTTTTTCAAAGATCGTATCAATAAAACACCGGAAGATATTGGTTTAATTGCTCCAACAGCCAATATGGCCCTTTCTTACACAGAAAAAACAATTAGAAACTGGTTTTTTGAAGCCGATACTTCTAAAACAATACCATATGCCGATCCCATTATCCCGTCAACATTAATGGATCCGATAAAAGTTTCAGGGTTAAAATGCTGTGACTATAAAGAAGGGACTACCGACATTCCCGGTATAAAGAAATACTTATTAAGTAATGGGGTTAAGTTGATTTTCAATTCCTTTAAACCCGCCCCCGATATTTTGGGAGGTAGTGAATCTGTTATATTTAAAGGTTTTGTTTCTAATGGGGCGAGCTGTTTTTCTAAAAAAGATTATTTTTCTGCCATTAATGCACCTGGAATAATTAAAAATTCGGGTGTTGGCGGAAAGGATAAATTTGACATAGAAAGATATTTATCCAATCAAGGTTTTAAACAGTATGTGACCCCTTATATAGGGTATAAGGAGAGCGGGATACGTGGGAGTACAACAACAACATTGAAAGATTTGGAAACGGCCCTACAATTAACCTATCTTTATATCACGGCCCCAAATTATAATGAATTGGCTTATGAGGATTGGAAGATGAGTGCCCCGAAGAGATATTTGAACGATCTTGTTCAAGATGACCTTATAACAACAGTTAAAAATGTATTCAATGATAGCTTATTTCTTCCTAAAGGCTCTAAACGAATGGAAGGGGTAGGACATACCGATATGCGGCTAGCTTATAGCATCTATAACAAATTATTCGGAAATGTACAGGATTTTACGTTTTTATTTTCTGGAAATTTTCAGGAAGAAGAACTCTTGCTTTTGTGCAGAAAGTATCTGGGAAATATACCAAATACTACCGAACATGTCGAATGTGAACAGGGTTTAAAAACTCAAGAGGATATTCCCGAAGATCCATTTATTAAAACATTCCCTGCTCGAAAAAACATACATAACGTACGGGTACGTATGGTATATGTTACCCCTTTGGACAAGACCTCCCTGGACTGGAAAGAGAAAACAAAATTAATGTTACTCTCCAGATTTCTGGAATATTCATTTTTAAAGCATTTGCGAAAAAATTCGGAAAAAGGGGGGCCTTATGTGGCTTTTGTAAGTAATGACAACAATGACGGGGTATCTGGGTATAATAAGTTTTCCATTGATTTTGGATGTAGCCCAGAGGATGTAGATCGACTGGTTATGGAATCAAAGCAAATTATAGAAAATCTGAAAAAATCGCCTTCAACAGAGATAAAGTTATTTAAAGCGGTTAAGAAGAGATTAATGCCGGTAAGTGATATAGAAACCAATAAGGAGATGTTAGAAAAGATGTATTTGCATTATAAATACGGATATCCCTGGGTAGGTATATCGGATGTTCGGGATTACATGGGTTCACTTTCGTTAAAAGATTTGCAGGAATCAGCACAAAAGTGGTTAATATCGGAGCCTTTTGAATTTAAGATGGTGCCTCCAGAATAAATAAAATAAGATTATCGATTCAAGAGAGGCATAAAATTAATTAAAAAATGGAGCACACTGCAGTATAATTGTCCGCAGCGTACTCCATTTAAACAAAATTTTCTCATTCAAGAAAATTAGAGATCCACTACTTCACCAGAGCCATCAAGTGGCTGTGAAGTATCAGGGGTTGCATAAACTTTATAAATCGTTGGGTCGGGCAAAAATCTTATTTTACAATCACTGGA
>NZ_JAZEUN010000005.1:0-217756 GCF_037029175.1 Galbibacter sp. PAP.153 | reverse complement strand
GTTAATAGGTAATTTAGGAAATGATCCTGAGATTATCAATTTAGAAAGCGGAAAAAATTGGCAAAATTTTCCATTGCTGCCAACGATAGTTATAAAAACCAAAATGGAGAACTAATTAAGGACACCCAATGGCACCAAGTGGTAGCGTGGGGGAACACCGCAAAAATCGTCGAGAAATACTTGGTTAAGGGAAACGAGGTAGCCATAGAGGGAAAAACTAACCTCGAGAACCTATCAGGACAAAGAAGGTGTAAAGCGTTATGTTACCGAAATAAATTGTAACGAATTGCTAATGTTGAGTAAATAAATTTTTTGCATAGTTTGAAGAAAGCAAAAAAAGCCCCTAAAATTGAGATTTTAGGGGCTTTTTATATTGAACTCATCTTGACTTTTTTTGATGGAAATGTAAATAACAATCTTGGGCTTGATTGAATATTTTTTATAAGGAAAACTATGCGGCCTTCTCTTTAATCAGGTCAAAGCAAGGACATTTTTTACAACGCTTGGACTCGCTTTTTTTATATTTTTCGCAACATTTAGATTTTAAGCCTTTAATTTTAAGCTCTTTAACCTTTTTGTTTTTCTTCTTCTCTTTGTCTTTTTTCTTCTTGCCCAACGGAAAAAATATTTGATTACCGAGGACAAATATATTTATTTATACTTAATCTAAATAAACTTTAACATTTTTATGGTCGAAAAACTATTCGTCGGGAGTTGAAGCCGAACTGGTTACCGTTAATTGCTGTATGTCCCGATCGAATAAATACAAACCGCCCTTATCGTCGCCTATAAGGTTTATTTTGTCCAGAATGGTCCTGGCCATGGCTTCTTCTTCAATTTGTTCGGCAACGTACCATTGCAGGAAGTTATGTGTGGCATAATCTTTCTCTTCTAAAGTAATATGGACAAGGTTGTTGATGCTTTCTGAAACAAGGATTTCATGGTCATGGAGCATTTGAAACATTTCCTGAAAACTTCCAAAAGTTACATTGGGGGCTTTTAAGGCCGAAATCTTTGCATGGCCGCCACGCTCGTTTATAAATTTTACAAGTTTGAGCATATGTTCACGCTCTTCGTTGGATTGGTCGTACATAAACTGCGCAACGCCTTCTAGGCCTTTAACTTCCGCCCAACAGGCCATTGCCAGATATATTTGGGAAGATTCGGCTTCTACGGTTATTTGGTTATTTAATACAGTTTCTATTTTTTTTGCTAACATGATCTTTTTTTATAAAGTTAAGGAAATATCGGTTTGCTCCTATAATTTAAAAGGACAGGGATGTAATTTATAAATAGTCTAATTTTTAGTAGTCAAAAAATGGAGGGAGTAATTGTTTTGCTTATTGCAGGGAAATATTTAAAAGGCTTTTGCAGTTGTTTTTATAAATATCGGTTTGTGCAATGGCTACTATTGTTGGCAAACGTTTTTATATTTGTAAAGTCAGGTTCAATTTTACTCCTAATGCATTGAAAATTTTCATCACAGTTTCAAAAGTTACATTTCCTGTGCTATTTTCAAGTCTTGAAATCTGAACTTTTTTACTCCAACTAATTCGCCCAATTGTTCTTGTGTCAATTTTCTCTTTTTCCGAGCGGTTTTAATCATATCTCCAATTAGCTCAAGTTTTAGTTCAAATTCATATTCATCTCTTTCTTTTGTTCCTTTTTACCGCTAAATCTAAAATGATTTTTCCAACTTACTTTTTAGTTGATTTCCAGATGACTTTAATTCCGTTGATGTTTTTCTTTTTCAGTTGAATGTCTGTTCGTATTTCAAATCCGTTCTTGCGATAAAATCCAATCGGTGATAAATAGTTTTCCCCATTTTGTTTGGGTTCGTCGTCATTGTCAATAACCCATCCGTTCAATTCTGAATTTCGTTCTTTTGCCAAATTTAAAAATCTGGAACCTAACCCTTGTCCTTGCAGGGAAAAATCCACGAGCATCGCAAAACACTGCTCATTATCCCTTATAAAATAAATTAGCCATCCTTTTACAGTTTCGTTTTCATCGAAAAGCAATATGTGGTTTTTGTCGGAAAGTTTATCAAGATATTGGTCGAATTCGACTAAATTGAGGAGGCTTAACCCTTTTGGGTATTCGCTGTTCCACAATTGAATTACCTCAAGTTTTTGTTTCTCATTCAAGATTTCTGTTTCCGTAAAATTCATTTTCCGATTCCAATTTTGATTCTGGGTATAATTTTTTTTCAGCTTGCTTACAACGTTTAGTATATGCAAAGTAGGTGATTTCGGGCTTCAAACTTATCAAACCGTTGAGAAGTTGATGCGGTCTACAGCCCATGAATTTACTACTATCTCGCCTATGTGTTTGTATAGCATTGTTGGCAACTGTTTTTCTTTTATTCATTATTTTTTCAAATATTTATCCGATTGTGTCTTGTTATCTATTCCACCAAGGAATTTAAGTGCTTTTGAAGTGAACGGAATCTTTGCGTCATAAATTGGTACATGTTCGCCACCTGAAATAATCCATAATTCGGAATTCGGAATAAAACGTTTCATGCTTTCAGAAATTTCAATCGGGAAAAAGTTATCACAATCTCCTTGTACAATAAGCGTTTGAGCAGTAATGGCTGATAAATCTTGTTCAGTTAAACTCATATCGTCATAGTTTTCTCCCAATGCGTTAAATTGAGCAATAAGTTGACGTATTTGTTCATCTCCACGTTTTGCACACTCTCGATACATTTCTCGTACTTCCTGTGGCAAGGTTTCAAATGAAGCTCTGCGCATAATGGCTCTTGCTTGTTCGGGGAAATAAGAAGTTGCACTAATTAATATCATTGAATCAATGCGCTTGGGTTGGTTTATTGCCATATGCAGTAGAGTCATACCACCGGAACTCATTCCCATGGCAGAAAAACTGTCAATCCCTAACTTGTCAAGCAAAAAGAACACGTCATTTGCAGAATCCTGATGAGTGAATTTATTCACTGGATTTGTTGAATATCCATGTCCGCGCATATCTATGACTATCAAACGATAATTCTCTGAAAGTTTAGATATAAAAGGATGCCAATTCTGTGAACAACCACCAAATCCATGCAAGAGCACTAATGGTTTTCCATCTCCGTATTCCTCGTAGTACATCTCAAAATCATTAATCTGAACGGTATGACCAAAAGAATTTGTCTTTTTAGATGCGTATTTAGTTTTCAAGTGTATCTCTTTTAAATGGTTGCCAACTCCCAAATATCATTAGTCAGTTTTTTAAAGAATTTTGGGTCAGAATGTTGTTTAGCTCTTTTTATGTTCTGAAATATTTTCTTTCTTTTAAGTCTTGTTTTGCACAAATTTAAATACTTCTTTCAATATATTTACAACCAACTCCCTCACCATCCAAAACTGGGTTTACATCACCTTCAAAGATACCTTTTTTAGACTTAAAAATTCATGGAAAGCTGAATACGTTTACGTTGCATGTCAACTTCCAATACTTTTACCTGTACATGTTGTTGGAGCGTTACCACTTCGTTAACATCGGTAACATAAGCATTGGTGAGGTTTGAAATATGCACCAAACCGCTTTCTTTTATGCCAATATCCACAAAACAGCCAAAATTGGTGATGTTGTTTACAATCCCCGGAAGGATTAGGCCGGATCTTACATCGTTTATGGTTTTAATATTGGGGTCAAATTCAAACATTTTTGCCTTTTCTCTTGGGTCAACGCCGGGTTTTTCCAGTTCTTTAAGAATGTCTTCAAGCGTTGGCAGGCCAACTTGGGCGGTGCAATATATACGGAGATCAATTTTTTTAATCAGCGGTTTGTTTCCTATCAGTTCGTTTACGGCAATTTTCATGTCTGTTGCCATTTTTTCTACAATTTGATAGCTTTCGGGGTGTACGGAAGAATCGTCTAAAGGGTTGTCGGCATTTTTTATGCGAAGAAACCCGGCACTTTGCTCAAAAGCTTTGTTTCCTAAACGGGCAACATTCTTGATTTCTTCCCTTGATGTAAACGGACCGTGTTCTTCACGATATAAAACTATATTTTCTGCCAGTTTCTCACCAATTCCCGATACATAGCTCATAAGCGGTTTACTGGCCGTATTTATGTTTACGCCAATTTTGTTTACGCAACTTTCCACAACACGGTCGAGCTTATTTTTAAGTTTGGTCTGGTCCACATCGTGTTGGTACTGGCCCACGCCAATAGATTTTGGTTCTATTTTAACGAGCTCGGCCAAAGGATCGGCCAACCTTCTCCCAATGGAGACCGAGCCCCTTACGGTAACATCGTAATTTGGAAATTCTTCCCGGGCAATTTTGGAAGCCGAATAAATAGAGGCACCCGCTTCGCTAACCACAAAAACCTGTACATCGCTATCAAAACGGATGCGTTTTATTAAATTCTCGGTTTCTCTGGATGCGGTTCCGTTACCAATGGCAATGGCCTCAATTTTATAGGCGCTTACCAAGGTGTTTATTTTTTTAATGGCCTGTGTGGCTTCTTTTCTTGGTTCGTGTGGGTAAATGGTTTCGTTATGAAGCAGTGAGCCTTGTTTATCGAGGCAAACAATTTTACAACCGGTCCTAAAACCGGGGTCTATGGCAAGAATTGTTTTTTCGCCAAGCGGCGGACTTAACAATAATTGTTGCAGGTTTTTTTCAAAAACGGTTATGGCCGTTTCGTCTGCCTTTTCTTTTGCATTGCCCAATGCTTCATTTGATAAGGCAGGGGCCAACAACCTTTTAAACGCATCTTTTACGGCCAATTCTATTTGGGCTGCGCATTCGTTGTTGGATTTAATAACACGATTCGCTATCATATCCAGTGCCCGGTCTTCATCAATGGTGACTTTTGTTTTGATAAAGCCTTCGTTTTCAGCTCTTAAAATCGCCAACAACCTGTGCGACGGGCATCTTTTTAACGGTTCTGACCAATCAAAATAATCCCTGAATTTTTGAGCTTCTTCTTCTTCCTTTTTTGTTTTTACAATTTTGGTAGAGATTTCTGCATACCGTTCGTATTGGTTTCTTAACAAATTTCTAATATCAATCCGTTCATTAACCCATTCGGCAATAATATGCCGGGCACCTTCCAAAGCTTCTTCTTCTGAAGAAATGGTATTATTGATGTATTTTGAAGCAACAAACTCCAAATCATTGGCATTTTGGGCCATGATTATTTTTGCAAGCGGTTCCAGGCCGTTTTCCCGTGCCGTATCTGTCTTGGCCTTTCGGGTTTTCTTGTACGGGAGGTACAAATCTTCCAAATCTACCAAATTGATGGTTGTTTCAATTTTTTGTTGAAGCTCGTTTGTAAGTACTTCTTGTTCTTCAAGCGATTTCAAAATGGATTCTTTTCGCTTTTGAAGAGTTTCAAATTCTTTTTTAAAACTATCAATTTCACCAATTTGTACTTCGTCTAAATTTCCAGTGACTTCTTTTCTATACCTAGAAATAAAGGGAATAGTACAATCCTGTTCAAGAAGTGCAATGGTATTTTCAATGCTCTTTTTTGAGACTGAAGTTTTAACACCGATGTATTCAATGAGTGTTTGCATGATTGTTTTAAACCGTTTTGATTTAGCTAATTAATTTTCCATTGCCTACTTGGTCTTCGTCTGGGTTGATAAATACAATTTTTCCGTCGTTGTTTTCGGTCATCAATATCATTCCTTCGCTCATAACGCCACGTAGTTTTCTAGGCGCAAGGTTTACCAAAACAGTTACTCTCTTACCAACAATGTCTTGTGCTTTAAAATCTTTTGCAATACCGGAAACAATAGTTCTCGTGTCAATTCCGGTATCGACTTTTAGCACCAGCAATTTATCGGCTTTTGGCATTTTTTCGGCTTCCAAAATGGTTCCTGTACGGATGTCGAGCTTTACAAAATCGTCGTAAGTAATGGTTTCCTTTTGTGGCTCTGTTTTAGGTGTATTTGCTTCGTTTGCGGCTTTGTTCTCTTTTTTGGTAGCTTCCAATTTGTCTAATTGTTTCTGTATTTCCCCGTCTTCTATTTTAGTGAATAACAATTCGGCTTTGTTAATGGTATGTGCCGCCGGCAATAAAATATTTTCTTCGGCAATATCGTTCCATAACGGAGCCTTGTCCAATGTATTAAAAGCAAGGATATCTTTTAGTTTTTCTGAAGTAAACGGTAAGAAAGGCTCGCTTAAAACAGCCAATGCAGAAGCTATTTGCAAGGCAATGTACATAACGGTTTTAACCCGTTCTTCGTCTTGTTTTATTACCTTCCATGGTTCTTCATCGGCCAGGTATTTATTGCCGAGCCTGGCAAGGTTCATCAATTCTTGCGAGGCTTCCCTGAAACGGTATTTTTCCATGGAAGCCGATAAAATACGGGGGTATTTTTTTAGTTCTGAAAGGGTTTGTTTGTCAATTTCAGAAAAAGTAGCTGGCTTGGGAATTTCTCCATTGTAATATTTATGGGTTAAAACCACGACACGGTTGATGAAGTTGCCAAAAATGGCCACCAATTCGTTATTATTGCGGGATTGAAAGTCTTTCCAAGTAAAATCGTTGTCTTTGGTTTCAGGGGCATTGGCGGTAAGTGTATATCTTAAAGCATCCTGTTTTTCAGGGAAATCCTCTAAATATTCATGCAGCCAAACGGCCCAGTTTTTAGAAGTTGAAAGCTTGTTGCCCTCCAAATTTAAAAATTCGTTAGCGGGAACATTCTCCGGTAAAATATAATCTCCGTGCGCTTGTAACATGGAAGGAAATATAATGCAATGAAAAACAATATTGTCTTTCCCGATAAAATGGATTAAACGTGAATCTTTCCAATAAGGTTCCCAGTCTTTTCCTTCTCTTTCTGCCCATTCTTTTGTGGAAGAGATATAGCCAATCGGGGCGTCGAACCAAACGTACAATACTTTTCCTTCGCCACCTTTTACCGGCACCGGAATGCCCCAATCTAGATCTCTTGTTACGGCGCGGGGTTTTAAGCCTTCGTCTATCCAGCTTTTTACCTGGCCATACACGTTGGGTTTCCAATCGCTTTTATGCCCTTTAATAATCCATTCGCGTAAAAATCCGTCGTATTTATCGAGTGGTAAAAACCAATGTTTTGTTTCTTTTAAAATAGGAACAGAACCTGTAATGGTAGATCTTGGATTTATAAGATCTGTTGCGTTTAAGGAGCTTCCGCAATTTTCACATTGATCACCATAAGCGCTATCGTGCCCACATTTAGGGCAAGTTCCGGTTACAAAGCGGTCGGCAAGAAATTGTTGGGCTTCTTCATCGTATAACTGTTCGGTAACTTCTTCAATAAATTTACCTTCTTCATACATTTTCTTAAAGAAGTCGGAGGCTGTTTTATGATGAATTTTAGCAGAAGTACGGGAATAATTATCAAAGGAGATTCCAAAATCCTCAAACGATTTTTTTATAATTCCGTGATATTTGTCTATTATTTCCTGAGGCGAGACACCTTCTTTTTTTGCTTTCATGGGAATAGCAACGCCATGCTCGTCGCTTCCGCAGATAAAGGCTACATCTTTTCCTTTTAATCTTAAATATCGGGCATAAATATCTGCCGGAACATATACGCCTGCTAAATGTCCAATATGTATAGGCCCATTTGTATATGGTAGGGCCGCCGTAATGGTAAATCTATTTTTGTTTTGGGGTGTATCGTTGTATTTCTGTGACATCATCAAAATTTATTCAAGTCACAAAAATAATCAATTTCAACAGAGTTTAAAGCTAAATATCACAAGGTTTTAAACAGTCCCGGACGTTAGCTCAAAATTACCGATTTGCTATAGATTTTTCCGTTGTATGAAATGCTGTAAATATACTGCCCGCGACTCAGTCTGTTATTGGTGTTTTCTTTAATATTGACCTTAAATTTACCTTCTAGCGACATTTCGTTTTTAAGGGTGCCCAAATCTTGCCCAAGGATATTGTAAAGCCTAATTACCACATGTGATGCATTTGGTACAGAATAGTTTATAAATACATTTTTGCCATTACCATAAGAAGGGAAATGGTCAAAATTTGTTATTTCTTCTTCAATGGGCTCTTCAACTTCGGGTTCGTTACCGCCATCTGCAATTGGCGGTTCGCCTTCTATAACGGTGTTGTCTTCGTTAGAACATGGCATTCCCATCCCGAGCAGGGTAGAGGCCCGTCCGTTTAATGCGGCGCTTACCAAAGTAGCATCAATACAAAGCCACTCGGCCATAATGGAGGCATAAACGTCTCTAAAATCAATGGAATTTTGCAAGTTCCCGCCTCTAATTAAATTGTTTAAATCGGGATGCTCCCCAATAAAGCCCTGACTTTCCATTCCAGGTCCAAAAAGTAGCATGGGCGCGGCTGTACCGTGGTCGGTGCCAAACGATCCGTTTTCGTAAACCCTTCTTCCGAATTCCGAAAAAGTCATGGTAAGCACTCTTTTGTGGTGCCCGCCTGCTTCCAGATCTTTAAAAAAACTGTCTGTCGAATCTGCAATTTCTGTCATTAATTTTTGATGGCGTTCCGGTTGTGCAGAATGCGTATCAAAGCCACTTAGGCTTACCATGTATATTTTTGTGCCTAGCCCGCCTTTAATCAATCTGGCTACAGTTGCCAATTGTCGGGCAAGTGAACCTTCGGGATATTCAACCGAATTGGATGCCGCTTTAAAAGCATCGGAAATTATACCGGAATATTCATAAGTGGTGTTGGCAGTGCCCCTTAAAAAATATAGCTGTTCTTCGTAAGTACATTCTGGAATAAGGTCATGAAGGCTGTGCACAACGCCTTCCTCTGCAATTCTTTCCAGTTCTGTAACGTTGTTTATGGTAAAGGCGTAGTTTACATCTTCGCCTTGAAAAATTAGGTTTCCGATATTCCCTACCTGAATGGCCGCCGGATCGGTTGGAGGGTTTAACAGGTAATTGGAAAAATCTTCATGATTGTCGAAATAGCGGCCCATCCACCCGGTATTTGTATGGTTTTCCAAATCTGTTGAAGCAAAAATATCCGAAGAACTGAAATGCGACATGTTATGGTTTTCGTAGCCCACACCGTGAATTACCTTCATTCCGCCGTTGCCCCATAACGTTTGTAGCGAATCCATGTATTTTGGAATATAAAAATCGTCGTTGAGGCGGGTTAGATTGTTAAAGGGAATGTGGATTTTAGGCCTGTAATTTGCATAGGTGTCAAAATCGTATACCGGAACAATAGTGTTTAATCCGTCATTTCCACCGTTGAGCCTAATCAGGATAAGAATATTGTCGTTTTCTGATGCAGCCAGAGCTGCGGTTAAAGGAGACGGAGAGGAGGCCGATAAAATATTGCCCCCTAATAGCATCGATCCAGAGCCGGCCAAACCTAGTGCCTGCAAAAAAGACCGACGTGACCATTTTTCGTGCTCTTCGTCGTGTTTTGCTTTATTGTTGAAAGGAGTATAGTGATGGTTGCACATAGCTTGGTTATTTAAGTTGAAATTCTGGTTGTTTGATAAGGTGCTGTAAAAGTTGAAAGACCTGCGTAGAAGCATAAGAGCTTAATAAGTTCCAATTTCCTTCATCGTAATAATTTTGAGGGACATTGCTCTTAAAAACATCGATGCAAATATTGTAATCTTCCGGGGTATGCAGTCCCAATGGCAAAAACCAATCTATAATTTGTCGGGTAATATCTTCGGGATCTGTATTTCCGGGGCCGCCGGCAATGTCCATGGCAAAATTTGCAAACTGTTCTTCGTCCATACCGAAAGCATCATTTAAGTAAAACTCCAACATTTTCCACCTTCCAATCATGGTATTTGGACCAATCCAATCGCGGTCACGCTGCCATCCCGCTACATCAACAGGATTGAATATTTCCTGGCCTATCATTCCACAAATATTAACTCCGCTCATCAATAAATCGTCGTTGATGGAAAATCCGCTTTCATTTACAAAATTCAGGAAAACATCATAATGACTTTTAATAATGACACCGCGGGCTTCTTCATCAAAAAAATGCTCGCTGGAGAAAAGTTGTATGAGTACCGGAGCCAATTCAAAATCGTTGGCAATAAAGGTATTGGCCAATTCTTGGGTTATTTCGGGTATTTGTAGAGGATTTACAAAGAACTCGTACAGCTTTCCGCAGATAAAATTGGCAACTTCATTGGGGCGCTGTTCAAAAAGGATGTCTATAATATGGCTATATCCCCAAGCTCCGGTTTGCCCAAAAATGGTTTTGGTGGTGTCGTCAAAAGCATCGGGGTTAAATATTATTTCTCCACAGCCTTCGTTACGGTTGGTATAGCCGGTTAAAGCTCGGGCCGTTTCCTTTATATCTTCTTCGGTATAACCAATTCCTTCACCCATGGTAAAGAGCTCGTAAAGTTCACGGGCATAGTTTTCGTTGGGGTTGCCCTTACCGCTTCGGTCGCCATTTAAATAAGTAAGCATGGCGTAGTCAATACCGATATCGTGAACAAATGTTTTAAAGTTTCCTATCGCGTGTAGCTGTAATAAATTAAAATATCCATATAAGTACGACGGGCAATTGTATTCTTTAAGTTCGGTAACAAAATGGTTGTGCCAGAAAAAACTTAGGCGGTCCCTAAGGTTGTTAACCCTTAACTGATTGACATAGGTGTTTTTCCACTCGTTAATATGGCCTCGTTTAATTTCCCCGTCTTCCTCAGGGTAAAAGGTATTGTCCCATGTTGCCCATTCTGGGGCATCGGTAGTGGCCAAGTTAATGGCTTCGGTAACAATTTCGGTAGCCAATTGCGCTGCCGATTTTCCTGTTTGGTTTTGTATGTTGTTGTATGAAAGTCCAAAACCGGCCCTTCTGTATAAATGTAAGACATCCTTTTTGCCCAAAGGATTGGAATATGGGGAGAGCGTGGCTGTATTACAATTGGTTTTTGCCAGCATTTTTGTTAGGTTTTTGGGTGTTAAGTTGGTTTTGTTTGGGTTTCCCCTTTGTTTATATACGTAAGTAGCTATAAATAAGGATTACCGATAAATGTACAAAATATGTATTTGTGCGGATATATTTTTTTACCTAATATGCTGAAAAACTTGAAGTTATTTCGTTTTTGAAGCGGTAATTCTATAAATAATAATTATTAACGCTAAAATAGCGGATATTGTTTTCGTGGCCGAACATAATGAATTTGGAAAAAAGCTGAAAAAATGGCTGTTGAACTCCTTAAAAAAAAGGGTACGATATTTTATGAACAAATTATAGGTTTGACAATGCCGAAGTAGATATTATTGCCCTTGACAAAGATTTTCTGGTGGGGATAGAAGTTAAGTCCAGAAGTTGACTGTTTTATGGAGCCCCCCAAAGTTTTGTAAATAAGAAGAAAATCAAGCTCATGGTAAAGGCCATGAACCATTATATTGTTGAAAACGATTTGGATTATGAGGTCCGTTTTGATATTGTGGCGGTTATTAAAAGCAAAGAAATGTATGATATTAAGCATATTCCTGATGCTTTTTATTATTTTTGAATTGTTATAAATAAAACATTTCGTTTTATTTTTTGCTTTTAAGAAAAAGATAACTTACTTTTATCGCTCCTAAAAACCAAACCAAAGACCAACAATGAAAACAATATCGTCTGTTGTAGAAAACTACATTAAATCAAAGCCATTTTTACAAAGTGCGCTGGCCCAAGGAATTATAAATCTTACATCGCTTTCCAGGAACATTAAACCAGAAATTGAAGAACAGCTCGGTAAAGACGTTCGCAACGGGGCCATTGTAATGGCATTAAAACGCCTTTCTTCTGAACTGGAATTTAGGGCCACCCACCGAATTTTAAAAGTGCTTAAAAATATTGGCGAGATAACTGTGCGGTCTTCCTTGAGTGATTATACCTTTTTAATATCCGATACGATCTTGAACAAACAGGCAAGGTTGTTACAAGAGATTAACGATAACAAAGATGTATTTTATACTTCTTCCCGAGGGGTTAACGAGACCAATATTGTGGTAAGCAACTCCATGAACGATATTGTTGAAAATATTTTTAAAGACGAAAAACTTACCCAAAAAGTAGATAAGCTTTCTTCTATAAGTGTAAAATTGCCCGAAGAAAATGTTATTATTCCGGGGATTTATTATTTTATTTTTCAACGCTTGGCTTGGGAAGGCATTATTCTACACGAGGTAATATCTACCACCAACGAGTTTACCATTATAGTTGGGGAAGACCAAATAGACATTGCTTTTAAAGTAATAAAAGACCTTAAAGGGCTTTAGAAGCCTATTTTGCGATTGTATTAATTGTTTTTTCCAAGTCTTCTAAAGAATCGGGTTTAGCAACTATTTTTTTATCTGCATCCAAAACAAAATAGGTGGGAGTAGCAGTAATATTGTATTCCTTGGCAGTGGCATTGTCCCATTTTCCCGCTCCATAGACCTGGATAAAATCCGGGTACATTTTTATAGTGTCTTTCCATGGATGCTCATCATTTTCCAGGCCGAAAGCAACTACTTGAAGTGTGTGTTTATCCTTATTGGCCAAGAATTTTTTTACTTCTGGAATTTCTTTTAAGCAATGCGAGCAAGTACTGCTCCAAAATATTAAAAGGTAATGCTTGGCATTGTCCAAATCGGAAAGTTTTCTACCGTCGTCCAGATTAAAATCCGGGGCTATGGCACCAACGCCGGCCCTTTTATATGTTGCAATTTCGTCAAGCAATTTAATGTCGCCCTGTTCTTTTGATATTTCTTCCAGGTAATTGTTCGATATGTAATTAGCAACTTCCATGTCTTTATCCGCAACGGCATTTTTCCATACACTTGTTAAAACACGCTTTTTAACATAAGGGTTGTCTCCAATAGCTGTCATTGCATTGTCTATATTGTGCATATAAGATTGGGTGTCGTTCTTGCTTGAAAATTTAAAAATATATGAAATGGGGATATTTACCAGATAAAAAGATTCCTTGATCACCGGGTCGTTAAAATCTACATTTTTAAAAAATTCTTCCTTTTCCAGTGCATTATATTCCTTTTGGCTTATTTTCTTTTCCGGTATAGGGATTCTTCCCGTTTTGATAAAATGATTGGCAAGCATGCCCTCACTTTTAGCTTCATATGTGGTCTGTACTGCCTCGATAGCATTAAAAACATTGGTAAATGTTTCTTTTGATACATCGGGAGCAAATACTGATGTTAATAGCTGTTTGGCTTCATTAAATCTAGTGTTGTATTCCTGTAAAAGCATATTTTCTTCAGAAGATAAAAAAGTAACGCCTTCTTTTTCTTTAAAAGAAAAGGAAATATCTTCATTTCCATCATAAATAAAATCAAAATGGTTTGCAATACGTGGGATACCAAAAACAAGTTGATACATTCCCGGCTGCATTTCTTCGTCAAGTGAAAAGCCTATTTTTCCTTCATCATCCAATCCGGTATATGAGATATAGGTGACATAATCTTCTGCATCAGGTTGGGTTTTGTATAAAAAAACCTTGCTGTATTGTTCTTTTGGAGCAAATGTACCAGAAATGGTATGTTGGGAAATGCAAAAACAGGGGAGTGCAAAAAATAATAGGACTAATTTTTTCATGACATTATATAATTAGAGTCGTATAAATATGCAATAATTGTTATTCTTTTTCTTACACAAGAAAAGGTTTTAATACTTGTAATGCTTTGTTTACAGATTTTATGCTTTCAAAAGTAATTAGTAAACGCAGGCCATTGCGTGTTTGTTTTTCTTTAATTTTACAAATATTTGGATGTGTTTGTACATATTGTAAAACATTTTTAAAGCATGGACTTTGGTAGAAACTGCTTTGTTGGTCCGATATAAAATAGCCTATCATTTTACCTTGCTTTAATACAATGCGTTCCAGGCCCATTTGCGTGGCAATCCATTTAATACGGACACTATTCAACAAATCGACAGCTTCTTCCGGAAGTTCCCCAAAGCGGTCGGCTAATCGGGATTGATAGGCTTCAAGCCCTTCTTCGTTTGTAATATTGCTCAGCTCGTTATAGAGGTTTAAGCGCTCGGTAATTGCGTTGATGTAATCGTCTGGGAACAATAATTGAAAATCGGTGTCCAGCTGTGTTTC
Organism: Galbibacter sp. PAP.153; assembly: GCF_037029175.1. Taxonomy (NCBI): domain Bacteria; kingdom Pseudomonadati; phylum Bacteroidota; class Flavobacteriia; order Flavobacteriales; family Flavobacteriaceae; genus Galbibacter; species Galbibacter sp. PAP.153. Next base: position 203,727 of record NZ_JAZEUN010000005.1, on the reverse strand, counting down.
TTTTACGTAAATTTTATCTTCTTTTTTTTGGTCGTAGAGGTCGGCAAATTCATTTTCCTTTAATTCTTCAATAGCTTCCTGAAGTATTTTTTGATAGGTGTCAAAACCAATTTCATTTATAAAGCCACTTTGTTCACCACCAAGTATATCTCCGGCACCCCTTATTTCTAGATCTTTCATTGCAATATTGAAACCACTTCCAAGTTCTGTAAATTGTTCCAAAGCTTGAATACGTTTACGGGCATCATCAGTCATAGCAGAATAAGGAGGTGTTATAAAATAGCAAAACGCCTTTTTGTTACTTCTACCTACACGTCCGCGCATTTGGTGTAGATCCGAAAGCCCGAAATTATTGGCATTATTAATAAAAATTGTATTGGCATTGGGCACGTCGAGTCCGCTTTCAATGATAGAAGTTGCCACCAGTACATCAAAATCACCCCGCATAAAGCTCAACATTAGCTGTTCCAGTTTTTTTCCGTCCATTTGTCCGTGGCCAATGCCAATTTTGGCATCGGGAACCAAACGCTGGATCATTCCGGCCACTTCCTTAATGTTTTCTATTCTGTTATTGATAAAGAAAACCTGCCCACCCCGTTGAATTTCGTATGAAATAGCATCTCGGATCACCTCTTCGTTTAATTGAATAACCGTACTTTCTATAGGATACCTATTTGGTGGTGGGGTCGTTATAACTGATAAATCGCGGGCTGCCATTAAGCTAAACTGCAACGTCCTCGGTATTGGTGTAGCCGTTAAGGTAAGTACGTCTACATTTTCTTTAATGGTCTTTAATTTATCTTTGACAGAAACCCCGAATTTTTGTTCTTCGTCTACAATGAGCAATCCGAGGTCTTTAAATTTTACGTTTTTGTTTACCAGTTGATGTGTTCCAATAATGATATCCACTTTTCCTTCGGCCAGCCTTTCCAAAGTGTATTTTTTTTCTTTGGCAGTCCTAAAGCGGTTAAGGTAATCTATGGTCACGGGCATATTGGCCAGCCTTTCGGTAAAGGTTTTATGGTGCTGAAAGGCCAGAATGGTGGTAGGCACCAATATGGCAACCTGTTTTCCGTTGTCAATAGCTTTAAAGGCAGCACGTATGGCTACTTCTGTTTTGCCAAAGCCTACATCCCCGCATACAAGCCTGTCCATGGGCTGTTGGCTTTCCATGTCTCGTTTTACATCTTCCGTGGCTTTGCTTTGGTCGGGCGTGTCTTCATAAATAAAAGAGGCTTCTAGTTCGTTTTGCAGATAAGAATCGGGACCGTACTGAAATCCTTTCTCTGTTTTCCGTTTGGCATAAAGTTTTATAAGGTTAAAGGCAATTTCCTTAACCTTGCTTTTGGTTTTCTTTTTAAGGTTTTTCCATGCTGCGGAACCTAATTTATATATTTTTGGGGTTTTGCCGTCCTTACCATTGTATTTGGTAATTTTATGGAGCGAATGAATACTTACATATAAAATATCGCGCTCTCCATAAATTAACTTGATGGCCTCCTGTAATTTCCCCTCAACCTGAATTTTTTGCAATCCGCCAAATCTACCAATCCCATGGTCGATATGCGTAACATAATCGCCTATTTCCAAATTGGTCAATTCTTTAAGCGTAATGGCCTGTTTTTTGGAATATCCGTTTTTGAGCTGAAATTTATGGTAGCGTTCAAAAATTTGATGGTCTGTATAGCAGGCTATTTTATGCTCATGATCTATAAAACCTTGGTACATGGAAAACACAATGGTTTGGTAATGTACGTCTTTGTCTACGTCGTTAAAAATATCGTGAAAACGTTTTGCCTGCTGTTCGGAAGCGCAAACAATATAATTTTGATAGCCTTTTTTGTAATTACCGTTAAGGTCTTCAATCAACAAGTTAAACTGTTTGTTGAATGAAGGTTGTGGTGATGTCTCGAAAGCGATGGTTTCTTGATTTTCCTCCCTTGTTTCTGTCTTGGAAAGTTCCACCGTATTGTAATTGGCCAGTTGATTTTTTAGCAATGCACCGGTACAGAAAAGTTCTTTTGGAGGAGTATGCTTTATGTCTTTTGAAAGGGTTTTAAAAGCTTCCTCGGCTTTGCTGAACAGATCGTTTACTTTTGAAAGGAACAGCTCTTTATTTTTGAGGAATACTACAGTTTTTGATGTTGTATATTTTAAAAAACTTTCGCGGTCTTCTTCCAGCAACTTGTTTTCTACATTGGGGATAATGGTAATTTTTTTAAGCTTTTCGGTAGAGAGCTGCGTTTCAACATCAAAAGAACGGATGCTGTCAACCTCATCGCCAAAAAATTCAATCCGGTAGGGTTTGTCATTCGAAAAAGAGAAAACATCTACAATTCCCCCGCGTACGGAAAATTCGCCGGGCTCCGATACAAAATCAACCCTCTTAAACTTATATTCAAAAAGCGTTTCGTTTATAAAATCAATAGAAAGTTTGTCGTTTAAATTGATTTTTAAGGTGCTTCGTTCCAGTTCTTTTTTAGTCACCACCTTTTCAAAAAGAGCTTCCGGGTAGGTTACAATAATAGCTGGTTTTTTTCTGGAATTGATCCTGTTGAGTACTTCGGCCCTTAAAAGAACATTTGCATTGTCTGTTTCTTCAATTTGATAGGGCCTGCGGTAACTTCCGGGATAAAAAAGCACATCTTTATCACCAATAAGTTGCTCTAGATCGTTTAAATGGTAAGCAGCTTCTTCTTTGTCGTTAAAAATAGCCAAAAAGGGCAAGGAAGCTTCCTTAAAGGCATTTGCCATAATAATTGACAAAGATGAACCAACAAGGCCTTTTAAATAAATATTGTTTTGGGTCTGGGCAACAGAACTCCCTAATTTCTGCTGTTGCAGAGATTCTTTATACGTAGATATAACCTGATTTAAACCAGATAGCGTGATGGTGGTACTCACTAAACCTTCTTTTCCTGCAAAGATAGTTTATCGAACTTTCATATGAAAGTAATCCTTTCTTAGAGGAATTATAATTGTATTTTGCTGAAAGGAATAACCTAAAAAGTCAGTTTAAGCATAACAGAAAGGCTCAAAACTGACTTTTCAATATTTTATTTGTTTATTTACTTTTCCCTCACTTTTTGTTCCCATTTCCAAGCCGAATCCATGGCCTCGTCCAGAGAAGATTTGGCTTTCCAGCCTAGTTCGTCATTAGCTTTGGCTGTATCGGCATATGCGGCAATTACATCGCCGGGGCGCCTGTTTACTATTTTGTAATTAAGGGGCTTGCCTGCTACCTTTTCAAAACTGTTAATGACTTCCAGAACAGAGCTTCCTGTTCCCGTTCCAACGTTAAAGACTTCGTAATTAGACTTGTTTTTATTCTCAATAAGGCGCTCTAGTGCTACTACATGGGCCTTGGCCAGATCCACGACATGAATGTAATCGCGAATGCAGGTACCGTCTTCAGTAGGGTAGTCGTCCCCAAAAACCGAAAGTTGCTCTCTTATTCCCACTCCGGTTTGTGTAATAAACGGAACGAGGTTTTGTGGGACCCCAATAGGAAGTTCGCCTATATTTGCGCTTTCGTGTGCACCAATGGGATTGAAATAGCGCAATGAAATTGCTTTGATTGTTTGGTGTACTTTGCAGGTGTCCTGAATAATTTCTTCCCCTATCTGCTTGGTGTTTCCGTATGGAGACTCTGCCTTTTTTACCGGGGCATCTTCGGTAATGGGTAATTTATCTGCTTGTCCGTATACGGTACAGGAGGAACTGAATATAAAAGGGGCGTTTTCTTTTGTTGCAAGCTCTTTTAATAAATATACAAGCGTACTTATATTGTTTTCGTAGTACAATAATGGCTTTTCCACACTTTCGCCCACTGCTTTTGAGGCCGCAAAATGTATTACCCCAGCAATATTGGTATGCTCTTTAAAAAAAGCAGAAACGTCATTTTTTTCGCGAAGGTCAAGTTTCTGAAATAAAGGTTTTTTCCCGGTAATGGCCGTTATGCCGTCTAGTACATCCAAAGAAGAATTAGAGAGGTTGTCTATCACGATTACTTCAAATCCTTTGTTTTGAAGCTCTACGACCGTATGGGATCCTATAAAACCAAGTCCTCCGGTAACTAATATTTTCATTAATTCAGTTTTTATTTTTAAGGTTAGTTAATAAATTCGTTTATTTTACCGGTAATGAAATTAATTTGTTCATCATCCAGTTCGGTGTGCATCGGTAACGAAATTACTTCTTTTACCAATTGATTGGTAACCGCAAAATCGGCTTCATTATACCTATTGTCTGTATAGGCTTTTTGTTTGTGCAAAGGGATAGGGTAATACACTCCACATGGAATTCCGTTTTCGTTAAGGAATTTCACCAATCCGTCCCGTTTTCCATTGGTAATGCGCAATGTGTATTGGTGAAAAACGTGGTGATTGTTATCGGCTTCCAGTTTCCCGTTGGCCAGAACCGGTGTAATAATATGTGTGTTGTTTTTTAGTGCATTGGTGTATTTTACGGCAGTTTCCCTTCTTTTTTTGTTATACATATCTAAAAGAGGGAGTTTGGCCCTTAAAACAGCAGCCTGTATAGAGTCTAAACGGGAGTTTACACCCACTACGTCATGATGGTAACGCTCGTACATGCCGTGGTTAACCATTCCGCGGAGCATATGTGCCAAAGCATCGTCGTTGGTAAAAATGGCTCCCCCGTCTCCGTAACAGCCCAGGTTTTTAGAAGGAAAGAAAGAAGTGGCCGCAACATGGCCAATGGCTCCCGATTTTTTGGATGTACCATTCTTAAAGGTATAATCGGCACCTATTCCCTGTGCATTGTCTTCTATAACAAATAGGTTGTGTTCTTCTGCAATTTCCATTACTGCATCCATATTGGCACATTGGCCAAAAAGATGTACCGGAACAATAGCCTTGGTTTTTGGTGTTATTGCTTTTTTGAGCGCTTCTATGTTTATGTTAAAAGTGTCTGGATCTACATCTACCAAAACGGGCGTAAGCTTAAGCAATGCTATAACTTCTACGGTGGCCGCAAAGGTAAAATCGGCTGTAATTACTTCATCGCCTTGTTCAAGCCCAAGCCCCATCATGGCAATTTGGAGTGCGTCGGTGCCATTGGCGCAGGGAATAACATGCTTAACCCCTAAATAATCTTCCAGTTCTTTTTGAAAACCATGAACTTCGGGGCCGTTTATAAATGCTGCAGATTCTAAAACTTGGGTTATGGAATTGTTTACTTGTTCTTTTATAAAACTATATTGACCCTGTAAGTCAACCATCTGTATTTTCTTCATGAAGATCGTTCTTAATGTATACAACAAAATTACAAAATAAAGTTACCGTAGCCAATGTATTAACAGAAAGTAACGTATTTTAGCGACAAAAGGAATAAAGTGCTTTTTTTGTACAATATACTGGTTTATATAACGGGATTTTTTTTAAAAATTGCCGCCCTGTTCAATGATAAGTTGAAGCTTTTTGTCGAGGGCCGCAAAATTGTTTTTGATATGTTGGCCAAAAACATAAGGACCGATGATAAAGTAATATGGTTCCATACGGCATCTTTAGGCGAGTTTGAACAAGGTCTTCCACTTATTGAGCAAGCCAAAAAGGATTTTCCGGACCATAAAATCCTGGTTACTTTTTTTTCTCCTTCCGGTTACGAAGTGAAAAAGAATACCCCGGTTGCCGATGTTGTTTGTTACCTTCCGTTAGATACGGCAAACAATGCAACTAGGTTTCTGGAAACGGTCCGCCCACGATTGGCCATTTTTGTGAAATATGAATTCTGGCCTAATTACCTTTCAGCTTTAAAAAGAAAAAGCATCCCTACTTTGTTGGTTTCGGGAATATTTAGGGAAAATCAGGCTTTTTTTCATTGGTATGGAAGTTTTATGAGAAAGTCGCTTCAAACGTTCAATCACTTTTTTGTCCAAAATGAAAGCTCCAAGCTATTGTTGGAACATATTGGGTTTGGAAACACAACCGTAAGTGGCGATACCCGTTTTGATAGGGTAGAGGAAATATTACATCGCGACAACACACTTAAATTTCTTGAAGGATTTGTAGACGATAATTTGTGTTTTGTAGCAGGGAGCACGTGGCCCGAAGACGAAAAACTAATTGTTGATTATATAAACAAGGACGCCAAAAAAAACATAAAATATATTATTGCACCGCATACGGTACAGCCTTCATCCATACAAAAGTTACGGGAAAACATTCATAAAAAAACGGTATTGTATTCAGAAAAAGAAGAGAAAAACATATCTGATTACGATGTTTTTATAGTCGATACCATTGGCATACTCACCAAAATATACAGTTATGCAACCATTGCATACGTTGGCGGTGGCGTGGGCAGTACAGGTTTGCACAATACATTGGAGCCCGCGGTTTTTGGTATTCCCGTAATTATCGGGAAAAATTACAAAGGGTTTGTTGAGGCCGAACAGCTTGTAGCATTGGGCGGGATTATACCGGTAAGCACAAAAGGTGAATTTTCCAGCACTTTAAACCATCTACTTGAAAACCAATCGGTTTTGTACGATTCAGGACAGAAAAACAAGGCATTTATTAATAAAAATAAGGGGGCAAAGATCCAAATAGGCTATTACATTCGTAAATTACTTAAATGATTTTTACAATATTTTTAATTATGTTAAAAATGTTATGAAATTATTTGTTAACGAATGAAATATATTACTACATTCGTGTTGCAAAATTTAAGTAAATAATTAAACAAAAGAACCATGAAAAAAGTAATTTTAAGTTTAGCTCTAGTATTAGCATTGGGTTTAACAGTAACTTCTTGTAAAGAAACTACTAAAGAAAAAACAGAAGATGCAGTAGAAAGCGCTGCTGACGATGTACAAGATGCTGCCGAAGATACAGGCGCTGCTATTGAAGAAGCTGCCGAGGACACTCAGGAAGCTGCTGAAGAAGCAATGGATAACGTTGAAGAAGCTGTAGATACTACTGCTGCTAAAGCTGATCTATAATTAGAACGAACATACTTCTTTGAAGTAAAAGTTATAAAACCCGGTGCACCGGGTTTTTTTGTGCGTTTTTTTAATCTTGGTAAACTTTTATATAGTCTACCACATATTCCTGCGGAAAAATACCATTGTCAACTTCGGGGCCACCAAAGTTTCCGCCAACGGCCATGTTCACAATTATAAAGGCCGGGTTGTCGAAAGGCCAGTTTTTTATTGTTTTATGCGGTGGGGCATAGGTATACACCAATTGGTCATCAACATAAAATTCAATTTTATCATGGGTCCAATGTGCCTTAAAAGTATGAAACCCATCTTCAATATCCTCAAATTTTGTCTTTTTAGAGCTGGCCTTATCGCCATAGGTGTCTGGCACGTGGATGGTTGTGTAAACCATATCGGGTTCTTTGCCTACATATTCAAGAATATCTATTTCGCCACAACTTGGCCAGCCTACTTCATCAATGTTTGCGCCCAGCATCCAAAAAGCGGGCCATATCCCTTGGCCGATAGGCAATTTGGCCCTTGCTTCAATGGTTCCGTAAGTAAACTCAAATTTATCTTTAGTGGTAATCCGGGTAGAGGTATAGGTGCTGTCTTCCAACTTTGCCGTAATGGTTAAAAAGCCATCCTTTATTTGGTGGTTTTGTTTGGTATAGATTTGCCTTTCATTGTTTCCCCATCCGCATATATTCGGGCAGCCATTGCCTAGTTCAAAATTCCAATAGGTTTCATCTAGAGCGTCCCCGTCAAAATTTTCTTCCCAAACAAGCTTGGGGCCGGTATCTTGTTCTTCATTTTGATCTTGTTTAGGTTCTTGCTCTTTGTCTTGGGCGTTGGATGTTTTGGAACATGAAAACAACATCAGCAAAATGCCGGTAATTGTAATTAGTTTCATTAAGGTTGGTTTTTTAGATAAGGGTAAAAATAATCATTAAGTTTTCATCTATACTTATTAATGGTGAAATAAATGAAAAAGTAATTGTGACCTTTATTTATTATCAAAAATCCTGCTAAAATACTGCCTAATAAACCTTTTTAAGGCCTTATAATTAAGGATAATTTAATTTTTTGTCAAAAAAGTTGTTTTGAAATTTTGCCAACTAAAACGTTTTAGTTAATTTTCACACTTTGTAAACACATAACTAACTTAACTTAAACCTGAAAAATGAATGAAATTACTAAATCGATTTAGTAAAATTATCTATCTATTAGCGATAGTATTTACACAAACAGAACTACAAAAGAATCTATTACTGAGGACAGTAAGTACTTTAATGATTCTTATGACCTTTACCAACCCGCTTTTTGCTTTTCAACAACAAGAAGGTAAAATTGAAATAGAAGGAGTTGTTTACGACGATGCAGGAATGCCGTTACCAGGTGCTTCTGTTATGGAAAAGAATACCACAAACGGGGTGCAAACCGACTTTGATGGTAAATACACCATAGCGGTCGATTCTGAAAGTGCTATTTTAGTTTTCTCCTATGTCGGGATGAAATCTCAAGAAATAGTTGTTGGGGGCCAAACCGCTATTAAAGTAACACTGCAAAACGATTTACAGTCGCTAGACGAAGTTGTGCTTGTGGGGTATGGCAAACAAAAGAAAATTAGCGTTGTTGGGGCACAATCCACAATAGAGGCCAAAGACTTGGAGCAGCCAGTGGCTAATATTGGTACCATGTTGGCCGGAAGGGTCGCCGGGTTAACCGGGGTACAACGTGATGGATTACCGGGCTACGATGGTGCAGACATCTGGATAAGGGGTATTTCTACCTTTGGTAACTCGAACCCATTAATTTTAGTAGATGGTGTTGAACGTTCGCTAGATAATCTAGACCCTCGGGACATTGCTTCATTTTCCATACTGAAAGATGCTTCTGCAACTGCCGTATATGGTATTAGAGGGGCAAATGGTGTTATATTGATTGAAACCAAGCGAGGTGAAATAGGAAAACCCGAGGTTTCTATTGATTATAATGAAGGATTTACCTTCTTTACAAGATTGCCAGACCTTGCCAATGGCGAAACGTACATGCGTTTGGCAAACGAAGCATTAACCACAAGGGGGCAAGAGCCTAAATATGCCGAAGATTACATTCAAAATACCGTAAATAATGTTGATCAGTTTTTATATCCGGATGTAGATTGGATGGATGCTGTATTTAAAGATTACGGTAGGAATAGAAGGGCATCGGTAAATGTAACCGGTGGTGCAGAAGATGCATTGTACTACGTGTCTCTTGGGTATTATGACGAAACAGGCCTTTTTATAACCGATGGCCTGGAAAGCTATAATTCGGATACACGGTTTAAGCGATACAACTTTACCTCTAATTTAACTTTAGACATTACCAAGACCACAAAGGTTAACATAGGAATTCAAGGATATTTATCAGAAGGAACCTATCCGGGAGCGGGTGTCGGTTCGGTTTTTAGTGCCGCCATGGAAGCGCCCCCAGTTGAGTATCCTATACTTTATCCCGGAGGCTATGTGCCGGGGAAAAGTTCTAATGGTGGCCTGCGTAACCCCTATGCAGATGTTGCCAGAAGAGGGTATCAAAATGAAAACAAAAATCAGATGTATTCAAATTTAAGGGTAACCCAAGAACTTAGTTTCTTAACAGAAGGATTGTCTTGGACAGGGATGTTTGCTTTTGATACCTATAACGAGCAGTTTATAAACAGAAGTAAACGCGAAAGCACTTATTTTGTCGATCAAAACTTTCCGTATACAGAAGATGGTGCTTTACTATTGAACGAAACCTTTACGGGGCAAAACTTTTTAGGATATGATAATAGTAATGGAGGGAATAGAAGGTTTTACCTGGAAACTTCCTTTAATTACGACCGTACTTTTGATAAGCATCGTTTTGGAGGTTTATTGCTTTTCAACAGGACCGATTATGTAGATGCGTTTGCTGATAATTTCACGGCTTCAATTCCATATAGAAATCAAGGATTGGCAGGTAGGATTACCTATAGCTATGATGATAGATATTTTGTTGAAGTCAATGCCGGTTATAATGGATCTGAGAATTTTGCGCCTTCAAACAGGTATGGATTCTTTCCTTCATTTGCAGCTGGTTGGATTATTTCCAACGAAGATTTTTTTGAGCCTTTATCAGGGGTTATCGATTATTTAAAAATTCGGTATTCTGATGGTAAAGTTGGATCTGCAACTACTAATAACGACAATGATAGGTTTTTATACATAAGTAGGGTAGAACAAAACGACGACTGGGGTTTTGATTTTGGAGAAAGTCCACAGTTTACTAATGGAATCCGGGAAACCTATTATGGGGTAGATGTTACTTGGGCAGAAGCCAGAAAACAAGATTTAGGAATAGAATTGAATGTATTGGACAATAGCGTTCAAATTATTTTTGATGTATTTAAAGAATACACAAAGGGCGCTTTCTTGCAAAGAGGGGATTTGCCAAATTATATCGGTCTTTATTCCGACCCTTATGGAAACTTAGGAATTGTTGAAAACAAAGGTTTTGACGGTTCTCTAAACTACAGAAAATCCTTCGGGGAATTAAATGTGGGAATAAGGGGGAACTTTTCTTACAACCGAAATGAAATTATTGAAAATGGGCAGCCGCAACAGTTATACGAATGGCAAGATAAAAGAGGAACTCCATTGCTGGCAAATTTTGGGTATGTGGCAGAACGCCTGTATACACTAGAAGACGATACTGATGGCGATGGGTTTATTACCCCAGACGATGGAGATTTCCCTACACAATTCGGGCAAATAATGCCGGGGGATATCAAGTACGAAGATTTGAACAACGATGGGAAAATAGACTCGTATGACCAAAAAGAAATTGGTCAGGGCGATGTGCCGGCACTTACCTATGGTTTTGGAATAACCGCCGATTATAAAGGTTTTGATATAAGCCTGTTTTTTCAAGGCCAAAACGAAGCCGACAGAATGATTGGCGGAAGTGGAATCCAACCGTTTGTTGGCGGTGGCGGTACCGGAAACCTATATACGGTTGCCGAAGATAGATGGACCCCGGAAAACAACAATCCATATGCACTATATCCCAGATTGTCATACGGAGATACGGGATTGGGGCAAAATAACAATACGCAAGGAAGTACATGGTGGCTACGGGAAATTAACTTTTTAAGACTAAAAACAGCCGAAATTGGCTATACGCTTCCAAAAAATATTTCCGATAAGTTAAGCTTGGGGAATACGAGATTCTACGTTCGTGGAACCAACTTATTTACCATTAGCGATTTTGACCTTTGGGATCCTGAACTAAATACAGGCAATGGAGGGGTTTACCCCAATATTTCTGTAGTATCAATGGGTGTTAATGTTTTATTTTAGAAATGAAGATTATGAAAGTATTACAACATAAAAATTTAATGATAAAGAGAGTACTGTACACCTTTTTGGTTTTGTCGGTATTTTCATGTAACGATGACTTTTTGGATCAAGTGCCGGACGATCGGTTAACTTTTGATCAAACCTTCTCAGAGAGGAGTACTGTTGAACAATATTTAGCAGCAATATACGACCAGATTCCAAGTGAATTGGATCAAAGGTATACGGCAAATAATTCAGGACCATGGATTGGCGGTTCCGATGAAGCCGAGTATGTATGGTCTTTTCACTTAGGAAATGCATTGAACATTGGCGATTGGAACCCAACAACAGGGCATGTAAGTACACTGTGGTCCAACTTTTACAGGGCTATTAGATCATCGTCTACATTTATTCAAAACATTGATAAATGTCAGGATTGCCCGCCCGAAATTTCAAATAGATTGGTAGCCGAAGCCAGAGTGCTCCGTGCTTACTTTTATTACAATTTAATTCGACTCTATGGTCCGGTGCTACTCATGGGAGACGAGCCAATTGCACCAGATGCAGACCTTAATGAATTAGGGCTGCGTAGAAATACAATGGGAGAATGCGTGAATTATATTATTAGCGAATTGGATGCAGGTGGCGAAGCTTTGGCAGAAGAAGCCTTTAAAGGAGACAGGGCCGGAAGGATGAGTAAGCCTTTTGCAATGGCAATAAAAGAAAAAGTATTATTGTTTTATGCAAGTCCACTTTTTAATGGTAATAAAGATTATGCCGATTTGGTGAATGCTGAAGGCGAAGCATTGATACCCCAGACATACGATGTTAACAAATGGAAATTAGCAGCAGATGCAGCAAAACAATTTATTAAAGAGTATGTTCCTAACACATACAATCTATACAAGGTATATGACGATAACGGAGATTACAACCCATATCTGTCAACCAGAAATGTAATGTACGATGATTACAATGAAGAAATGATATATGCAAGGCCAAGAGGAGGGATTGCATATCATTACGATGTAACACCATATCATTTAGGATATCCTACAGAAGTAAGGGGAGCCGGAGGGTTAAGTGTTACCCAAGAAATGGTAGATGCATATTTTATGTCAAATGGGCGTTCAATTGACGATCCAGAATCTGGATATGTTACCGAAGGTTTTTCAGATTTTCAAGCACCTTTCGATTTTGAATCCAGGGCCACTTTTAACCAATGGGTAAATAGAGAGCCCCGTTTTTATGTAGGGGTAACCTATAATAATAGTTTATGGATCAATAGAAATTTCGGGAATGTTATTACCACCACTTGGTATGGTGGGAATTCTGGAAGGCAAGCCGGTGCCAACGATTATCCGCCAACAGGGTATATAGTAAGAAAAAATGTTCCGCCAAGAGACTGGAGGAATACCGAACGGAGCATCCCGATGTTACGGTTGGCCGAACTCTATCTGGATTATGCAGAAGCCCTTAATGAATACGATCCTGGAAACTCAGACATATTACTTTATTTGAATTTGATACGGGAAAGAGCAGGAATTCCAACATATGGATCAGATGCACTTGCGGCACCAAGCGGTCAAGAGGCCATGAGAGAAGCCATTCATAAAGAACGTAGGATAGAACTAGCCTTTGAAAGTGTACGTTATTTTGATGCCAGACGCTGGAAAATTGCCGAAGATGCTTTTGCAGGCCCATTTCATTCAATGGATATAAATGCAAGGGAAGAAGCCGATTTTTACAATAAAATCATTTTTGAAGAACGTGTATTTGAAAAACGCCATTACCTATGGCCAATACCTCAGGACGAGCTTAATAGCAATACAAGCTTACAGCAAAACACAGGATGGTAAAAAAACGATAAAATGAAGATTGTTAAAATAGTAACATACATAGGTATTGCATTGGCATTGATCCCTCTTTTGGGGCATGCACAAAAAAGTAAAATAGAAATTTTATATGTAAACCAGGATAAAACCTTGGGCAACGATTTGGAATTACAGTTCAAGGAAATAATAAATGCCGTGTATCCCAAGCTTCTAAAAAAGTTCAACCCAAAAGCAACAAAATCTTTTGAGGTCGAAATAGATACAGCATACAAAGGCGTTGCATATGCCTCAGACAATAAAATTGTGGTAAGTGCAGACTGGATGCATAAAAAGCCAAACGATGTTGATCTAATGACACACGAAATAATGCACTTAATTCAAGCATACCCCAACAATAGTGGCCCATCGTGGTTAACAGAGGGAATAGCAGATTATGTGCGTGCTGTTTATGGGTTAAATAATAAAGCTGCAAATTGGTCTTTGCCCAAGTTTGACAAATCGCAAAACTATACAAATAGTTATAGGGTAACGGCGCGGTTTTTACTTTGGGTCGAGAAAAATCATGACAAAAGAATTGTAAAAAAATTAGATAAACATCTAAGAAGCCATACATATTCTGAAAGCCTGTGGAAAAAATACACAGGGTTGGGATTAAATCAATTATGGGAGCAATATGCCAAAGACCCTGTAATTTGAATAAACGATTAAAAAAAGACAAATGAAAAATATTTTATATAAAACTGGTTTTGTTGTAGTATTCATTACTGCCATGTTGGTTTCTTGCAACCAAGACGATGCTTTTTCACTGGATGGTTATCCAGACTCCGTTATCAACGACGATCCGCCGGGAGCCCCACCAAGGGGAATAACCGAAAATTGGAATGACCATTCCGCAGAACTCAATAGAAAGTACTTCGATTCTTACATAGCCATTTATTACGGAGATGAAGTAGATAGGGAGATGACCTGGCCTTATGCTTATTTAAGTGATTCCTGGCAACATATACTCAGTAAATATGGGCAATTTGGAAATGAAAGCGCCCGATTGTATGCGGCCATACATCAGGATCTGGACTCCGACCCATATTTTAGTACTTATTTTAACGAAGAAACTTCCTTTAGGAGTTTGATAGATTTTTCTGTTGAAGGAATCGAGATGTCCCCGACAAATCTTGACGTTCCTACTTCATTGCTGAGCGAAATCGTGGAAAATTCTTCATATGAAACCTTAGGCTCGCCTGCACATGCTGTTTGGCAGGATAAATTTTCAGAAATTTTCCGGTACGATATGTATACTTCTTTAGAATTAACCGATGATGCTTCACGTATATACGATACATCCATAAACAGTGCAAGCACATTTCCTTCACCAGACACATATTGGTTTAGGGATTGGTTTTATCCACTATACGAAACATATAATGGAACAGTAGTCTTCAATAATTTTTTCAAAGTATTGTCGCAATACTATAAAAAAAGCGGAGAAGCATATGATGGAGATATGAACATGGGAGAATTTGTTCACTTTTTTAGCGGTGCTACCGGGGATGACTTACAGCCAATGGCAGAAAATGCCTTCGGATGGACAGACGAGTGGGAGCAGGAATTATTGCAAGCCAGGACAGATTACCCGAACCTAAATTATCCATTCGACCCTACTTCAAAATTGGTAGACTTAACCACCGATGCAACACTTACCGTAAGCAAAGATAATGGAGACGGACCAGATGGAGGAGAAGGGTCTTTAAAATTGGTCGATAACGATATCTATACCAAGTTTTTGGTAGGAGGACTGCCTTCAGATTTCGAATTATGGTTGCAGCAAGAACTGTCTTCGCAACAGGTGGTAAATAGATATACATTGACATCGGGGAACGATGCGCCCGAAAGAGACCCAATCGATTGGGAGCTTCAAGCTTCGAACGATGGATCTACTTGGACTACTTTAGACACTAGATCTGGAGAATCATTTTCAAATAGAAACCAAACAAGGGAATTTGTTGTAGAAAACGAAGATTCCTATCTGTATTATCGTTTGTTCATAACTAAAAACGGAGGGAGTGATGCTGTTCAAATAAGTGAGTGGAGATTACTGAGTTTGGAAATGATCGATCCATCTGCTCCAATAGATGTTACCATAAATGCAACACTTAATGTTAGCAATGAGAACGCTAATGGCGCCGAAGGGGCAGAAGGTTCCTTAAAACTTATTGATGATAATGCCAATACCAAATATCTAGCAAGTTATTCTTCTGACTTTTGGTTGCAACAGGAACTAACCAGGGAAAGAACAGTTACTCAATATGCATTAACTTCCGGGAACGATGCACCGGATAGGGATCCTGTAGACTGGGAACTGCTAGGTTCTATGGACGGAAACACATGGGACGTTTTAGATTCTAGAAATGGGGAAGCATTTAGTGAGCGAAACCAAACAAGAACGTTCATGGTATCCAATACAACACCATATTTGTTTTATAGAATAAACATAACCGCAAATAATGGGAGTGATGCACTTCAATTAAGCGAGTGGAGGTTGTTTGAATAAATTTAAAGCATCAATTTTGTAGTTAGTAGAAGGCAACCCTATATAAAAAATATGTGGGTTGCCTTTATTTACTTTTTCTATGAATACAATAGCTATATGGGGAATCTCTTTTTGATATAAAAAGTTACAATTGTCCGCTATTGGCCATATCATAATGTTTGGTTTCGTTATAAAAATCGAGAAGACCGCACATTCTGATTTGATTACAGATGTTATAAAAGATTTTCTGATTGCAGAATCATAAAAAGTCAAAAACACTTTTAATAATTAAAACCTTTTAATACTTTTAGCAGATACTTTAATTATGAATAATAATCCGAAATAAAACTAAAACGTTTTAGCAATTACATGAATCTACGGTTCATATAAAAATTAAAACGTTTTAATTGAAGATGAAGCTTATAAACCACCTAATACAAACTAAAATGAAAATTTACAGAACGTTCCTTATGTCAACTTTGGCCATACCTTTTTTGATGGCCTCGTGCAATCAATCAAAAGAGGCAAAGAACCGGGAAGCAACGACTGAGAAAGATGCCCTAAAAGAAAAAACCGTTTTTCAAACGGGAAGTGGCTGGATGCCGGAAATCGATGTACGTTCAGACGTGGCAATTGTTTATGGGGTAAATGGGAATCCATCAGATAAATCTAAACTCAATAGTTTCCAGAACCGTGTAAAGTCATGGAGGGAACACGGCTACCAAACGCATTTCATGACCGGGATTGCTTGGGGGTCTTATCAAGATTATTTTTTGGGAAACTGGGACGGAAAACCTCACTTTGACGAGGGGCAGGTTGAAAAAGATGGCGATACCATTTGGCATGGGCGAAACGTGCCTTATATTGTGCCAACGGCTTCGTATTTAAATTATTTCAAAAAAGAAATTATAAAAACCGTTATAGATGCCGGAATTACTTCTATTTATTTGGAAGAACCAGAATTTTGGGCCCGTGGCGGTTACAGCGATGCATTTAAAAGAGAATGGGAAAAATTTTACGGCTTTCCATGGCGCCCACAAGATGCTTCTCCCGAAAACACATGGCTTGCCAATAAATTAAAATACCAATTGTATTACAACGCCATAAAAGAAGCGTCTGCTTATGCCAAGGCCTATGGAAAGGAGAAGGGTTACGATAACGTAAAAATATACATACCAACGCATTCACTGGTAAACTATTCTTCATGGATGATTGTAAGCCCGGAAGCAAGCTTGGCTTCGTTGCCGGATGTAGATGGGTATATAGCGCAAGTTTGGACTGGGACTTCAAGAGAGGCAACTTTTTATAATGGCAAGGTAAAAGAGCGTACTTTCGAAAATGCGTTCTTAGAATACGGTTCCATGGTTTCCATGACGGCGCCCACCGGAAGAAAAATGTATTTTTTAACAGACCCGATAGAAGATAGAAGAAAAACATGGGACGATTATAAAAAAAATTACCAGGCCACTTTTGTTGCCAAACTTTTGCATCCTTCGGTGGCAAATTACGAGGTAATGCCATGGCCGGAACGTATTTACACCAAACCTTATCAAGTAGCAGGTACCGATGAAAAGGTTTTGATCCCGGGCCATTATGCCACGCAAATGCAAATCATGATCAATGCACTGAACGATATCCCTTCTTCAGAAAATAAAGTAAGCGGAAATAACGAAATTGGTGTGCTAATGGGGAATTCGTTAATGTTTCAACGGTTCCCAACACACGACGGTTTTGAAGATCCGCGATTTTCCAATTTTTACGGACAAACATTACCCTTGTTAAAAAGAGGCATTCCCGTACAAACGGTACATATGGAAAATTTGGATTACGAAGAAACACTCAAGCATATAAAAGTCTTGGTGATGAGTTATTCCAATATGAAGCCTACCTCGCCCAAAGTGCATAAGCAAATAGCTAAATGGGTAAAAAATGGTGGTGTACTTGTCTATGTGGGGGCCGATAACGATCCGTATCAAAAAGTAATGGAATGGTGGAACCAAGATACGTATGCTTATGAGAAGCCATCGCTTCATTTATTCGAACAGATGGATATAAAAACTCCTTCAGAAGGAAATAGTTACACTTTTGGGAAAGGGTTTGTTCATCTTATAAAAGAAAATCCAAAAGAATTTGTATTGAATACCGATGCCGATCAACATTATGTGGACATCGTTAAAAAGGCATATGAAGAAGAGGCCAAAGCCGGAAAAATGATTTTTAAAAACAGCTTTCTTTTGTCCAGGGGATATTTTGATATGGCTGCGGTACTCGACGAAAGCGTGAATGCTGAAAGCTTGACGGTAAACGGACCGGTAATAGATTTGTTTGACCCGGAATTGCCGGTATTGAAACAAAAAACCATAAAACCGGGAGCGCAGAGTTTGTTAATCAATTTGAATAGGGTAGAAGATAAAAAAACACCAAAAGTTTTAGCGACTGCTGCAAGGGTATACAACGAGCATGTAGATGGTAATGAATATAGATTTACATGCAAAAGTCCGAAAAACACCAAAAATGCCATGCGGATATTGTTGCCAAAAGTGCCTGAAAAAATTAAGGTGACTAAGGTAGAAGGCGGAGAGGAATTAAAATATACAAACAATTGGGATGCAACTTCACATACGTTGTTGTTGAAATTTGAAAATTTCCCGAATGGTGTCGAGGTACAAGTAGAGTGGTAAAAAGGATAATCTAAATAAGTAACCTATTAAAAAAATAATGAGAAACAAAATATTACTATTGGGAGCCTTAATTATAAGCATCCACATTAGTGCGCAAAAAGGAAATTTAAACAAAGATTTAACCTCGTATGTAAATACTTTGCAAGGAACCAATTCTAAATTCGAGCTTACACGCGGGAATACCTATCCAACTACGGCATTGCCCTTTGCAATGAACACATGGACACCGCAAACGGGAGAAAATGGAGACGGCTGGAAATATCAATACTTTAAAGATGCCATTCACGGCTTTCAACAAGCACACCAATGTAGCTCATGGTCAAATGATTATGCTGTATTTTCTTTAATGCCAATAACAGGAAAATTAGTGCTGAACGATAAAGAAAGGGCGGCAAAATTTAGCCATGATAACGAAATAGCAAAGCCTCATTATTACAAAGTTGAATTTGACAATAAAATAACAACCGAAATGTCTCCTACCGAAAGAGGAATACACATTAGGTTTTCATTTCCTAAAAGCGAAGAAGCTTTTGTGGTTATCGATGGTTATACGGGAACGAGCAGTATAAAGATCGATCAAAAAAACAAAAGAATAACAGGTTATGTAAGAAACGGCCGGGGAATGCACAGGGTAAAAGGATTTAAAAATTATTTTATCATGGAATTCGATAAACCCTTTCAGGCCATAGGAACATGGGAAAACAGAAATGGGAACAAAAAAGAAAGCAACACTTTTGACGAAGGGGAAGGAATAGGCGCTTACATAAAGTTTAAACCGGGACAAACAATACAGGTAAAAGTGGCTTCTTCCTACATTAGTCCAGAACAAGCACAATTAAACCTAGAAAATGAGCTGGGAAAATATAAAAAGCTAGAACAAACTACCAATGCGGCAAAAAATGTTTGGAATAAACATTTAAGCAAGATTTTGGTTGAAGGAGGAACAGAAGAACAGCTAAAAACTTTTTACTCTTGTTTTTTTAGGGCCAGTTTGTTTTCTAGAAAATTTTATGAGATAAATAAAGACGGAAACCCATATTATTACAGCCCATACGATGGAAAGGTACACGATGGTTATATGTATACAGATACCGGTTTTTGGGATACGTTTAGGGCTCAATTTCCTTTAAATGCCATGCTGTATCCGGAGATGCATGGCAGGTATGTATCTGCACTGCTCGATGCTTATGAACAATGCGGGTGGTTGCCGTCTTGGTCTTTCCCAAGTGAAGCTGGAAGTATGATTGGAAACCACGCTATTTCATTATTGGCCGATGCTTGGGCAAAAGGAATACAGACCTTCGACCCTGAAAAGGCATTAGAGGCCTATTACCACGAAGCAACAAATAAAGGGCCTTGGGGGCCTGCCAATGGTAGGGAAGGTTGGAAAGAATATTATACTTTAGGGTATGTTCCGTATCCAAAATATAGAGAGGCAACAGCCAAGACATTAGAATATGCTTACGACGATTTTTGCGCATATACATTAGCCAAAACAATCGGGAACACGTTCTACGAAAAAGTTTTTGAGAGGCAGCTTTACAATTATAAAAATGTGTACAGCAAAAAAGTAGGTTTTATGCGGGGCAAAGACATACATGGGGAATGGCTTGAAAATTTCAATCCTTACGAATGGGGCGGCCCTTATACCGAAGGAAATGCATGGCATTATGTATGGTCTGTTTTTCAGGACCCAAAAGGGTTGATCGATCTTATGGGCGGTAACGAAAACTTTAACAAAAAAATGGATTCTGTATTTACGGTATCCAATAAGGTAAATGTGGGCACATATGGTGGGAAGATACATGAAATGACCGAAATGCAAATGGCCAACATGGGGCAGTATGCACATGGAAATCAACCTATACAGCACATGATATACCTCTACAATTATTCAGAACAGCCCTGGAAAGCACAAGCAAGAGCTAGAGAAGTAATGGAAAAACTATACAATTCCACAGAGAATGGCTATCCCGGCGATGAGGACCAAGGGCAAACATCGTCGTGGTATGTGTTGAGTGCCTTGGGGATGTATAGTGTTTGCCCGGGGACAAATCAATACAACATAGGAAGTCCGGTTTTTGAAAAGGCCACCATATCACTGGAAAACGGAAAGCAATTTGTTATAAAAGCACAGAACAACAACCAATCTAATGTATATATCCAATCGGCCACTTTAAATGGTGAAGATTATAGCAAAAACTATATTGAACACCAAGATATTTTAGATGGTGGGGAGTTGAATTTTATCATGGATAACGAACCCAATAAACAAAAAGGGATACAAGAAAGCGATAAGCCTTATTCTTTATCTGCTCAATGAAAAAAATATTAAAAAGAAATAAATATACTATCAGAATGAATTCGTCTAAAATTCGTGCAACAGCATCAGGCCTTATAATTTTTATTGCACTAAGCGTTATTGGTTGTGCCAATATTTCACAGGGGCTTCAAAAGGATAAATTGTACACCTTTCAAAATTCATCAGGTTTGGTTCTTGGAAATGGAGGAGACACTAAAAACCAAAGCAATCTGTTTCTGGAATCGGCAATAAAAGAAGAGAAAGGGCAAGCCTGGGAAATAACCCCGCTGGAAAATGGCTATGTTAATATATCCAACCCTTTTACGGGGAAAAGCATAGACAACTCCAATAAAGCCTCAGGAACAGGTAATCCGGTAATACAATGGAACACAGAATTAGGGAATGCAAACCAGCAATGGCAATTAAAAAAACTTGAAAATGGAAATTATTACATAATCCAAAAAAACAGTACCATGTACCTTGGTTTTGAAGAAGACAAGACTGGTGGCAAGGTTATGCAATTATCAGGTGCAAAACAAGAATGGACATTGCTTCCAGCTAAGCTTAAAGCACCCAAACCACAACCCGAGCGGAGTAAGAACGAGTGGGAAAACGAAACCATTTTTGCTGTAAATAAAGAGCCGGGACATGCAACGTATATTCCGTATCCATCATTAAATGCTTTAAAAGAAGACGCATATTTTGACAAGCCTTGGTTAGAACCAAATTCTTCATGGTACCAATCGCTCAACGGGATATGGAAATTTAAGTGGGTAAAAAATGCATCAGAGCGCCCAACCGATTTTTACAAAAATGCTTACAGTGTTTCTTCATGGGAAGAAATCCCTGTTCCTTCTTGTTGGGAAATGAAGGGGTATGGAACCCCAATATATACTAACATTACATATCCGTTTTTAAACAATCCGCCGTTTATTCAACCGCAGGAAGGTTACACCAACGAAATTGAAACGGACCCCGTAGGCTCTTATAGGCGTGACTTTATAATTCCTGAAGATTGGGGGGATAAAACGGTTTTTGTTCATTTCAATGGAGTTTATAGCGGTTTTTTTATTTGGGTAAACGGAAAAAAAGTCGGGTATAGCCAAGGCGCAAACAATGTAGCGGAGTTTAACCTTACCAAATATGTAAAACCCGGTAAAAATACAATTGCCGTTCAAGTTTTTAGATGGACAGACGGGAGTTATCTGGAAGATCAAGATATGTTTCGGATGAGCGGGATACATAAAGATGTTTATTTGTTTGCCACACCAAAGTTTCATATAAGGGATTTTTCTTTAAAAGCAGATTTTTTGACGGAGGATTTGGGTGAGGTGAATTTTAAAGCCGATTACTGGATAGCCAATCATAGCAAAAAACAAGAAACAGACTACACGGTAGAGTTATCTTTATTAGATGAAACAGGCAAGGAAGTTTTGCAGGGGTCAAAAAAAATCAGTCCGATAAAAAGAAGGAAAGAGCAACACATGGAACTTCAGCAAAAATTTAAAAAACCAAATCTTTGGTCTGCCGAAAATCCTTATTTGTATACCGCTATAATGTCATTAAGGAATAAGCAAGGGGAAATAGTTGAAACATTTTCGTCAAAATTCGGATTCAGGAAAATAGAGATAAAACAAAAACGGGTATATATCAATAATGAGCAGGTGTTTTTTAAAGGCACAAATAGGCACGAAACACATCCGGAGTTTGGGCGCACGGTTCCTGTGGAAACCATCATTAAAGATGTTACCATGATGAAACGGCACAATATCAATACCATACGTACCAGCCATTACCCCAACCAACCCAAAAGTTATGCACTTTACGATTATTACGGGCTTTATATCATGGATGAAGCCGATATTGAAGACCATGGAAACCATAGCATAAGCGATAAAATTTCCTGGTTGCCGGCATTCAAAGACCGTGTTCGTAGAATGATAGCGCGCGACAAAAACCACCCTTCCGTTATTTTTTGGTCGATGGGGAATGAAGGCGGTAATGGCAGGAACTTTGATTCTATTGCCAATATGACCAGAAAAATGGATGCATCACGCCCTGTACATTATGAAGGGAGAAATGAATCGGCAGATATCGATAGCCATATGTACCCTAGCTTGGAAAGTATGGCAAATTTTGACCAAAACAATGCTGATAAGCCCTATTTTCTTTGTGAATATGCGCATGCCATGGGGAATGCCATGGGGAATTTAGTTGAATATTGGGATTATATTGAAAATCATTCCGATAGAATGATCGGTGGCTGTATCTGGGATTGGGTAGACCAAGGAATCAACAGGCCCATACCAATGGGCGGAAATAACAATTCCCTATTGGGGAGAACATCTACAAAAGGAAATGTACCTACAGCCTATCAAAAGGTAAAAAGCGGTTTAGACCCTAAAAAAGTATTTTATTATGGCGGGGATTTTGGAGATAAACCCAACGATCTGGATTTTTGCAACAACGGACTTACCACTCCAGACCGTCGTGAAACGGCCAAGCTGAAAGAAGTAAAAAAAGTTTATCAATATATAAAAATACGGCCGGGAGCAATTAAAGAAGGAGAAGTGAAGATTGAGAACAAATATGATTTTACAAATCTAAATGCCTTTAACGTTTCTTGGGAATTGCTAGAAGATGGCCACGTTACCGGCTCGGGCAAGTTACCGTCTATCGACTTAGAACCTAACCAAGAAGGGATTATCCATATTCCATTTAAAACCGATTTTAAACCAGCTTCAGAATATTTTTTGAATGTCTATTTTTCACTTAAAGAAAAAAATAACTGGGCAGATAAAGGCTATGTAATCGCAGAGGAACAGTTGGTATTATCGCAAGGAATTGATGCTAAAAACGATAAACTTAGTGCTTCAGAAGAATTAATAGTCAATACATCAAATTCACATTTAATTGTAAAAGGAGCAAATTTTACCGCATCGATTAATACCAGCGAGGGAATATTGGATGCTTTGGCATATAATGGCGATGAGGTAATTTTTAATGGCGAAGGGTTAAAATTGAATTGGTACCGAAGTATTAGTAATGATAAATATACCGATCAAAAATACTATGAAACAACATACCATCTGGAAAAGTTTGATTATGAAGTGTCTAAAAACAAAAAAACGGTTAAAGTACGCTGTGAAGCATATGCACAAATAGCAAATAGCAAAGCAACCAAAATTCCTTACAAAGTGGTTTATACTATTGCAAACAATGGAAATATAACCGTAGACGGAACTTTTGAGACACCTTCTGAGGATGAAATAATACATCGCATAGGATTGCAAATGCAAGTAAACCCAACATTTAAAACTGTAAAATGGTATGGTCGGGGTCCTCATGAGAATTATCAGGACAGAAAGAACAGTGCCTTTTTTGGAATATACGAAAGTACCGTAGACAAAATGGCTTTAGAAAACTATTTAAGGGCACAAAGCATGGGGAATAGAGAAGAAGCCAGATGGCTTAAAATGGAAAACGCAGCAGGAAACGGATTTAAAGTAATAGCTAACAATAAATTGTCTTTTAGTGCTTTGCATTATAAAGACTCCGAACTTTGGAAAGCCAAACATAATTTTGCATTAAGCACAATTAAAAAGGCGCAAACTTATTTAAACCTGGATTGTCTACAAGAAGGAGTTGGAAATGCCAGTTGTGGTCCTATAACACTAGAGAAATATAGAATCCCTTCAAGTACTCAATTAAGTTATTCTTTTACAATTCAACCTTTAGATGTAGAATAGGTTGTGCATGGATATTAAACAAAAAAAGCTCTCAAGTAATTGAGAGCTTTTTTTCGTGCGGGTGAAAGGACTCGAACCTTCACACCTTGCGGCACTAGATCCTAAGTCTAGTATATATTGCACCGATAAAACATAAAATCGTTCATTTTCAATGATTTATGTTTTTAGTCATTTTATTCAAAGTCAATTAATATCAGTTAATATCAACATTTGTTGTACCTATGTTGTACCCAAAAGTTCCAATAAAGTAGTATCTTTAGAGTGAGTTTTTGACAAAATGTTGTACCTGATTTGGCTTTCGTATCTAAAACAGGTTCAAAATGTCAACGAGTGCAAAAATTATTCTTCGCAAAAAGCCTAACGCAAAAGGACTGTATCCGCTTGCAATTAGGATAACCAAAGACCGACGTTCAACTTACAAACATATAGGCCATTACATTGAATTAGAGGATTGGGACTCTAAAAACCTAAAAGTAAAAAAATCGCATTCTGAAGCCGAAAGCCTGAACAATTTGATAGCTTCCAAACTATCTGAAGCCAGAAAAGGGCTTATTGCATTACAGACGGATAATAAAGCTGCTACTGCTCGACAAATCAAAAAAGAAATATATAAGCCAACTTCGAGCTTAACTTTTTTTGATTTTGCTGACGAGCATCTTGAAGCCTTAGAGGCTGAAAAGAAAATCAATCGCCATTCTACAGATTCAGCTTGGGTGAGTTATATAGAAAAATATTGCTCTGGACGACATTTGACTTTTCAAGAAATCGATGAGCGCTTTCTCAAAAAATTCAAGATTCATTTAAAAGGTTCTTACTCATTGACTGAAACTACTGCAATGAATGTAATGGTCTTGATAAGGTTACTGTTCAATAGAGCCATTCGGGATAAGGTTGTTAGCAAGGAAATATACCCCTTTGGTAAGGGAAGGTTTAAAATCAAATTTCCCGAAACCACAAAAACAGGGCTTTCAGGTAAAGAAATAAAAGCTCTGGAAAGTGTTGTTGAACTAACCGATATGGAAAGACACTCATTAAACGTTTGGTTGTTCAGTTTCTATTTTGCTGGAATGCGTATTTCGGATGTTTTGTTTATAAGATGCTCTCAGATTTATGATGGGCGATTACATTATAGAATGGGAAAAAACTCAAAGTTACTGTCCCTTAAAATCCCAGCTAAGGTTGAAAAAATCTTATTACAGTACATAGAGAAAAGAGTAAATGATGATGACTTTGTTTTCCCCGAAATGAAAAAAGCCGACTTATCTGATGCGAAAGACATATATCGAAAGAAAAAAGTAGCAAACAAAAAATTCAATGACCACCTTAAAAAGATTGCGAAAAGAGCAGGCATCCAGAAAAAAGTTACGATGCATATTGCTCGACATTCTTTTGGCAATATTGCAGGCGACAACATTCATCCACTGATGCTTCAAAAATTATATCGACATACAGATTTGAAAACTACAATCAACTATCAAGCTAACTTTATCCACAAAGATGCAGATGATGCCTTAGATAGTGTTATTAATTTTTGAGACCTAATAAAGTTACAAAGCTGATCGTTGACCTTTGCACACCCTGTGCATCACAATTTGGTTATCTTTGTAATGTGAAATTATTAACATTCATATTTGGTCTCTATGTATTGACGCTTAACGCGTTTCCCTGTACGGATGCAGATGTCTTTTCCAATAATTCTCAAATTGAGGTAATGGCTTCTTCAAATTTGGATTACAACCATAGTGCTTCCGACCTTTGCCCTCCTTTCTGTACCTGCCATTGCTGTCACGTGCATACGGTTGAATTTTCTTCAGCGAATTTTAAGCCAATTAATACAGAAATATCTTCTAAGGTTTTTCTTCATTTTGAAAGTATGGGCGAAGAGCCTATTTCATCCCTTTTAGATCCTCCCAGGGTTTAATTCAGTTTTTTTTATAGGATAGCTATATCCTTTTTGACAGGTCAAGATTCCTCTGGCCACTTTTTTACATTTCAAAAACTGAATTAAATTTTCAACTTTTATGATTAATAAAATCATCGCTTTTTCCATTCGGAACAAGCTTATCGTTGGACTCTTGGTACTTGCCCTAATTGGAGTAGGTCTGTATTCAATGTCCACCATAAATTTGGGTGCACAGCCCGACATTACCAATAATCAGGTACAGGTTATCACACAGTCGCCCAACCTGGCCACCGAAGACATCGAGCAATTTGTAACCTATCCCGTAGAGTTGGCGATGGCCAATCTGCCAGGGGTTAACGAAATTC
This sequence comes from Galbibacter sp. PAP.153, assembly GCF_037029175.1. Lineage (NCBI taxonomy): Bacteria > Pseudomonadati > Bacteroidota > Flavobacteriia > Flavobacteriales > Flavobacteriaceae > Galbibacter > Galbibacter sp. PAP.153. The sequence continues at coordinate 177,079 of NZ_JAZEUN010000005.1, read as the reverse complement.
GTTCCGTTTCCCGTTTTGGGCTTTCGGTAGTGACCATCGTCTTTAAGGACGATATGGGCACGTACCTGCCCCGTCAATTGGTTGCGGAAAAACTCAATGAGGTCAAGTCCGAGATCCCCGAACAGTTCGGCAGTCCCGGAATGGGGCCTATTACTACCGGATTGGGGGAAATCTATCAATACACCTTGAAAGCTGAAGAAGGCTACGAGGACAAATATTCCCCTACCGAACTGCGAACCATACAGGACTGGATTGTAAAACGTCAATTGGCCCTAACGGAAGGTGTTGTGGAAGTCAATGCTTTTGGAGGAAAGATCAAGCAATATGAGATCGCCATCGATCCTGCCAAGCTGAATGCGATGAATGTAACAATGACGGAAGTCTTTGATGCCCTACAAGAAAACAATGTAAATACAGGAGGTGCCTATATTGAAAAAAACAAGATGGCCAATTTTATCCGTGGGGAAGGTTTGGCACGTTCGCTCGAGGATATCCGGCAGATCGTGATAAAAAACGAAAATGGCCTGCCCATTTTGGTAAAAGACGTGGCCGAAAATGTGCATTTTGGAAATCAGGTGCGCTACGGAGCCTTTACTCAGGATGGTCACGAAGCTGTGGGAGGTATGGTGCTAATGCTGCGGGGCGACAACCCTAATACGGTAGTCAATACGGTAAGAGACCGGATACAAGAAGTGCAAAAATCGCTACCGGAAGGACTTAAGATCGTTCCCTTTCTGGATCGAAGTGAACTAATAGGAAGGACTACGGCCACTATCGAGAAAAACCTGATTGAAGGGGCACTCATTGTGATTTTTGTACTAGTACTGCTACTTGGTAGTTTTCGTGGAGGTTTGGTCACTGCTTCTTTAATTCCACTTTCCTTGCTATTTGCCTTTATTTTGATGAAAGCTTTTGGTGTTTGGGCCAACCTGATGTCCCTCGGTGCAATCGACTTTGGGATCATTGTCGATGGTGCCGTGATCATTGTGGAGGGAACGGTACACGAGATTGAAAAGCGCATTAAGCGTGGGAAACAGAGTTTTAATCAATCCGAAATGGATGAAGTGGTCTATGATGCAAGTAGTACCGTGATGAATTCGGCTTTCTTTGGACAGATTATTATCCTGATCGTATTTACACCTATTTTATTCCTGACCGGGATCGAGGGCAAGATGTTCCGCCCTATGGCGTTTACTTTCGGGTTCGCGGTCCTGGGCGCAATTATCTTATGCCTTACCTACGTACCGATGATTGCCTCGCTTACAATGAAACCGGCCACCAAAAAGAAAAACTGGTTTCATAAGGTGGAAGATAAAATCTCGGGTTTTAGTAACGGGATGATGTCCCGCATCAATAACGGCTACCGGCCGGTGATCCTGAAATCTTTGAGCCACCGCATTATCGTCCTAGTCGTTGCAGTTGTATTACTTCTGGGTGCCGGATTTACTTTCAGTAAAATGGGTGGAGAGTTTATCCCCAGTATTGATGAAGGCGATATTGCAATGCAAGCCTTATTAAGGCCGGGAAGTTCCCTAAATGAATCAATTGAAACTTCCAAAAGGATAGAGCGTATAGTTCTTGATAATTTTCCAGAAGTGGAAACTATGGTAGCGAGGATTGGTGTAGCCGACATCCCTACCGACCCGATGCCAATGGATATTGCAGATAGTTACATTATTCTAGATAAGAATAAGGATAATTGGACTTCCGCGGAAACAAAGGAGGAATTAATTGAAAAGATCAAAGAAAAATTATCGGTCGTACCTGGTGTCAACTTCGTTTTTAGTCAGCCCGTGGAACTGCGATTTAACGAACTGCTTACCGGCGTTCGAGAAGACGTGGCCATCAAACTGTATGGTGAAGATCTGGATGTGCTTTCCGAAAAGGCCGGAAAAATGGCCGCTATCATCAAAACCGTTCCCGGTGCGGGTGATGTGAACCTGGAGGCCACCTCGGGATTACCACAAATGACCGTTCGCTTTAACCGAAGAAAGGTTGCCCAATATGGCCTGAACATTCAGAAACTGAACCAATATGTGAGTACCGCATTTGCCGGAGGTACGGCGGGCGTTATCTTTGAAGGCGAAAAACGCTTTGATATGGTGGTACGCTTGGATAAGCAACACCGGCAAAGCATCGATAACCTGAAAAACCTATTGATCGACCTGCCCGGCGGAAACCAGATTCCCATTAAGGAAGTGGCCGATATCAGTTACCAGCCCGGACCGATGCAAATTTCCCGAGACAATACTTCACGTAGAATATATGTGGGGGTAAACGTGCGGGGGCGCGATGTGGAATCAATGGTCAATGATATCCAGGCCAAAATGGATGAACAATTGGATCTGCCCCCTGGCTACCATATTGAATACGGTGGTGCTTTTGAAAACCTGCAACGCGCAAAAGACCGTTTAACGATTGTAGTTCCCATCGCGCTGACACTTATTTTCTTGTTGTTGTATTTCGCGTTGGGCTCTTTCTCCCAATCTATAATGATCTATATGGCGGTTCCCCTAGCGGCGATTGGCGGCATATTTGCCCTGGCCGTTCGTGGAATGCCCTTTAGTATCTCTGCGGGCGTTGGCTTTATCGTTCTCTTCGGGGTGGCGGTACTGAACGGGCTGGTGCTCATCAGCAGGTTGAACTCCTTAAAAGAAGAAGGTGTTATGGATATACGGGAACGTATTTTAATAGGGACACAGGAACGAATCCGTCCCATTTTATTGACGGCACTGGCCGCGATAATGGGCTTTTTCCCGATGGCACTTTCCCACGGGGCGGGTGCTTCGGTACAGCGGCCTTTGGCCACGGTGGTCATTGGCGGATTGATAACCGCAACCTTGCTTACGCTGATCGTTGTTCCCATTTTGTACAGTTTTGTGGAAAAAACGGGAAAAAATAACAACGGAAAATCGGGTAAAGTTGCCATAAACCCTGCCCTGATTGCCGTTTTATTGGGGCTTGGATCAATGGCTATCCCGGCAAGTGCAAGCGCACAAACGCCGGATAGCCCCCACCAAAATGCGCCCCGGCAGGACAGCCTGAAAGTTGAACAAGGGTTTACCCCAATTTCTTTACAGGACGCAGTAGAAAGAGCCCAAGCGAACTATCCCAAATTGAAGGCGGCTCAACTGGAAGTCGAGAACCAAGAGGCCCTGAAAAAAACCGCCTGGGATCTTGGGACCACCCAAATTTTTACCGGTGGCGAAGAACTGCAGGACAATGGTACAAGCGATGAAGGTATCTATCAAACCATTGGCGTCCAGCAGCAGAATATCAATGTGTTCAGTATCGGTGCCAAAAATAGAGTGCAAAATGAGAAAATTGCCCTAAGAGAAACGGCACTCGATCTAACCTCCCTTCAAGTGGAACGGGAAGTGAGCAAGGCCTGGGGCGATGCTTACACTTCCAAACGGAAGTACCAATTGTATGTGGAACTCGATTCCATTTTTAGCGATTTTGAACGGGCGGCGCGTATCCGTTATGAGACCGAGGCTTCCTCGAAGCTGGAATATTTGGCCGCCACCAATCAGGCCCGGCAGGTAAGCCTTCAGAAAATGCAGGTATATCGGGATTATCTGGGTAATCTGCAAAAACTGAACCTTTGGTTGGTAAGCGATACGCCTTACACCGTTGCTGATGCAGGTGTAGATGAAATGGACACGCCTATATTGCAGCGCAAAGATTCGATTACGAGCCATCCAATGCTGCAATACTATGAGCGGCAGATCGACGTGGCCGATGCGGAGCGTAATCTCAGCACCAAAGCGTTTTTCCCAAAGTTCAACGCACAATACGGCCGTCAAAAAATTGCAGGACAGAACGGATTTTTCAACTTTCAAGTTGGGATTTCCATTCCGCTCTTTTTCGGTCCTGAATTGGGGCAGGCGCAATCGGCGAAGATACAGACCCAGATCGCGGAGCAGAATTTCGAGGAAAAACAGCTTCAGGTCAATTCAGAATACCAGGACCTGCAACAGGATTATCTAAAATGGCTTGAATCGTGGCAATACTATGAACAGGAAGCCCTTCCGCTTGCCAAAGAGCAACGGGACGGGGCAGTTTTCGCCTATAAAGAAGGCGGTATCGATTATACCACTTTCCTGCAAACAGTACGCGACGCCATCGGCATCCAAAGCAAGTCCTGGGATGCACTTAACAATTATCTGAGATCAAAATACGAACTGGAATTTTTCCTCAATTCCGCAAAACAATAAATATTAAAGCTATGAATTTCTATATAAAACCGACTTTTTACGCAGCCTTGGTCATATTCAGTTTAAGTTCCTGTAAAGAGGAAAAAACTGCTGAAAGCGGGCACGAAGAGCATAATGAAACAGCTTCTGCCGAAAATGGTGGCGAGCATCAAGAAGGAAACGCGGGCCTAGAGAGCAAAAAACTGCACCTATCGCAACAAAAGTTTGAGGCGATGGAATTGAAAGTAGATAGTCTGCCCACCAAAAGCTTAACCGGACTGGTGGAAGCCAACGGTCAGTTGGAAGTACCGCCTCAAAACGAGGCGGCAATTACCGCGATCATTGGCGCAAATGTGACCAGCATAAAGGTCATTGAGGGAGATAAGGTAAGCAAAGGAAGTGTGTTGGGATATTTGAGCCACCCGGATCTGGTCAAGTTACAGACCGATTACACAAGCGCCTATAACAGGATGAACTTTTTGGAAAAGGAATATAATCGTCAAAAACGCCTATATGAAGCAGAAGTGGCTTCCGGCAGGAAATTCCAGGAAACCGAATCGGATTACAATAGTATGAAGGGGATGGTCAACGGGCTGGAATCACAACTTCAATTACTTCGTTTAAATCTGGATCAGTTGCGAAACGGAAAGGTCTATAATCAAGTCCCTGTAGTTAGTCCCATCAACGGCTATGTAGAAAAAGTGAATATCAAGGTGGGGCAGTTTGTACAACAACAGACCGAAATGTTTGAAATTGTAAATACCGAACATATCCACGCCGACCTTATGGTATATGAAAAGGATGTGAGTAAGGTTAAAGAAGGACAGACGGTGGAATTTAATATCGAATCCCTTCCCGAATCCGATCTGAGTGCAAAAATCTATTCCGTAGGAAAGACTTTTGAAGAAAATCCCAAAGCGGTTCACGTACACGCTGAAATTGAGAACAAGCAGGGAAACCTCTTCCCTGGAATGTACCTTACAGCAAAAATAGCCACTTCCGAAAACAAGGTAACCGCGCTCCCCGAAGAAGCGATCATTACCGAAAACGGGGAACCGTACGTTTTTACGGCCAAAAAGGTAACCGAAGGTGGCGAGGAAGAATGGGCGTTGAGCCCCTTAAAAGTCGTAACCGGTCAGGTAGATGATGGCTGGATGGAGATTAAATTGCTACAGCCGCTGGAAAAAGGGCAAATGGTAGTTTGGAACAAAGCCTATTACCTGATCTCCGAAATGAAGAAAGGCGAAACGGAACACGGACATTAAGCCTCCTAACCCCCGAAGGGGGAACTACAAGCAGAAGTGTTATAAACTGTACCTACAGCACCTTTGCTTGGCGTTCCTTCGGTAAATTAACTCCGGGCTTTCCAAAGACTGTTTGTCAATTAGTTAGTAAAAAATTTGGTGAGTCCGGTTTTTAAAAAAATTGATAGTATAATTAATAAAATTTAAAAAAATGAAAGAAATAAAAGCATTTATAAAGCCCAACAGGGTACAGAAAACCATTGAGGCACTGAGCGATGCTGGATTCAAAAGTATGACCTTGTCTCAAGGCGAAGGTACGGGCAGGTTCAAAGCTAAAGGAGCTTCCCCGTCTTTAGACTTTCATATAACCGATAGCCCGGTGGTCAAACTGGAACTGGTTTGCCAAAACGAAGAAGCGAAAAGTGCCATTGATATTATTATTGAAAATGGAAAAACACCGACCCCCGGTGATGGGATCATCTATCTTTCCAATGTAGAAGATGCTTTCCAGATCAAGACCGGAAAGTCCATAAAGCAATTTCAGAAGAAAAATGCATTGAAAAATGAGTGAAATCGAAACCCTTCTGAACAAGCATAATGTGCGGCCCACCGCAATGCGCATCCTTATTTATAAGTTTATGGCCAAAAAGGAAAGAGCCGTAACCTTGACCGAGATTGAGAAGGCTTTTGAGAAATCTGACAGGGCTACGCTATCCCGAACCATTAAAACCTTTGAGACCAACGGAATTGTACATCAAATAGACGATGGCACTGGCATACCCAAATATGCTCTCTGTGAAAGCGGGTGCAATTGTGAGGTAGATCAGGATTTGCATATTCATTTTCATTGTACCAACTGTGATGAGACCGTTTGTTTGACCGATCATAAAATTCCACATATCAACCTGCCGGAAGGATATATGGCCGAAAATGTCAATTTGGTCGTTAAAGGTATATGTGAAAAATGCAGTGCAGTTTAATTTTCAACGATGAACAAAGCCGAAAAAATACTCATAAACAAGGGGATTAGGCCTACGGAAATGAGGTTAGCTATTTATAAATACCTCAATAGAAAGTTTTATGCCGTAACCCTGAAAGAAATAGAAATGGCTTTCATCAAAAAAAGTGACTACAATAAAACCGTGGACAGAACAACAATTTATAGAACCCTGAAATTATTTCAGGATGAAGGGATTGCACATCAAATAGATGATGGCACGGCTATCGCAAAATATGCGGTTTCCAATGAAGAAGGTTTGGATTTACATCTGCACTTCCATTGTACCCATTGTGGCAACACATTCTGTTTGCCTGATAAAGTAAACCCAGATAGCTTGCCCGATAAGTACGTAATAAACGATGTGAATTTGGTTTTAAAAAGTATATGTACAAAATGTTTAAAAAAAGAAAATAACAAAAAACCTAAAAAATGATACAGATATTAGACTCAGAAAAAGAACAGGTCATTGCGGTCAAAATTGAAGGCAACATCAGTAAAAAGGATATTCAAAAAATCCACCCCCTTATACATAACATTACCAGCAAAGGGCTGAAGATAAGATGGTATTTTGAATTGGAAGACTTTACGGGTTACGATCTCGAAGGCCTATTGCAAGATTTAAAAGTAGATACTGCCCATTTAGACGATTATGGAAAAATGGTAATGGTAGGCGATAAAAAATGGCAGGAATTGGCTACGGAAGCAACTGATTTTTTTTCTGATTCCGAAGTGCGGTTTTTCGAAAGTGACCAAAAGGAAGAAGCGATTGAATGGATTAAACAGCCTTAGGGAAATCATATTTAATTATGGAAAAAAAGAAAGAACACCACAAAAAGAACAACCACAATCACGACCACGGAGGTATTTTTGGAAAGAACACCGAACTCTATTTTGCAATTTTAAGCGGCTTTACCCTTATTACCGGTTTTCTGCTGGAAAAATTCACAGGAGTTTCGGAGAATTTGCCTTTTGGGCTTTACATTGGGGCTTATTTTTTCGGCGGCTATTTTACCCTCAAGGAAGCGATTACGAAAGTTGCCAAGGGCGAGTTCGAAATTGATTTCCTTATGTTGGTCGCCGCTGCGGGTGCGGCCTATCTGGGGGAATGGGCAGAAGGTGCATTGTTGCTCTTTCTTTTCAGTCTGGGACACGCACTGGAAAACTATGCAATGGGCAAAGCAAAAAAGTCCATTGCGGCATTGACCGACCTCGCGCCTAAGACCTCCCTGATCAAAAAGGATGGCGATACCGTTGAAGTGGGCATTGAAGAACTAAAAAAAGGGGATATCATCGTAGTGCGCCCCAATAGTAAAATATCGGCCGATGGCGTGATTGTCAAAGGTTCCAGTAGCATTGACCAATCGCCTATAACGGGCGAGAGTGTTCCTGTGGACAAAAAACCTGTCGAAAATTCGGATAAAGAATATACCGGCGACAGCGATATACCCGATGAAAGCCGTGTGTTCTCTGGTACCATCAATGGCAACAACACCCTTGAGATAAAGGTGATTAAAGAGGCTAAAGATTCTACCCTAAACCGCTTGGTCACGATGGTCCAGGATGCCCAGGATCAAAAATCGCCTACACAGTTATTGACCGACAAATTTGAACGGTATTATGTGCCCTCTGTAATTTTATTGGTCATCATTTTAAATTTTGCCTTTTTGGTAATCGATGAAACTTGGAGCGAAAGCTTGTACCGATCCTTAGCGGTACTTGTGGCGGCCAGTCCCTGTGCCCTTGCTATTTCTACCCCATCTGCTGTACTCAGTGGTGTGGCCCGGGCTGCACGTGGCGGGGTCCTGATCAAGGGAGGTCGCCCACTGGAAGATTTAGGGGTGCTTACCGCGCTGGCCTTTGATAAAACGGGTACGCTTACCGAAGGAAAACCAAAGCTTACCGATGTTGAAAGTTTTGGAACAATAGTTAAAAAGGCACTATTGGAAACAGCGGTCGCTGTTGAGGAACTGAGCGACCACCCTTTAGCAAAGGCAGTTGTGCGCGATGGGATGGAGCAACTCGGAAAAGATTCCAAAATAGCTGACGCCGACGACTTAGAAGCGGTACAGGGTAAGGGCATAAAGGCCAATTATCAAGGCAATTCAATATACATCGGTAATCTGGAACTGTTCGAGGATATAGATAACGGAGTGCCTGAGGAAATTGCCGAAAAGGTAAAAGCACTTGAAGGTGAAGGAAAAACCACGATGCTAATAAAAAGGGGCAATGAATTTATAGGGATGCTCGGGCTAATGGACACGCCACGGGAAAAAGCCAAGGAAACCCTTGCCCAACTGAAGAAAATAGGCATCAAGAAAATGATAATGCTTACCGGCGACAACCAGAAAGTGGCCGACGCTGTAGCCGAGGAAATCGGTTTGACCGAAGCACGTGGAAGTCTGCTTCCCGAAGAAAAAGTGGAGGCCATCAAAAAACTTGCGGAACAGGAAAATAAACTGGCAATGGTGGGCGATGGTGTTAATGATGCACCTGCTATGGCAAACAGTACCGTTGGTATTGCAATGGGTGCAGCGGGAAGTGACGTGGCCTTGGAGACCGCAGATATAGCACTGATGGCCGATAAACTGGAAACCCTTCCCTTTGCCATTGGTTTGAGCAGAAAAGCAAAAGCGATTATCAGGCAAAACTTATGGGTTAGCTTGGGGGTTGTTGTCTTTTTAATACCTGCGACCATAATGAGCTGGGCAAGTATAGGTATCGCTGTGGCTATTCACGAAGGTTCTACATTGGTAGTGGTGATCAATGCGCTCCGACTTTTAGCCTATAAGAAATAAAATTAAGTATCAAAAGTATTCGAGTAAAATACTATGGAAGAGCAGAAACTATCGATTGTTTATCCGTCCAGAAATACAGTTAAAGAAAAATCTAAACAATAGATAACTGATTATGGCACACGATCATTCACACGGTTCACAGAACTACGGAAAAGCATTTGGCATAGGCATAACCTTAAATACTATTTATGTAGGGGTAGAACTTTATTACGGATTTATGGTCAATTCCTCCGCTCTTGTTGCAGATGCAGCCCACAACGCTAGCGATGTTTTCAGCCTTATACTGGCGTGGGCAGCTATTAAAATAGCCACAAAAAGGCCTTCAAAACGCTATACCTATGGCTTACGAAAAACGACCATTCTCGCCTCGATGATCAACGGTATTATCATTATTGGCGCGGCCGGATTGATTGCCTATGACGCCATCCAAAAATTTCAGAACCCGGCAGAGATTTCCGGCAATCTCGTTATGATTGTTGCGGCCATTGGCCTAGTGGTAAACACCGGTACCGCATTCCTATTTTGGAAAGGTTCAAAAGGCGATCTGAACATACGCGGGGCATTTTTACATATGGCTGCCGATGCCGGGGTAACCTTAGGAGTGCTGCTTGGCGGTCTGGCCATTAAATACACGGGCTTAACGTGGATAGACCCTGCGCTTAGTTTGGTCATTGTTCTGGTCATTTTATACAGTGCCTGGGGACTTCTTAGGGATTCCGTAAAAATAGCCATCGATGCCGTTCCCAAAAACATCGACATCGATGAAGTGGAAAAGTTCTTAATGGATATAGAAGGGGTCGAAGAAGTACACGATCTGCATATCTGGGCAATGAGTACCACGGAAACGGCACTTTCTACACATCTGGTCGTTCCCGATGGGCACGAGGATCAGTTTATCTATGATATCCGGGAACAATTGCACGAAAAATATGAAATAACGCATACCACCCTGCAAATCGAAAAAGAGTTTGGGGACAAAGAATATAAACCCTATCAAGGTCTGGAATAATAAAATCACGATGAAGAAAAAACAAAATTTACAGTCAATTGAAGGCTGTGGAAGTTGCTGTAACAGTAATGTCGATAGCAAAAATGATAATAGTAATACTAAAAGCTTTAAAATTTTTTGGCCCGTAATTTTCAGCTTTATTATGTTGGTGATGGGTCTCCTCTTTAAGTATTTCCTTTCCTTATCTTTTTTCCAAGATTGGGTTCGTATCCTTTGGTATGTGGTTGCCTACATTCCCGTGGGAATCCCTGTAATTATTGAAGGTTGGAAAAGTATAAAAAACGGCAATTTCTTTACCGAATTCCTATTAATGTCCATCGCCACATTAGGGGCATTTGCCATAGGCGAATATCCCGAGGGCGTGGCCGTGATGCTTTTTTACGCTGTCGGCGAACTTTTCCAAAGTGCTGCGGTCAAAAAAGCGAAGGGTAATATAAAGGCTCTTTTGGATGTGCGTCCCAATAGAGCTTTGGTATATCGTAATGGCGATTTTGTTTCCGTTAACCCCGAAGCGGTCGAGGTTGGTGAAAAAATTCAGGTACGTGTGGGCGATAAAATCCCTTTGGATGGTAAATTGTTGTCCGAAAAAGCTTCGCTCAATACTGCTGCCATTACCGGCGAAAGCAAACCCGATACCATTACAAAAGGAGATAAGGTTTTTGCCGGAAGCATCAACCTCGATGGCGTTATTGAAATCGAGACAACCAAGGAATTCAAGGACAGTTCCATTGCCCGTATCCTTGATCTCGTACAGAACGCTACTGCCCGTAAATCAAAAACGGAACTGTTCATCAGAAAGTTTGCGAGGGTGTACACCCCCATCGTGGTATTCCTTGCAATTGGACTGACATTTTTACCCTATCTATTTGTCGATAATTACATCTTTGAAGATTGGTTATACCGTGCCTTGATTTTCCTTGTTATTTCTTGTCCCTGCGCCCTGGTCATTTCGATTCCATTGGGCTATTTCGGTGGCCTTGGTGCCGCATCCCGAAATGGAATATTGTTCAAGGGAGCATCTTTCCTTGATGCGATGACTAAAGTAAACACGGTGGTAATGGATAAGACCGGAACGGTTACTAAGGGTGTGTTTAAAATCAAGGATGTTGTCAATAATGATGCTTTCCCGGAAGCGGAATTTATGAAATATCTGATGGCGATGGAAGAACAGTCCACCCATCCCATTGCCCAGGCGATATTGGAATATAAGGCCGAAGGTACGGATTTTGAAGCTTCCGAAGTATCCGAGGTTGCCGGAAAAGGCTTGAAAGGCACTGTAAACGGTAAAACCGTTTTAGTGGGTAATGAGGCACTAATGACATCAAACAATATCAGTGTTCCCAAAGAAACTGAAAGCATTGTAGAATCTATTGTAATAGTTGCCATAGATGGTCAATTTGCAGGCTACGTAACCATTGCCGATGAATTGAAGGAAGATGCCCACGAAGCAATCGAACAAATCCGTAAAGCGGGGATATCGAGAATCATAATGCTTTCTGGGGACAAGGATTCCATTACCAAAGAGGTTGGTAGGGAAATGGGCGTGGATACTGCTATGGGCGGATTGTTGCCCGAAGATAAGCTCAACGAGGTGGAGCGGCTTCAAAAAGATACGGGCACTACGGTGGCTTTTATTGGCGATGGCATCAACGATGCCCCTGTACTGGCGACCAGCGATGTAGGTATGGCAATGGGGGGCTTGGGAAGTGATGTGGCCATTGAGACCGCAGATGTCATCATCCAGACCGACCAGCCTTCTAAAATTGCCGGGGCAATTAAGATTGGCCGATCCACAAGGAAAATTGTATGGCAGAATATCACCTTGGCATTTGGTGTTAAAATTGCCGTTATGGTCTTAGGTGCTTTCGGAATGGCGACTATGTGGGAGGCCGTATTTGCAGATGTCGGTGTGGCCTTTTTGGCCATTCTCAATGCGATACGTTTGCAGAAAATGAATTGGAAATAGTATACCAGGATGTCTCAAAGTAGAAGAAATAGAAGGAAGAAAAAAGTTCAAAAACCAACTGAGAACAAAATCACAAAAAAAGATAAAATAAAAGGCATTATTGCCCTTGTTCTCTTGGTTATTGCCGCCTTTCTGCTCTACTTTTTTGTGCTGAAAGGGAATATTCACAAGCATTGAGTAAACAAGGGATTTACAAACTAATAAAGTTTATAAAATGATACACATTCTTACAACAGGAGGCACCATTGAGGGCTTGGATTATGAAAAACAAGAAAATAAGCAAAAACAAAGTAAAATAACTATTAGAGAACTTATTGAATCTGCCAATGTTTCCTTCCCATATATAATAGAAAAGGCATTTGCTAAAGATAGCCGGTCGATTACCGATGAGGATAGAAATTTTTTGCTAAAAAAAATAAAAGCTTCAAAGGCAGAAAAATTCCTGATAACCCACGGCACTTTCACAATGGAAAATACCGCAATGTACATTGGAAATCAAGGACTTAAAAAAACCATTGTTCTTGTAGGCTCATTTATAATGGGAGATTCTAAAAATACAGATGCTTCTTTCAATTTGGGTTTTGCAGTCAGTGCATTACAATTTTTAAAACCGGATGTGTATATCGCTATGAATGGTAGAATTTTTCGATGGAATAATGTCACTAAAAATATAGCAACTAACAAATTTATTTCCAAAAATGAATAAACTGAATGTTTGGAACGTCGATACATTGGACAACTTTCTTTTATCTTTTAATAGATACGGTCATTGTATTGCTCACTTTTTACTTTTCAAGAAGAAATACACGAAGTAGCCTTCGACGGTTTTTATATCTCGGCATCCTTTTCATTGCGTACAATGCCACGGGCGGATTTTTACCCATAGATAACTTTCCGGGACCATTCATACTTCAATATATCATTACGTATAGTGTGGCCATTGCACTATGCGTTTACATTGTTTACTACCTCTATAAAGAATATGACATCGTCGTATTGAAATTCAATTCATCCATTAAAAATCTCGCATTTTTAGCGAGTGGCAGCTATGTCGTTCTTTTTTTGATGCCTTATTTTTTGACCGATTCGTTAGATGCGGCTCGCTTTCTTTTTACTATTCCAATATCCTTAATAGCATTTATATTTCTAATCATTTTCTATCGTCGTATTTCAAATCCGAGCAATCCCAATGCCTTTATTTTAAGGCGAAACAAATTATCTATGGTGAGCGTAGCGAGTATAGCTCTGTTGCCCATTTGCACCGTGATAGGCGATTATCAATGGATAACCTTTACCGTAATGAATTTGGCCTTCTTTTCCATTACATCTATTGAGGTTGATAGGTATTTATACTTTTTGGAAAACAATACTCGAATGTATGAAGTATTTGCCCTGAAGAAAAAACAGCGCGAGGAATCTGTAGAGCGCAAAATAATCTATGAGGATTTAACGAGAAGGGAAATTGAAGTTGCGCTATCAATCCTTGGTAATCTTAGTTATAAGAAGATTGCCGAGGAACTTTTCATTGCCGAAAGCACCGTATCAAAACACGCCTCAAACATATTCAAGAAAACCGGTGTGAAGAACCGTCGTGAATTTTTAAAGAGATTTCGCAAAAAAAGATAAGTAAATTACCTCTCTAAAGATCTAAGCATATTCAGTGTCTCACAGGGTTTCCGTAGAAAAATACGGCTCGTTCCGTAATTAAATACGGTAAGTTTTCCTTGTACGTTTACGAAGTAAAATTATTTTAGTGAGAGTTCCATAAAATACACCAATGAACCACAAATTTAATGCCCCGTGGCATTCATTTATATCGTTTTGCAGGACTATGATATCATCTAACCAACCGCATCAACTAAATCCCATTTCTATGGTTTCATATCAAAATACACCTGCTTATGGACTTTCAATTATTAACTCAGCGACTAAAAAAAGAACTCGATGATATAAAACTTCAAAATAAGAGTATCCTTGAAAGGGCTCACCGTTCCATTGGGCTCTGCCGTGATTCATTAAGCACACTTAAAAAAGAGGTCCTGTCGCAAGGCTTCAAATCCATCCAAGATGAAATCCATTTTTTTAAAGTAACCAAACAAGTCCCTCTCGTTGAGTTAATCTACTATTCCGAAATCCATTCGTTTGAAATTCAGTTCCCAAAAATCGACTTAAAAAGCCAGCTTAAATCCATCAAAAAGAAAAGCAACAAACTCAATCGATTCTTTCTCTACAATCTGGACTTCGGAAGATACATTGAATCAGGGCAGGCGCATTTTGACAAAGAATATTACACTCGTGATTATCTCAATGGGTATCATATCACACTTTCCAAATTCTATTTTCAAGACCCGGAATTCTGCACAGCACGAGATATGTTGCTCGGCAAGTACAATGCCTACAAATCCCTAACCAAATATTTAGTGGACAAGCAAAATAGATTAAAGAACGGGTTGAATGGAAATGAGATTTCCCTATCTAACCTCGAAAAAATGCATTGGCCGTTCAGCAATACAGACTATGTGGAACTAATTTATGCGCTTCACGCTAAAGGGCTTGGCGCTAAAAATAATCTGAGCATTGTTAAAATTTCAGATTATTTAAGTCAGATTTTCGATGTTGAGCCGAAAGACATCTATAAAACCTATCAAGACATCAAATACAGAAAAAAAAGCCGAACCCTTTTCCTCGATGAGCTGTCCACTTCCCTTCTTTCTGAAATGGATAAAAGTGAGAAATAGTATTGTTTATCAGCCGTTTACACATCAAATTAAAATGTTAAAAAAAGACCGTAGTACGGTTGACCTACGGTGTTTTGGTTTTCAGTCTACTGCTTATATAATATGAATCATATTATAGATAGAATTTCGCAGTCGCACTCTCAAATACCGTCAAAACACCCCAAATTTCAAGATGTTAAACTTTGACCGTAGTACGGTCGTACTAGGGAAGAAAATCCGATAATCCATATCAAATTTGTAGAACGAAAGTCAAATTGGGTCAGGGGCTATCAAATTAGTTGACAGCGATGTGATAGTCCCTTTCTTTTAAATCGTTCTATTATGCCGACAAGTATCATCACCACAGACGACCTTCGGGAATTCAAGATGGAATTGCTCGATGACATCAAAAATCTATTGTCCAAACAGGCTTCTGGAAAAATCAAGAAATACCTTAAGTCCTCCGAAGTAATGAATTTGCTTCAAGTGAGTCCGGGAACACTTCAGAACCTTCGCATCAATGGCACCTTGCCATACACTAAAGTAGGCGGCATCATCTATTATGATGCCGAGGAAATTCAAAAGGTAATGGATGCCAACCGTGTGCAACACGGGGTAAATTCCTGAAACAATGAACTACATAAAGCTACTCAACGCGGCTTTTGAAAAGTTCTATTTTGATGACCGCCTAAACCCTACCCATATCAGTCTGTATATGGCGCTGTTCCAGGAATGGAACAGTTGCCGTTTTATGGACGAATTCTATGTGAACCGCAGGGAATTGATGCGCGTGGCCAAAATTGGGTCAAAATCTACCTATCACAGATGCATTACAGAACTTCATTCGTGGGAATATTTATCCTATTTCCCGTCCAACAATCCATACAAGGGCAGTAAAATCAAGATGTCCATTATCGGTACAAGTGATGAACCAGCTACGGGACAGTACAATCCCATATTGGAACAACTTGCGGAACAGTACTATCCCAGAGGTGTACCGCTTGAGGGACACCACCATCTCAAAAATGGACAAGCAGTGTACCAACACCGTCCCACCAATGGACAAGTATTGGTATCTAATACAAACAATATCAAACAAGAAAACTATATAAAACAGCCAAAGGACTGTCTGGCCGTCATTGATTTTTTTGAAGAAAAGAATTTTGATAAAGCTGAAGCTGAAAAGTTTTACCAGCACTACGATGAACGAGATTGGCAAACAGGCGATGGCGAACCGATTCGCGATTGGCGCGCCGTGGCCATCAACTGGATGGACAGGACCGAATTATTTGAGTCAGAAAACAAGCCAAAGAAAAAACAACCGTCCCAAATCAAGGACAACTTGCGAACCACTAAAAATAAAGATTATGGACAACCCCTCTAAAATTACCGAAGGCGGCGTGGAATATTCGCTGGGCAAGTTTGATGGTAAAAGTGTGCTTTATGATTTCCCAAAAATCTTGATTTACTTGAATGCCAAAGGCAAGTTGCTGTTTGGTAAAAAGTTTAGAATTTATGATGAAGACAAAGGTATCTTGCTGAAGCTCTGTTCCTATTTCATAAAGGATAAGGATAATTGTGAGAAGTATGACATCGATGTTGAAAAAGGCATTTTGCTTTCCGGGCCTGTGGGCTGTGGCAAAACCAGTTTGATGAAACTGCTTCGCCACATTGTGCCTTTGCAAAGACCCTATGAAATGATTCCCTGCCGGAATGTGACCTTCAGCTTTAACCATTTAGGATTTAAGACAGTTGAGGAATACGGCAACACCAAATTCTATTGTTTTGACGATTTGGGCGTGGAACCTGCCGGCCGTTTTTATGGCAAGGATCTGAACGTAATGGGTGAAGTGCTTTTATCTCGCTATGAACTCTACCTCGATACCAAACGGAAAATAAAGACCCACGCCACTACCAATCTGAATGCTGAAGAACTGGAAGAACGCTATGGCAACCGTGTCCGTAGTCGGATGCGGGAATTGTTCAACTTGATTGCTTTTGATAAAGGGGCTGTGGATAAAAGGAAGTAAAATTTTTACGCAAATTAAACTTTGGCAAAAAATAGCATATTCTGCCAAAACTTAATTTCTATCACTTCGGAAATAATTACATAATTGAATAACCTCTGAGATAAATTGCAGCACAATGTCCTTTAAGCTCTTTATTAACTCTAAAAACAGTTCTTTCATAATTCTAATGTCTTTATAAGTGATAAGATGGCGAGCGCAACCTTCTTAATATTTGAATATTCTGAAATATAATTGCCTTCATCTTCATTACTCAAAAACCCCAATTCCAAAAGTACCGATGGCATAAAGTCTGTGGTTTCCCGAAGGACCTGAAAATTGGCAAACTTTACACCTCTACTTTCAAATCCCAACTTGTCGTTCAAATCAGCTTGTAATTGAAAGCCAAACCAAGTTGCTTCATCCAAAAACTTCGACCTTTGATTGAACACATAGATTTCTACACCACGAGCATTAGGATTATCCGAATGATTGCAATGCAATGACAGGAACAAATCTACATTTAGAACTTTGGCCAGCTTGCCCCTATCACTTAAAGAAATTAAGGTATCGCTATAACGTGTTTGATAAATTTCCACTGTTTTATTGTGGTTTTTCTCGGCCAATTCTGAAATCAACCTTGCTATTTCCAAGGTGATACTCTTTTCCTTTAAGTTATTTACCCCAATTGCACCAGAATCATTTCCGCCGTGGCCAGGGTCAATTACGATGATTTTTTTCTCATCCAAATCCTGACCCAAAAGCAAGCAACTTTTGAGAAGCAAAATCATAAAACTGACGTTTTTGAGCCACTTTTTCATTTTCCAATTTTAGGTTTTCAACAGTTACACTTCAAAATTTCATAGAATTTGATGTCAAATAATAGCATTAAAAACCAAACAGTATCAAATAATATTTTATTCACAAATATTTGATTTTCAGTTATTTATATTCAAATATATGTAAATTTCACATAACGAAAATGAACCAAAATTTTAAACCCATTCGTTATGAAAAAAACATATTATTTGGCGGGCTTTCTTTCGCTCTTATCCACATCGCTTTTTGCACAAATTGGTGGTATTGAAGATTCGGTAAATGACGTTTCCGATACCATCAGAGCCATTTTCCCAATCATTTTAGGGGTCATATTCCTCATTGGATTCCTTTTTAATGCAGGTCATTTCTTTGGTGAGAATGCTGACCTTAAAAAAGGGATTACCCGTGTCTTGGTGTTTGTACTCATTGCAGGCGCGGTAGTTGGAATCTTCACCTATCTCATAGGCATCGTAGTGTAGTGAAGAAGTTTGAAATCTATAGAAATATGCGGAAACGGGCGGTCATTTTTGGCCTGCCCATTTCGCTATTTGCATTGATGATGGTATCTATTTTGGCATCGCTGCTCATTATCATCTTTTCCTTCAGTTTTGGCATCATCATCGGGCTAATGGTCTTTAATGGTGGACTTTATATTGCCTTGACTCGCATAGCCAACAATCCGCAGCTTTTCCAAATGAGCAATCCGTTCCCTAAAATAATCAGTAACAAGCGTAACTCTGGTTTCGATTATGAATAAGATGAACCTTTCAGCATACCAACCCATTACAGATATTCAGGATAATATCGTCTTTGCCAATAACGGTAATGTGATTCTTTGTTATAAAGGGACCCTACCAGAAATCTATTCGCTATCCGAAAAGGATTTTGAAGACATACACGGTGCCTGGTTTCAGGCTTTGAAGTCTTTACCTGTTGGAACGGTCGTTCACAAACAGGACATCTATTTGAAGAAGTCCTACTCTTCAGAACAGCTGCCCAACGAATCCTTTCTCGAAAAGGCAACACACAAACACTTTAAAGGGCGTGGTTATATCGAACATCAATCCTATTTGTTTTTCATTTTAACCAAAAACAAGGCACTCAAAAATCCGAAATATGTCAATCCGTTCCGTAAGGTTTCCAAAGGAATTGTCCAACAAATGGATGACAATATAAAAGTATTTGCCAATGCAGTAAGCGATTCTGTTTCCTTCATCAACAATAGCCGAAAGATGCGTTTTGTTTCGCTTCAATCGGAAGAAATACAGCAGCTCACCACGAACTATTTCAATGGATTTAGTGAAGGATTCGATACTGACATCTTACTGGAAAAAAAGAACGTCACCATTGGCGATAACCATTTTGATGCCCTGGCCGTCAATAGCGAACTGTGCTTTGGCGAAAGTGTACAGAGTAGCAAGACCAATGAGAAATTCACTTCAGACGATTTTGTGTTTCATCAAGGGTTTATTGATGGCTTAGGGCTTACGCTGAATGAGAACCACATCGTCAACCAAATTCTGTATTTGGATGACAAACAGAAATGGCGAAAACTGCTTGACAAGAAAGTTGAAGAGCTAAACAAAAGTTCAAACTTCGGTTCGCAGAATAAAGTGGTGTTGGGTAAAATCCAGCACATACTTGAACAAATCAATGCCGACGATAATGCGCGGATCATCCGAGGTCATTTGAACGTAGTTTATTGGGCGAAAGACAAAAAGAGTCTCGATGCAATCACTTCCAAAATTAAAACTGAGTTTAAAGAACTGGATATCATCCCATACTATCCGAGAGGCGAAGAACGCAAGAACTATATTCTAAACAGCTTTTGCTGTTTCTCATCCAACTTTTCGAACAATGATTTATACGTCACCGACTTAAAGCACGCACTTTGTCTGTTCATCAATAATACCAACTACAAATCAGATGATACCGGAATTATCTTTAATGACAGGGAACATAACATTCCAGTTTTAAAGGATGTTTGGGATGAACGAAAGAAGCGTATCAAAGCACGAAACTTTGCCATATTTGCACCAACAGGCGAAGGCAAATCGTTCCTTGCGAATAACATACTGCGCCAATATTTTGAAAGTGGCGTTCGCCTGGTCATCATAGACTTGGGTGGCTCGTACACAAAATTCGCCAAACTTTATCCTGAGAAGTACACCGTGCTTCGCTACGAAAGTGGAAAAAACTTGAGTATCAACCCATTCTTCATAAGCGATAAAAATGACCTGACACCAGAACGCTTAGAGGATTTATCTGTCTTTCTTTTTGAACTGTTCGCATCAGATTTAAAAGTGACCAAAGCCCAATCCGTTTCGGTCAAAAAGATATTGCGCCATTATTACGATAGCATTTCAGAAAACCATTCACTGGAAGGTTTCTACAACTTTATAGAAAGGCATCAGAAAGATATTCTGAATACCCTTAAAATCCATCCCGACTACTTTAATGTAACGAGCTTTTTGCACGTAATGTCCGAGTATGTCGGCGATGGTCTATATAGTTTTCTATTTGAGGTAAGCGAAGACCAGACCTACAAAATAGAAGACAAGCGATTGATTGTTTTTGAGCTGGACGAGGTAAAGGATAACAAAGAAATCCTGTCCGTAATGCTCAAGCTCATCAAGTCTGCCATCCAACGTACCATTTGGCGTAATCGAGCCGAAAAAGGGATTATCCTTTTCGATGAGTTTGCCAAGCAACTGAAGTTTGATAATGTATTGGAAAGTGTGGAATTCTATTACCAGGCTATTAGAAAACAAAATGGTGCCATTGGTATCATTCTGCAATCCATAAACCAGCTTCCCAACAATTCCACATCTGCAAGCATTCTTGAAAACACCCAAGTAATCTACAGTCTAAACAACGAAAAAGGCTATGATGAGCTGGTCAAAAGGCTTAACCTTTCCAGCCACGACCTAAACCAACTAAAATCCATCAAGAATAATCTTTCCGGACCTCGCAAGTACACCGAGATGTTCATCAAAATTGGGAAGGAAAGTAACATCTTCCGGTTGGAAGTTCCGAAGGAAGTCTATGCAGCTTACTTGACTGATGGAAAGGAAAACGAAGAAATAATGAAGGTCTACAACGAGCATCAGGATATGGAAAAAGCAATAATTCAATTCACATCTAAAACATAATATTATGAAAACAAAAATCAGAATTTTAATAATGACAGTAGCCTTGATGTTGTTTATGTCAGGTAGTGCTACTGCTCAAGGAATGCCAGTTTATGACAATACCAACTTCATCAGTTTGGTAAAACAACTCTTGGAATCGGGCAAACAGACGGCAGAAATGATTAAGTCCGTAAAATTCTTGAAGGATGCCAAAGAAGCTATTGAAAAAGTTTCAAGCGTTGTCCAACAGCTTAGGGCAGTTGAGGAAATCGCACAGAACAATCAGCGCCTTATCAATGTAATGCAAAATGACCTTCAGGATATTCTTAATTCGCCTTACATCAAACCCGAGGAAATAGACAAGGTTATGGGTTCTTTTGAAACCATTGTACAAAATTCATTGGACACGGTGGATTTTATAGACGAAGTTCTATCCAGCGATTACTTAAAAATGAGCGATGCCGAACGTGCAGAAATACTGAAAGCAAAAGAATTGGAATCAAAGCAAATGGTTGCCAACATCACTACAAAAACGAAACGCTATCGAGACATTATTTCTTTCAGAAAAATGCAGGATAAAGTCAATAATCGAGAAACAGGATATTAAAAATGACCGCGACCATCATTTTAGGGATTGGCTTGGAATACGTAGATACGGTGTTCCAGACCATACAGGCCAGCGACTTTTCACAATACACCATTGCTGGAATGAAAACGCTCGCTGTCCTATTTTTCTTGGTCAATATTCTTAAAAAATACAACGAAGGCGTTGCTGATAAAGACGGCTACACTTGGGGGTTGAGTCCGGGCGAATTGGCCAAGAATTTTGCCATTGTGCTTTTGGTCATATTCTCAACGCAGGTATTAGGGTTTTTTGATGGGATTTTAGTGGCCATCGAAGGGCAGTATCGAGGAACTGCACCTGCGTTGTTGCCCTTGCAGATGCAGGATATACCATTAGAGGAAGATGTAAGTCTTTTTGATGCTGCAAGTTCGGCAATGACACTTTTGTACGAGGCGTTGGTAACACCATTGTTTGGATTCAAAATTTTGGCCTTTATATTAAGTACCATACTCTGGATATTGGATTTGTTCATCTATCCGCTATTCTTGGCAGAGCGTTTTTTCCTTTTGGGAATAATGCAAGCCTTTTTTCCTTTGGTCATTAGCCTTGCCGTATTTGAAAAGTTTCGCTCGCTCGCCTATACCTTCTTTAAATTGTATGCTGCTGTTTATATGCTCGTGCCAGCCTTCTTTTTGGTCAATGTGTTTATCAATGCCATTTATACGGAAATCAACACCAATTTCTGGGTCAACCTGTTCGGAACTGACACAGGTCAGGGCTTTTTTGCACCTGTCGTTCAATTGGGTTCTGTTGGCTTTATCGTCTTCCTGAAATTCAAATTGTACAGACGTGCCACATCCTTTACGCTCAGACTCTTTACCAACTAATTCAATTCAAAATGAAAACACCCTATAAAAATATATACAACGTCCTAAAGCTCAATCGGTTTATTGTTTTGGCGGTCGTCATTTGTTCGCTGCTATCCACCACTTTTTCAGTTTGGATGGTATTCAACA
The DNA here is from genome assembly GCF_037029175.1 of Galbibacter sp. PAP.153. Classification (NCBI taxonomy): domain Bacteria; kingdom Pseudomonadati; phylum Bacteroidota; class Flavobacteriia; order Flavobacteriales; family Flavobacteriaceae; genus Galbibacter; species Galbibacter sp. PAP.153. The sequence goes on along the minus strand of NZ_JAZEUN010000005.1, from coordinate 154,615 downwards.
CCAATCAGAAGGCGCTCAACAGCGCCTTTGCAATCAATACTGATGGCACAATTATTCCGCTCAAGCTCGTTACCCAAAAAGAGAATTTTAAGGTGGAAGCATTGGCGCACCTGGAAATATTTCACACTTATTTCTACAATATTGATGCAAGCAATTATGAACGCAATCTCAAAAAAGCACTTTGGTTGGGCAACAGTTCTGTTGACAATCTGTACCGTCAGAAAAAAGCAGATGGTGTTTATAACAGATTGTTGCAGTATTCCTTGGTTCAAAAAGTATTGAGTATCGATTCAAGAATTTCAGAAAGCAATGGCACATACAATTTTACCACAACAACCATTTTTGAAATCAATAGAGGTTCAGTCATCGATACCTACGAGTTGGTTTCCACTGGAAACCTGATTATGGTTGACCGAAACTTTCCCAACAATCCACACGGCTTGTTGATTACCAATTATTTCGAAAACACTTTAAGAAAAATAGATTATGAAAGTAGAAAAGAATAAAATCATTTTTGCTGGTGTCCTCGCCATCATTTTCCTCTTCCTCATCTCATATTCAGTGATGCTTATGGAAGATGAGGACAATGATGAAGACACCTTGCAACAGACGCTTGTTCCTGAACTGGAAGATGACCAAAAGGAATACGATTCCAAACTCGATGCCATAAACGACCTCAAGGAAGTGCGTGAAAGCACCGCACCGAGCATCTACGATGAAAAGCTCTTGGATTCTACGGGACTGTATAATCCCGATTTGCCCGAACAAAAAAAGCAACGCATCGTGGATAGCATTTACAAGGCTGGTAAGATAAAGTATTCCGAAAAACGCTACCAAAATTTGGGACATAAGCGAGTTGTTCAGCAAACGGTACCAAAGGTGGATTCTGCTGAAGTTAAAAGGGAACAAAAAATTGAAGCCAAAGAATTGGGCCTGGAACATCAACTGTTCTTTGCGGCCTCGCCAAAGCCCAATGAAATTTCAATTATAGGCAATACTGATGAAACGATTTATGTAGTCGTAGATGGTGACCAAATTGTTCAAGCAAATACCCGATTACGGATGCGCCTAACCAAATCGGCTATTATCAATGGTAAACTGATGCCAAAGAACACACCGGTTTTCGGCTTTATCAGTTTTCAGCCCAATCGTGCTTTAATCGAAATTGAGAATATTAAACACCACCCTACCAAACTAAAAGCCTTCGATTTGCAAGACGGTAGTGAGGGTATCTATGTCGAAAATAACTTTAGGGAAGAGGTGACCAGAGAGGTCTTTGATGATGTAATTGGTGATATTAATATTCCAAGCGTACCGCAAGTTGGCGGACTTACACAAGTATTCAGGCGTTCTAACCGCAGGGTAAAAGTAACCGTCCTGAACAATTACAGATTAATTCTAAAACCAAAACTATGAGACGATATAATTATATATTCATAATGGTATTTGTTTTCGCTTTCGCGAAAGCGAACGCACAAACCACCCACTTACTTGATACCATTTATGCAAACGACACTAAAAATGTGGCACTATTCTTCCCAGAACCTATTCGGCAAGGTATAACTGGTTCAGATAATTTTGTCTTTACCTACAATCGTGAAAAAGAACAATATTTTGGCCTGTTGCAAGCCAAGCCTGGAAAGGAAAGTAATTTGCTGGTAGTCAATCGAAATGGCTCAATTTTTTCGTATATTGTAAGGTATAAAAAACAGCTTTCTAAGCTCAATTATTTTATTCCGATATCAAGTAGTATCGGGAATGAAAAACCGATTGTAACTGATTCAATTCTTGCTGAATCTTCTAAAGAGCGGGTAGATAACAGAACATATCATTACCAAAAATTCTGCGCATACCTTCTCAATAGTAAACAGCGCATTGGTCGAATCAAAAAGCGAAATGAAGGTATTGTTTTACGTGTTGAGAATATCGTTTTCGATAAAAAAGAACTGTACTTCGTCATCCAGATTGAGAACAATTCCACATTGGATTACGATTTGAATTTCTTGAACCTTTCGATTGAAACACGACAAAAAGGAAAAAGGAAATCGTTGCAACGATTGTATCAAGAGCCGATTTACAAACATAATCTGCCTTCAAAAATTGCAGAAGGTGAAACGGTACGGTTCGTTTATGTGTTGCCAAAATTTTCATTGTCCAATGACCGTAGGGCAATTTTAGAACTGAATGAAAAGGATGGTGAACGAAATATTGAAATGAAACTATCGCACAGATATATCAATAACCCAAATTAAAGTCACTATGAAAAATATTGGTGTTTTATTGCTCGTACTGCTATTCCTTTCGTGTGCTGATTCCACAACCAAAGTTTCAGGACCAAGTGCTACAGCCCAAGTTGTTATCGAAAGCTTTTATGAAAAGGATGAAGAAACCCTAAAAGCCAACTCAACACCACAGGCGTATTCGAACTATATGAATACCATAAATATGTTCAACGCTACGCCAAAAGATAATTCCAATTTTACTGTTTTGCAGGACACGATTATGGGCGACGTGGCTTGGGTAAAATATACCACAGCTTACGATAAAACACCAGGTCTCTTTAAGCTGGTTAAGCAAAACGGTAAGTGGTTGGCTGATGCCAGAGGTTCAAAAGATAAATCGCCTTTTTGAAAAGCGTATTTATTTATTTTTATCGAGATTGATTTCCCAATAGCCCTGTGTGCCACCTTGACGTACCAAAACACCTTTGTTCTTAATAGCTGTTATATGTTTACCAACAGCAGATTCATTGATACCTAAAGCGTCTGCTATTTCATTGTAAGTTATAGAAGAATTAGCAGCTATAAGTTTAACTACTTCTTTTTGTCTTTTAGTAAGTGTAGTTGTGGCATCAATTGCAGCATCTGTTACACCACCTGTTACACCACCTGTTACACCACCTATTCGACCACCTTTTGCACCACCATCTTCAACAGTAGTTTCTTTAGCTACAAACGTCATTCTAAGAAAGTTATCAGAAAAGCTAAAACTCTCTTTGCCATAATGTTCCAAAATACGAGGGATGCCCGAACCCAATTGCTCTACCAGTTCCAAATCCTTGAAAATCCGCATCAGTTCTTTATTGCGAGGTGCAGAAAAACCCTCAAAAAACTCTTGCTTGCTCAAACCTTCTGGTAGTCCACCAGCCGATGTAATTTCAATCCTGTTGGCAAAAATCTCAAACTTAGGTGTTATCTCATTAGTATAGTCGTTATGCACAAAAGCATTGATGATGGCTTCCCGTAAGGCGATGGGGTTCCAAAGGTTGGTCTGTTGCCGTTCTTTGGCTGTAATTTTTGTGGTTGTTCTGTTCTCGACGGCAATCTTATCAATGACCTGTTTGGTGGCTTTTACCAAACATTCGTGGCCATATTCGTTGCTTTCAATAAGGTCTGTACGGGTCTTGCCTGAATACTTGGCCACTTTAATAGAGGTATTGTTCTTGTCGGCCAAAAGATAACCTGCATAATTGAATGCGCCATCCTCAGTAAGCAGTTCCAGGTTCTTTGCAAAGGCTTTGCCCAGATTATAGCCAGCTTCCTCATAGTAGATTTTCAACTGGCCAAAGTTCAGGTCTTGTCGTCCGGCTTTAATTTTGCTGATGGAATTTCGGGTACGCTTGGCAAAGAGCTCGTCTATCATTTTCTGTGGCATCGGCTCTGCAGATGAACCCATACGGATAAAACACCCCTTTTCGCTCATCCCATACTTTCTAAGATGATAAGGTTTTTCAGGACCGCTGGCCACAATGATTTTGAGGATGTCCTTACCTTCTCGTTCTTCGCTCACGATGTCAAAAAGTCCCAAAGCTGAAGGCCGGATGTTGTTCTTCAGCCTATCCTTAATTTTAAGTTGGTCGCCATCCGCATCTGCCAAACCGTAAACATTTTCATTTTTGTCAATACCGATATAGAGAATGCCGCCCTCGCGATAGTTCAAAAAAGCAATGACCTCTTTTTCAAGCCCATCGGACAGTTCTCGTTTGTATTCTATACGGTTTGTTTCTGGCATTTTAGTAACAGTGTGTCTTTAAAGTTTTGTAGGCACATAAAATTATGCTACATTTTCTTCTAAAATCAAATTTAAAAATGAGGTCGGCTGTAAAAAATAATTCGGATTTTCCTCTAACTTTTCTTTGATAAGGATAAGACCTCCATTTGTGTATGATTCCATTGTTTTTAGAATTAATTTGATTGCTTGATCTTCATCAAGTTCCCCCTTCTCTAAGTCTATCAAGTTTATATCTGTTTTTGCGATTAATGCAATAAACATATTCTCTTGTAAGTTGGTAAAGTCTTTACGAATAGCGGAACTTTTGCTCCCCCAATGCTGAATATGATGGCTAAAGTCTGTTTTCTTTTCATTATCAGGAATTGGACTATATTCATCGTTGTAGAGACCTAGAAAAAAGGCATAGGTATATAGTTCGTAGTTAGTACTGAAATGCTTCCCCAAATTAATCTTCTTTTCACCTTCGGCTCCAAACTTTTGAGAAAGTGAAGCAAACAAGTCCTTATGTACCTCACTGTATTTTGGAATTTTAGTTTTCCATTTTTCAAATAAATTATTCATCCTATAGTGTAATTACTTGTGTGTTAATTGTCTTCAAATTATTTGGATCAAAAGGCCTCTCTAGTTTTACCCAAAAAGCTTTATCTCTTCTAACATTCTCAAATTCATTTTTGATTGAAAGTGCTTTGGTCGTTTTATCATTATTTAGAAAATCTTTAATGAGCAATATTTTTTGGTTCTCGGTTTCAAAAATTAAGTTCAAGAACTGTGCAGTTTTGTTTTCCCCAAATGATGATGTAGGTGCATCAAAAATCATCGGAAAATTTTCTTCTTTTGTTTCAGTAGCCAATTCTGAAATAGCAAAAAGAATTGAGATATGCATTGAAGTTAGCAGCGATTGATTTGGTTTATAAAAAACTCTTCCATCCTCTTGCAACTCGACTTCGACTATTGTTCGGCTAATCTTATTTCGTCTTGTGAACACAATTGTTCCGGTGAACGCATCGATGTTAATTTTCTTGAAAAAGTGATTTGACTTTGATTGTAGCTTCTCAATGAACTCATCAAACTTTTTCTCTTTGGTATCTAAAAAGATCGTTTCAATATCTCGTAATATATTTCTTGTCTTAATCAAGAATGAATTTGCAGAGTCAGTATCAATTTTATCTTTTTCCTCCTTTTTTATTTTCAGTTGAGCTTCGAGCTTTTCGTATTCAGATGTATATCTAAGTTGTTCCCTGTTACGGTTTTTTAAATCATCTTGCCAAGCATTATAATTTTTAAGTACATCTATTAATTTTTCCTCAGCGACGCTAGAATTACCCAAAATTCTTTCTCTTTCTGATTTTTCATTTTCTAACTGCTCATTAAGTTCTTCAATCTCTTTTTTCCTGTCATTGTTAAACTCAAAGAGTTCTTTAATATTAGTTCTAATAGATCGTAGATTTTTCAAATTGTCTTCGTGACTAATGCTCAAATTCTCCAGCCTATTTGTATAATCTAGCTTAAAAAGTTGCTCATACTCTTCGTCATCAGTTTCATCAGCAACTTGACTTTCTAGATAAGTTTTTAATCTTTCCATCATAAATTCATAGGCGTCAGAACCCTTTTTTGCTTCACGGTTACATACTTTGCATATTTGATCGTTGAGCATCTCTTCCATATGGGCCTTTGAAGGTACTCCGGTAGGAAGTGGAACCGCATTATTAAGCAAATCTGCTTTTGCTTTTTTCTCACCTAGTTTAATTCCCTTTTCTTTGTCAAACTCAGATTGAAGTTCTCTGCGTTTTTTGCTATGTTCAGACACCTTTTCAGCAAATTCTTTATGGTACGGTTCGAAATTGACTAGAATCCAATTTTCATCAAACAGGGATGTGGTATAGTTTTCATCAATTCTACCGTTGAGAAAAGAAATTTTTTCTTCGATTTCTTTAATCCGTTTGTTCAAAGTTTCTAAAGCATCTGCATTTTTAACGTGACTTTCTGCTAATTGTAAGTTCCCTTCAATTTTCCTGATTTCATCATCCGTAGAATTTAAATGAACCTCGAATTTCGCTTTCTCTTTTTCAAGAAGTGAAATTTCTCCTTCAAGTTTCTTGTAAAGGTTTGCATTTTTCCTGTCAAGTTTAGCAGAATCCTCTACTGCTTTTTCGGCTTTTTCCCTGAGAAAAGCACCTTTTTCTGAATATTTATCGTAGTGCTTTGCTTCAGAAAATAAGTTGATTAGGTTAACTAGGGCATTGTCACTTTCAAAAATGTTCAAATCTGCTTCACCTTTGAACATAGAGTACTTTCGGATTTGAAAAGGAAATACCCTATCGAGAAGAGTTGTACCATCAACTTGACTTCGCTCACCCAAACTATTCTCTTCAACACCCTCAATCATAAAGCTTGACGTTGAACACTGATTTTTTTTCTCCTTTTTAGCAACAAAGGATCTTGTAATTATTTTGATATCGCCATACTGCTCAACAGTCATTGAAACCCTTACCCTGAAGTTTTCGCCAATTTCAGTTTCACTTAATTTCTTTGCAGAAACAAGTAATTCCAGATCTTCATTCTCGCCGTTGAATAACCAATCTACTGCTTCAAAAAATTTTGTTTTTCCTTCCCCGTTTTCGCCTAGAATTATATTCAACCCTTCCGACAACACAAAGGAATTAGTGTCATAATAACATAAGTAATTGTCTATTTGAATCTTTCTGATAATCATAAGGCCTCGTTTAGAAATTGTGTTACTTGATTCCTTAAAACTGAGTCCGTAACTTGCGCGGTGCCATCTAGTCTTTCAACTATTAAAGCAATTGCCTTTACAATCGGCTTGTCTGAATCTAGAGCTTCCCTTACCGTAGTTGGTAAATCTGTTTTATCAAGTTCGTACTTCGATTCAAGTAGGTCGTGGTTTAAAAAATTTTTGAGTATAGTATCTTTTCTTGCCATAAGAGTAATGTTATAAATCGTTCAGGTTTAAACTATAGTAGTCTAAAATATTCTTTAGTGTTTCGTAGGTATCAGACTTATTCATAGCTAAATTGGCGAAGTCAACAACTCTCTCGAGTTCTTTCCTTACCAACCCTTTTTCCATCTCAAAAGTATTTTCTTCAGAGCCAACCTCTGGGACTACTACTAAATCGTGAATTGTTGCGTGGGTTTTATCATCGTGTAAACGTAAAACTCTTCCTCTGCGTTGAATAAACTGTCTTGGATTTCCTGTGCTAGCACAAAATATCGCTAACTCTGAACGTGGAACATCTACACCTTCATCCAAACACTTCATTGATGTTAATACGTGAGTACTACCAGATTCAAAACTCTTCAAAATATCATCACGATTAATAGAATTAGAAGTGAATTGTTTTACCATAATAGAGTCGTCTGTCTGACTAACAGCTTTTGTGTACTCATTTATCAACCTATTTTCCTCATCTGTTTCAACACTAAAATCTACATTTTCAAAATTTGATTCCACTCCCTCTGGGACATACACCAATGTATATTTTAGATTTCCGCGCTTATCATATTCGTCGTTTAGGATGTTTTTGAAAGCATTTAATTTATTAGCTGCTTTGTGAATGATTCTTTTTCTTTGAAGAAGTAACCTCTCGATTTCCGGACTGCTTTTGAAGGCACCTGTTTCTTTGTCAAACATTCCCATTCTTAATAATTGTAGGGATAATTTCCTATACTCCTCCAACTCCCGGGTGGTAAGTTTAACAACGTGTGGGTAATAAGTATAACTGCACAACCATCCTATTTGCAAGGCTTCTTCCATAGAATATGAAACTATATAAGGCGGTTCGTCATTAAAAAATTCTTGAATGGCGTTGTTTCCAAGTTCATCAAACTTTCTATGCGGTGTGGCAGAGAGCCCTATTCTCTTCTCTAAATGTACAGTTGGTAAAATTCTCAGAAGGCCTTGTGAACCCAGGTTATGGGTCTCGTCTGCTATTAAGATAGTATCATTGGGAAGTTGGGTAAAATAGCTCTGAAATTTCTTTCTCGGCAAGGAAGCGTATGTAACAATGACAACAAAGGATGTTTCAATAAGTTTTGATGCTGTGTTGAAGAAAGCAAGGTTATTGTCCCAATTTTCCTTAGAGCTTACAGTAATAATATTTTTGAAGTTAAACTTGGTGCATTCCTTTTTCCACTGCTCTACTAACGCAGTAGTGGGCACTGTTATAATGGCTCTATAGACATTTGTTCTTTTGTATTCATTCAAAAGGCAGTTAAGAGAAGTGATTGTTTTTCCTGTCCCTGTTGCCATTGCAAAAACCCCTTTGTGATTATTCGAAACCCATTCATTATACGCATTAATCTGGTATTCTCTGGGACCTTCTTTATAAGGAAATTTAGGTGTTCTGCGAATGATGTCGATTTGATTGAAAAGTTTTGTAATCGTTTTTTTTAGTTTAGGATTTGAGATGAGACTTTTTTTCTTTTTTAAGAGTTGTTCTTCTTGAACAAGTAATTCGTTAATATCTTTTTTACCAAACTTATCTTTAAGTACAACTTCTATCTCGTCCACAGGAATATACTCTACGTCTTCATCCTTTTCAGAAAAATAAGCATCAATCAATTTCCGTTGTTTTCGTATCAAGGTGTTTGATCGTCCATTTTCCCAACTCAGGAAAGCTTCTAGTTCCTCTAGATTTTCTGATAATCCATAAAGGGTGAAATTGCAGGATGCCTTATAACCTACCGAATCTTGTCCGTCACTAAAAACTCCAGATTTGTAATGGGCTATTCCTTTTCCATTTTTTGGTTTAATCACTTTGATTTCAATTCGCTTTTCAGAAATAAGAAAAGTTAAACACTCAAAAAAATGAGTATCATATTCATCCAAAACTTTTCCCAAGGAAACAACATCCATTAGATCAAAAACCTTTCCTTGAGGTTCATTATTTGCCTTTGTTATCGCTTCTTTATCCTTTGAGGAAAGCAAATGGTTTATAACCATTTTCATCTTACCACCCTTACTGATGAAGGTGGCAAAACCAACGGAAAGCAGGTTGATGGCAGAAGAACTGAAATAGCCTAACAATAAGCTAAACTGATTGCTATTGGCCAACCCGTCTAAATAAAATTGAAGCGGTTCATTTTCCGAACCTGTTTTATAATCTCGATCTTTTGACCATTCGCAGTCTTTAAGCATATTTTGATTGAGGTTCAGTTAGTTTTCTTATGGTCTCAACAACTAGTTCTACATCTTCAATTGTGTTATATTTTCCCAATGAAAAACGTAATGAAGCAAGTGCATCATCATTGCTAAGTCCCATCGATTTGAGAACGTGAGAAGGCTCGAAAATAGCTGATGAACAAGCCGAACCATTTGATACCGCAATGTTCCTCATTCTACCAATTAGCACATTAGCATCTTGTTCTTTGAAGCATATATTAGTTGTATTATAAATTCTTTTAATTGAATCGCCATTTAAAGCTGTATTGGGCATTCTTAACAATTCATATTCGAGTTTATCTCTCAATTCAGAAATGATTGTTCTATCCTCATTCATTTCATGGCTAGAAATTTCACAGGCTTTCGCTAATGCAACAATTCCAGGTACATTGAGTGTCCCACTTCTTAAACCTGTTTCGTGGCCGCCACCGTGTGTTTGGGGTGTAATATTTACTCGTTTATCATTCTTTCTTATGAATAAAGCACCGACACCTTTTGGCGCGTACATCTTATGTCCACTGAAACAAAGTAAGTCTATATCTAATTCCTTAACATCAACTGCAATTTTCCCTACTGCCTGAGTAGCATCTGTCATAAACAGAGCTCCTTTTTGGTGGGTTATCTCAGCAAATTTTTTGATGGGTTGAATGACCCCTGTCTCATTATTGACATACATAACAGAAACAAGTATAGTATCGGGTCTGATTGATCTTTCCAAGAGCTCCAAACTCAACAAGCCATTTTCTTCAACTGGCAAATATGTCACCTCAAAACCTTTTCTTTCCAAATCCCCACACGTGTCTAAAACTGCTTTATGTTCGGTCGATACTGTAATAATATGGCTTCCCTTGTGTTTGTAACTCTCCGCTATTCCCTTCATTGAGAGGTTAATTGCTTCCGTGGCTCCACTAGTGAAGACAACTTCATTAGGTTCCGACTTTATAAATCGAGCAATTTGGTTTCTGGCTTGCTTAACGTTTTCGCTTATTATTTGTCCGAAATGATGGGTGCTGCTTGAGTTGCCAAAATTATCTTTTAAATAAGGTAGCATTGCATCAACCACCCTTGGGTCAACTGGGGTGGTCGAATTGTAGTCTAAGTATGATATGTTTTGTTTTTGATTCAATCGATTTCTTGTAAAACATTATCTAAATCCTGTTCATAGGAAATTTTAGAGGCATATCCTTCTTTCAACCTTTGCAACTCATTTCCTTGAATTAGTTCTCTATCATATAAGTATATCAATAACAAATAAGTCAATGAAGTGGAATTCATCAACATTTTCTTTGCAATAGGATTCCAGACAACATAATGCCAGGGCTTACTATCTATATTAAAATTGATATTATTGAATCTTTCTAAAATCTCATCAAAGGTCTTGTCTTCCCTTTTATAGATTGTTAAGCACGCTTTGATAAATGGAATAAGACCAATTGGACGGAAAAGAAGATTTCCTCCTGTTTCACTGCTTCTAAAAGATGCAGCAGCATTAACTTCTAAGTTTAGGTAATCTGATATAAATGAAAGATTATTTTTAAACGCATCCCAATATTGAATACAAAAAGCTTTAAACTCTTCTATTTCTTCATCAGAGGGTCTAAATTTTAGATATTCAGCAACCTTACTTTTAGTTGGTTTTTTATTGAATTTGTTCTGGAAATAAACATTAAACAACTCAACATTAGCTTGATACAAGGTTATAATAGATGTTATGGCTTCTTTGTTGCTACTAGGTATGGCTTTCTGTTTTGCATAAACCACTCTTTTGTCGGTAAACAAATCATACTCTTCTAACATATATCTAGTTACTATTGCTACCGAATCATCTTCGTCTAGCGCAATAATATCATCCAATTTCACTGGTTTTGCATATCGATTCAAAGTTGTAAATAACCTTCTGGTCCGTTGTTTTCCTTCTGGATCATTTTTATGACCAATAAAAATTGCAGCTATTTGATGAGTCTTAAATTCAGGGTTCTCTTTTAAGGCTGCCTTAATACCTTCTACTCGATGTTGGCCATCGACTGGAAAAATTTTATGATTACTTGGAAAATCTAGCAAGCCCATTTTATAGGTCTCCATATCATCATACTTAAATTCAATCTCTTGCCAATCGGGATAGTCGTCGTAAACTGCTAGCACAAGGGAATTGAAAAAAACAGAAGGTTGATTGAGAATATAACTTTTAATACTTATAAAATTGTTCGTAATACTTCTCTGAATCAAATCTTTCAGTGAATCTGATTTATGCAGCTGTTCATCAATTTTTGAGACATACTTACTCACTTGTTCAAAAGTCAGGGTAGTTACATAATAATCCCAATCTCCTATTTTCGATTTTAATGCTGGTATTTTCATTATTGGAATGCTTTTATTGCCTGTTTAACTTCAGTATCAGGAATTTCAGTATTCATTGGCAAGAGCAATGAGTTAATGAATTGATTTTCAATACTGATTACATCCTCGTTATCGTCTAATGGAAAGTAGGCCAAATGCAAGTCATTCTTCCAATAATTGAACATCCTTGTAAGTTTTGGTCTTTCATTACTCTTACTAAATTTCTGAAAATATTCTTTGACACGTTTTCGAAGATTTTGATTTTCAGTTATTTGAGCTCTGCCAACATACAACGGATACTCGGTTATTCCAGAAATTATTTTACATTTTACATAAAACATATAAAGCCCTCCTTTATCGTTTGGAACATCTTGAATACCATCATCAAAATCATCTGCGTTTTCATTCAGGTACTTTATTTTTATCCAATTCTCAAACTTTAAGTCAAAATCAGTGCAGGTAAATTTCTTCCACAATTCTCCGTGAAGTTTGTACTCGACTTTTCTTAACTCTACTTCTTCTCCTAATGAAAATGCGCTGCCTGTCATAATGCTAAAGACATATTATCTAAATGAAGCAAGCTGCACATCCTTCACTCTCATCATCATCTAAGATGTCAACTAGATAAGGGGATTTAACTTTGGATTTTCTTTCCATCCTTTTGATATATTCCTCTTTGATTTTTTCTATTCTTTCGGGTTGTATCAATTCTTCCAAACTTTCATTTTGTCCCCACGTATAACCATCTTTCTCATACTCCATTGCTTTCTTATATAGTTCAGGGTGTTGTTCATATAACCAAACCCATTCTATTTTTTGTTGGAAAAAGCAAAAAAAACATCCTGAACGGCTTCGAGCATATTCGCCTTTTTTTCCATTAACGTCAAATTCAATTTTATTGTAATAGGCAGGAACACCCACACCACTTTCCTCTAAAATTTTAAAAATATCAGCTTTAACTAATACTTCGTCATTGTCCAATAGCGGAAACATTTCTTCTTTTGCCAAAGGATAATCTGTTGTTTTCAAAAAGTCGAAAACTAAGTGATTAAAAGCCTTTATGTTTGAGTCTAGTAATACATTGAGTTTCTGATCGAGGGTAAATTGAGGACTTACATTTTGTGATAGAGCCTGAAAAGCCTTTTCTTGATTTTGACCAAAATCTATATTCTTGGACATTGATACTACTTGCTCTATATTTTGATTGGACAGCATCTTTTTTACCACGTCTTTACTCCAAATATTCTTTCGAAAAGGAAATATTGACTGAATATTCTTTTTAGTAGATATATAGCCTTCTCTTTCTTCATCACCCCTGATACCAACGTATGAAACTACAGGATCATCACCAACATAGTCCTCAAAAGGTGCTAATTTCAATTTTTTAGTACACCAGCGCGCATTGGATGAAGGCAAAAAACCGCCGTACATTTTTAGAAAATGATCGAATGGATCTTCTGAGCTTTTCTCCGCTCCCTGTAAAAGATTAATTTTCACACCAAGATAGACTTCCAAATTTCTAATCAATTGGTATGTTTCTTCTAATTCTTTTCCAGTATCACAGGAATAAAATTCCAAGTCAATAGATGGATATTTAGTCTTAACATAAATTGCCAAGGCGGCACTATCCTTGCCTCCCGATATGCCTAATACGTGTCGCGTTTTACTCATTGTAATAATTCTTTCAATAGATTCAACACAGCTGCTATGTTCGAAGTATTGTCTTTGCCAAGTTTATTCTTCAACTCGTCCTTCAATTGCTCTATCTCTTTATTCTTACTTTTGGGCATTCTGACTACCTTTGGGTCAATCTTGCTAAAGAAAGAATCAATTTTAACTCCAATTACTTCTTCTTTACTCTCGTCTATGTCAGTTTTAGAAATTTGCGTTAAGCTATCTAAATCTAAAATCATTGATTTGAACTTCTCATATAGTAAAATCTCATCTTCATCAGAAAACCTTTCAAGAGTTTTACCCATTATGGCCTGCCCAATCGAATTTAACCAGGCTTTCTTGTCATCCAATGGTGAGTCAAGACGTTGAATGAATGCTTTTTGATTCTTTAAAAGCATATGCTTTTTTAAACCTGAAAATCGGTTTTGAAGAGATTCTCTATATTCCTCAAAATCAGTTTTACTGCCAACAAACTCATTAACTATAAACTCTTCGAATCTGTTAAGAAGACCATCGTATGCTGTCCTTAATTCCCTAACCGCATTTTGAAGATTTACTGTGTAATTTTGAAGTTTGGACTTATCCTTTTGCAGAGTGTTTAAAGTAATTCCAAGGGCGCCAGGGAACGCTTCAAAGAAAGTTTTTTCAGGATCTCTACTGTTGGCAATAGCTTTACGTATCTTCTTTGCTGAAGAAGACAATCTCTTGGTATTTTTACTATATTCTGGTAGTTGTTTGTAAAAAACTATAAATGGTTTAATAGTTTCAATAAAAGATTCGTTATCAAACTTTTCCTGAGTTCCAATATCCAGAAAAGTACGGTAGCTGTTGAAAATATCTAATTTAACACCCTCTATATCAAAGGCTTTGATGGAATACTTGTCCGGATATTTAGCAATTAACTCAAGATTTTCTTCAGAAAGGTCCGGTATATAGCTATCATCGTTAAAAATTGCAAAATCGTCACGTTTTAAAAATAGAAAAGTAGGAATCCAAAAATCAATAAATCCTTGCTTTAGCTTAAAAGGTCTTTTACCTAAAATATCGGCCAATTCTGAAATCCTAAGTTGTTCAGATTTGGCACTTTCAATAAAATCTTCTGAAGCTCTCCATAATTTATTGAACGAAGAGTTTTCATCGATGGCAACTACACCTGTTGAGTTTTCTCTTAACGGTGAAATGCCATTTTCTTTTAATAATGACAAATATATAGTTTTCTCAGGCGGGAATTTAGAATCATCGAAGCCTAAATTCTCTTGATCCCAGCAATTTGTCAAGGCTCTGAAATAATTTCTTTTTGCCGTGTGAATTGAAGAAGAAATTTTGTGCTTATTAACCAATTCATTCTTAAATAAAGGCGTTGCGTCATATACCAAACCGCAAACTTGAGAGAGTAGTTTATTAAAGTCTTTCTTATCACCGATAGTTTTTTCTTCTCCATTGAAATACCATTTTACTTCTTTGCCTACTGAATATATACTATCTGTTATGTAATGATTAAGTAGCCTTATTTGTGATTCTACGATATTTTCAAGCTCCCTCTTGGCAACCTTGTCATCTTTGTTCTCCTCTATGACTTTCTGAATTTTTTCTATCTCGAATAGCAAATTTTTTATCTCCGCAGAATTCTTGAAAAAACAATAAATTATAGCCTCTTCTTGAAGTTTGGATTTATTTTTTATGTCACTTTCTTTCAGTTTACTATTAAAGACAAGATTTATGAAACCATCAACTTCGCCTAAGGGTATTTCTTGAATCGGATAATCCGAAATAACAAACTCAAAATATCTTGGGGTACCTGTTATGAAAGAATACTGTTTTGCAAATACAGGACTAAAGAGGAAATGTTTATTCAAAAGCGTAGTTATATCAACTACTTCCGAAATTTTATTTCCCGCTTCAATTAAAGCATTGTGTATATCTAAATCCGTTCCCTCGAACAAAATGAATCTTTTGGAATGCTCGCGGTAACGAATAATGTTTTTCGTCTCTAGATTTTCAATTACGATTTTTGAGTTAGTGATACCACAAGCAACCTTTAAGTAATCAATTAAAAAATTCAAATCTAAGACCGAACCACTAGCGGAAAAGATGTTTAATAGGCCGATTACTTTAACGGTTTTGATGTAGTTGCTGATATCAAGATCAAATGCTCTTTCGACTTCCTCAATTGCTGAACGAATTGAACCCCAAGCAGAAAAATCGGGATTATACCTCGATATTAAAAACGAATAAAAATTAAAGTTTAAATAGTCGTAAACATTGGACAAATTATAAAAAGGATTTTCACGCTTATCAAATTTTGACAGACCGGTATGATCTGAAGATTCGAGAAAGGAAAACAATGATCTTTCATTTTGACCATATTTTTGAAGAGAAAGGGTAAGGATATTTGCCGAAAGAATATCTAATGGATATAGCTTTGAAGCAATATCTTTCAAGAAATCTGTATTAAAGTTGAAGGCTTTCGTTTCAGTTGTCAATGTCAAGCATTTTTCAATAGCTTGAACAGACGTACTTGCATCAAATTTTTCAACAAGATGTTCTGATGCTAAAAACAAAAGCTGCTCAACAGGCTCATTAAAAGTTATTTCACGAAAACGACCCTTGATTTTAGTCCATTCTTGTTGCTGTGTTTTACTTAAAGAATAGGCATAGGATTCTAGACTTTGGTGAACTGTTGTAATCAGTACAATGTTATGATTTGGGTTATTGCAAAATTCTGCAAGTTGCTGAACAAAATACAGTTCCCTTTCAGGGTTATTTCTCGTAGCATATTCCAAAAACTTTCCAAACTCATCAACCAAAATAAATAAGACCTTGTTCTGGTTGCCCAAGGAATGGTATCTATTAAATATCTCAGAAAGTATAATTTCCTGTTGATTTTTTTTAGATACAACATCGAATGTATCTTTAAATTGTTCTATAATTGACGTGTAAGAACCTATTATTTTAACAAAGTCAAAATTAGGATTGCTTATAAAATTTGGGTCGAAATAACGTTTTTCTCCTTTAACACTTTTTTCAAAGGCCAAAAGGAAAGAAGACTTACCGGTACCATAGGTTCCAACAACATTAAAAGAACGAATTCCCTTTTTAAAATCATTGACTATTTGACTGACAACTTGTTTTGCATTAGGCGTGGGGATATAATTAAAGTCCCTGTCAGTGTCTCTAATAATATTAACCGATGTTGTGAAATTATTTGCCATAATATTTATCTAATACCTTGAATGCTTCAACCTTTTTTTTGAACTGCAACTCTTTTATTCCCGCTTGGTCTGTAAAAGTTATCCCGTCAAATTCACTGACTATTTCAGAAATTTTGTTCATCAAACCCAAACGATTCAATGCAAAAATTGACCCTGGGCTATTGATATTAAACTCTAGGGAATTTAAACTGATTGAATTTCCATAATCCGTATTTTCAAGAATTGTATATAAAATAACGTATTCCGAGAGGTTATCCCTTTCGCTATTCTCTATATAAAATTGCTCATCTTTTCCTTTTCCTGTTGTGCTCAACAATTCGATTTCTGATAGTATTCCCGTAAAACTGTCCTCTATATTATTCCCTTTAGAATCATTTTTGTACAAGTTCGTAAAGACATTAAAATCTTTAGCAACAGTATTTTCATTGAAATTGAAATCTTTATCACCTTCAGCTATCCTCTTCAAATAATTGACGTACGTCTCTTTATTAAAAAAGAGCTTCTCTTTTCTAAATTCATTGAAGACAATGCTATAAATAGAGGCAAATTGGGTTTTTACCAAGTTATAGTGCAAAAGCCATAAACTTGCTTCATCTTCCAAAAATGGGTCATAGCCAATATTATCATCAAATAGCCTTTTTCCAAATTCAGTCGGTAAATCATTATTGTCAACAACGTTGAATGCCTTAAGCCAAAAACGAATTGAAGAAACCATATTTTTACCAACTCCAAGCTGGACAACTGCATCTTCATCATTAAAGCTTTTACTTTCAACTACATAATCGTACCCCTTTTTCAACCACAGCTGTCGACACTGAAAAGAATCGTGTCCAGAAAAAGTATATTTTATATTTTGCAAACCCAAATTTTAATGCTTGTTATTTATTGCTCATATCGTTGTGATTTGACCACCAGTAAATCCAAAAAAAGCCAGAAATTTTTAGTTTCTAGCTAATTTACATCTTCAAACCCTTAAAATCTTTTACTCGATTGATTAAAAAGTTTAGGCGAATTTCAAACCTCTAAATCTAAAATTCTGACTAAAATTCAAATCATTCAATGAGTGTTTCTACCGATAATTAAATCATTTTGAAGTGTTAAATTTAACATAAATCACAAAAGTGTAAATCTACAAAGAATCGATTCCTTTAGCAAGTTTTTGGGGTTCAACTTTGAGCTAGTTTTAAACTTTCAAATTGGAAAAAATGTTGGATTTATGATTATGTCTAGCAATTACTTTTCAAATTGACATCAATTGCTATTGAAAATCGACCTCACTTCCTCATAAACCCGCTCAAAATTCGCTCTTAAATCTGAATCCCTATATAGCTTGGTTTCTTGCGGAAGTTGTCTTTGAATTTTAGATAATCTAAACCATACTTTTTTGTCCTTTCCATCCGCAAAAGTGACGAATTCACCCTGCTTGAGTCTAAAGAAAATATCTGCTCTTCTTTTGGAAACCTCTCTTTCGCCTTTGGTAATTCGAGTGTCGGTTTTAAAGATGTTGGCGGCTTTACTTACGCTTTTTGTTGGGTTTTTGATAATTTCAAAAAAACGTTCGTAATACTTTGCCGTGTCTGGATCATTGACCTTGCCAAAGAATTGATAGGATAGGTTACTCAAAATAGCTTTGCTGGCCTTATCGCCATACATCATATCGTTTTGGATTTTGTCCTGCATTACATAAATGGTGGCGATATCATAGCTTCGCAGTGTCGCTGGAATGCGGTGCATATTGAGTAAGCGAATGGTCGGTGCTTCTTCCATTAATAGAAATGAAGGTTTGGAATTACGCACACTCATCTGTTTGGTGATGGTGTGGATGATGGTAGCGATTACTGGCGAATAAGAGGTTTCAAATTTGGGATTGTTCACCACCGAAATCACGGCTGGATTTTCTTCATCATTTATGTTCAAAGGCACTTCATCCGCAGACAATGCCATAAAAATACTTTTGGTGCTGATGCGTTTTAACGCATTGGCCAAGGTACTTTTTACACCAGCTGTTTGACGTTCGGAATCCTTTCCGCTAATGAAAGCATCTGCCATTGCTCTTGATGTGGTATTGGTTTCCAGAAACTGGACCAAGCTATCGGTATCGAGCATTTGATAAATGGCAATCAAATGGGGCAACGTGCAGAATTGTGGATAATCGGATTTCAGCTTCCAAATCAATCCGCCAATCAAACCTTCGGCAGCATCGTTAAAGAATTTGGTTGTTCCGGTGGTTCCCGATTCTCGTTGTTCCAAAAGATTTTCAATGAGCACCCTTGATACTTCGTTGACGCTTTCCTCATTTTCCAGATACTTAGGTGCAATTGGATTTACCCGATGGATAATCCTATCAAATGAAATAATCTTAATAGGTATTTCGCTTTCTTTAAAAAGCGGATACGCCATTTCGGTCAGCTCAAAGTCTTTGTAGTCGTGAATGATACCGCAGAAATTGTTTTCACGAAAGTGTTTCAAAAATCCATAGACAACGCTTTCCGTCTTTCCACTGCCGGCAGAACCAATGATGGATGCACCACGCTTTATATTGTCGATTTTGAATGTTCCTGATTTGGTCGAAAATTTCACCTGATATCTTCTATCCATTTTATTCGTTGGTTGGCTATCGTAAAAAGCATAGAAAATTATGGCCAATGACAGCACAGGCACTATAATGTAGATCACTATTTCTGTCAACGACCAACTCATATCCCGATAGAGCTTGATTTGACTGCAATTTCTGCACCTTTACGTAACCGCTTAAAAACTCGAAGTGCCAGTTGCGCTTTACTTGTTGGGATGTTTGGAATCAATGACAAGCCTGATTTACCCATCATCTTAAAGGCTAAGGCTTTTTCATTGGCTGGCAATTTCATCAAAGCTGCAAAGTAGAGTTTGGGATTCTTGACAAAATTTTTCTTCGCTTTGTAGGTTTCAGCATAATTGCGTTGGTAACCAAATGTTTTATCGAATGTCTCTTCCGCTTTCGCGAAAAAAGCATCCCTATCAAAACCACGTTTTACTTTTTTGCCGTGCATCTCAACTTCAGACGCTTTGTGTTTACTTCCTGGGGAAAGACTGAAGGAATTGGATGCGTCCTTCCTGCTGACTATGATATGGATGTGGCTTTGGTCGCCTGCCTTTTTCATTCCCTGGACAATACGCTTCCCGTTTTGCTGGTGTGGCGCTTCACGTTCCAGTTTGGCAATTTTAAGCTTTAACCTATCGATATTTCCTTTTGACTCGCCCAACTGGATTTTCCGGACTTCCTGTTTTAGTTCAAGTATCTTGGTAGCAAAAGGTTGGTTTTCTCGAACCTGAAAATCCCTGCCTTTAAAAGTGCGTTGGTGTTCAATTTTGGCGAAGTATTTAATATCATCTACACTCACTTTTCGACCATTGATTTCTCTATTGAAACTGGCGGCATAATCTTTCATCAGCTCGCGGGTGTATCGTTTTAAATTTTTGCTGCTGTTTTCGAGTTTACGCAATTCGTATTTTGACGGACTGACCGTTATAGAATAAAACTTAGGTTCTTTCTTTTTTAGCTTTGCGGTGTTTCCGTCAATTTCTTTTACCACTTCCTTGGCTGAAATTTCATCACCATATTGGTTGAAAAAGTGTTCCATATCTTCCTTCGTCAAACCCTCATTTTCTTTTTCCAAATAGTCCACAAAATCCGCCGAGCTCTGACTGTAATTCGTTCCTAATTTCTGTGCCGTGATAGTGATGTACATAGTTTGAAATTTAAAGTTGATTCGTATTATTTCGCTTTTACCGCTTTGCTCTCGATTCTCTCGTGAAGCTCTCAAGTTCGCTTTCGCGAAAGCGTACTTCCTTCTTTTCTTCGGCATATTTCTTTTCCAAAATCAAGGGTTTCTTTTTAGGCTCTTCCATCTCAAAAAGGAATTGCAACATTGCAACCGTAGGTTTCGTCTGGGTCTTTTCGACATCACGCATTATGGCAATGACCGCATTGATACGCTTCAATAATTTTGCCTCGATGGTGCGCCCGGTCGGGCCTAAATTTTCCTTTGGTGAAATCTCGTTGTAGAAGAAAAAATCGAGGATGGTTTCCATTGCCTCGGTGTGTGTTTTGAAGTGTGTGCGTGAGAATTCCTGAAAACGTTTTGCTGTTTCCTTTTTGAATCTAATGCCGATAAATGTGTCCATATTTCGCCGATTTGTCGCAAATCCTTCCCGAAAAATGGCCGTTTTGAGGGCATTTGTCGCAAATAGCTGAAAATCAAAAGATTAAAATTTTTTTAAACAATTGATTATCAATGATTTGAAAACGAAAAGGAATCTGTAACATCGCGTAGCGTGTTACCCTCTTGCTATTCCTTTTCGTCCCGCTCGCGGGACAAAAATCCGTACAATCTAGCTCAAAAGCTGAATGCCATTTTTAGGGATAATAAAATTTCCGATATGTGATTTATTCGATGTGTAAGAGTATCGGCGAAAGTCAAAAAGTGGATAACCTTACTTTAAATTGTATGCTGAATTTCAGCGAAATAAAGATACGAAATTTTGTTGGTCTAAATAGTTTTCGGAAACAAAAACACCCCTGAAATTTCAGAGGTGCGTTTCATAAAAAATAATAGTTCAAATATTAAATACATAGGTATAGGAATATAAATTCCGTAACGCTTCCTCGTCAAGCATTTTTTCTAAATTGGTATGGTGCTTGGTGGCATAGTCCATCAAATCCTTGCCATATTTTTTCTTGACATCTTCCTTGGAATTGGTAAGCAATCGCTCTTGTGCTTCCTCACTCAAATCGGTAAAATTTAGATAAATCATAGCTTCCCGATTTTAGTATTCGCTTGGTAGCATCAGCGTATAGTTCACGAAAAACATCCGCAGTTCATCCAATGGAAAATCGGTGGCGTGGTATCGGTGCGTTTCCAAAACATTGTCATTTCCATCACTGTATATGATTTCAGCTTCGTAACCGGTGTAGTCCTGTTTTTCTGCGGACATCCTTTTAAAGTCAATCGTGATAAACTCGCTTCGGTTCATAAGACTTTTGGCTATTACCGAAGCATCCGTTATGAGCCAAAAACATTCGGCAACTTCGGCTAGGTATTTCAGTCCATCGGTAAATTGGGTTCGCAATAGTGGAATTTGGTAGAACATTTCAGTTCCCGTAAAATATTGCAACCGCTCTTTTATTTCATTAATTTGTGCTCTCATTTTGATTTCGATTTAGAAATTAATAATGAAAAGAGGGCGAAACTTTCCACAGGTGCGCCCTCTTTCTTTTAGGTCTATTCGTTAGAACCGTTACCGTTATTTGTACCCAACAATAGGATTTCGTTGGCTTCGATTTCGGTTACGTATCGTTTGATACCGTCCTTGTCCTCATAGCTTCGGGATTTCAGTTTCCCGCTTACGCCTACCTCTTTTCCTTTGACTACATACTGTTCAACAATTTCAGCAGTCTTGCCCCAAGCAACCACGGTATGCCATTCGGTGCTTTGTTCTTTCTCGCCTTTCTTGTTCTTGTAATATTCATTTGTGGCAAGCGAAAAACGGGCTACTTTACTTCCGCTTTCAAGATTTGTAATGGTTGGCTCTTGACCAACGTTTCCAATAAGTTGTACGTGATTTCTTAAAGTACTCATAACTAAAAATTTAAAGATTAATAATTCCCTGTTTAATTCAATTGAAATGAAATTTTAAGGGGTGTTTGTTTGATTTCTTTCGTGCGTAGCACAATGGGTGACGTGGGTTTTGTCAAGACTTTCAGGGAATAAATCAGGTGTGTCTGCGACGTAGTAAAATGCTCGCATTTTCAAGGAAGTAGATACCTTATTTTTCGCTGAAACTTGCCACGGTCTTGACAAGTTCCATAAGGGCATTAGCAATTCTTTTAAAGCTGGTCGTGAGTTGAGCGTACGGGAAGTTAAGCGAGGCGAGCGATCAGGTTTAATGTAGAATTGGTTATGCACTGCCTGTTTTTCGATGCCCCGAAAAACATTCAAGGCTTCATCCATTATAAACCCCTTAAAATGTGTGGGACAGTGCCTTGGTTTTTAAGAATTTTCGAGCAAGGGCTCAAGAAGTTCTTGCCGTAAATTCTGTTAAGAAAATCGAGGTGCTGACCTTCCGATTTGGTAAGGCGGACTTAATCATCAATTTTAGTTCGGGAATGTAGTGTTCCTTCCCAGCCTAAGCGGGAAGGGTGAGCGAAATGGAAAGCTGAAATTGGGGATTGTGTCCAAGATAGTTGTAGTGAAGCTCTTTTCCCGGAATCTAGGGAAACGGAATGCAGGGGAATGTGCTGAGCGGGTAAAGAAGTTGAACTGGTTCATTATCTGTAGTGCAAGTAAATGAAAAACGGCTTAGATTCGCACCTAAACCGCTATTTCATAAACACGTCTTTGTTGTGGGCAGTTTTTATTCCGTTGGCATTTTTGACATATCCATATAGAACATTTCCCAAGTGTGTCCGTCTAAATCTTCGATTGTTCGTTGTTGCATAAAACCGTAATCCCTTAATTCGTTAGGTTCATTTCCGCCTGCCCTTAATCCGTTTTCCAAGATTTCATTCATTTCATCCACGCTATCGGAAGACAAAGAATAAAGTCCGGCAATATTTGCTTTTGTGTCTGCAATTGGCTTGGTGGCAAAGGTTGAAAACTTTTCGTGTGCCATTAGCATTACAAAAATTGTATCGCTCCATACCATACATTTTGTGTTGTCGTCTGAAAATTGAGGATTGTTTGTAAACCCCAACGCTGTATAAAAGTCCATTGATTTTTTGACGTCTTTTACAGCTAAATTGATAAAGATTTGTTTTGCCATTTTTTTGATTTTTAGTTTAATGATTGGATTTTGTTTTTGTAATGGTAAGAAAGTGCAAGTATGCCCAAGAAAGCCAAAGGCATAATCATATAACCGATGTTTCTATCCACACAAGCGTGGCTTATGAACGCAAAAATAAGTGTGAATGCAAGCCCTGAATATGCCCATTCTTTAAGCTTTTCAGGTGTTTTTGGGTAAACAATCGCAAGAACTCCAAGGACTTTTGCTATCGCTAAAGCGTATGCAAAATAATCTGGATAGCCTAAAGCCTTTGTTCCGATTGTCATATACTCTGGTGCAAAAATCCAAGTACTCATTGGCATAACGGCTTCCCAAAGAGCTATGATAATTGTAGCCGTCCAAAAAATAATTTTAGCTTTTTTCATTGTCTTTATGATTTTAAAAGTTCTGCTAAATGGTTTAATGTTACTGTAAACCCTTCTTTGAAGCCCATTTGTATGTGCGTTTCAAGGTCTTCAAGTTTTGCGTGTTTGATAGAAATCTTTACTGTTGTAATTCCATCAACTTCATCAAAATCCAAGTTCCAGTTGGCAGAAGGCATTTGCTCGTTAATGTTTTCGTCCTTGTCTGCAAAAGCATCCTTGAATTGGAAGTTGTCCTTGGGCGAAATTGAAGTAAAGTCCTGAATGGACCAGTGTTCCTCGCCTTCGGGTCCAACCATTGCATAAAATCTCCGTCCACCTTCTTCAAAGTTCATATACTTTGTTCTTGATTTCCAAGGTTGTGGTGCCCACCATTGGTCAAGAATTTCCTGCTTGGTAAAAGCATCCCAAACCATTGGTTGTTCTGCATCAAATGCTCGGTTTACGAAAACGGTACTGGTTTTTTTGTCGACCGTAAAGTCGAATAACAGATTATTTTTACTCATGGCTTTTTATTTTTAGGCTGCGGTATTCGTGAATCTTCGATTTCATTTTTTCTTGTTTTTAAGTGTTGATAATAAATTGTCAAGTTGGCCAAAACGGTTTTCCCAAATTTTTCTGAACTGTTCCAACCATTTATCGATTTCTTTCATTTTTTCGATTTTCAGTTCATAGTAGATTTCTCGCCCTTGTTGGTTTGCTTCTAATAGGTCGCATTCGTTCAAAATTTGGATGTGTTTTGAAATGGTAGGTCTCGCTGCATCAAAGTTTTCTGCAATTGCTCCCGCTGTCATAGCTTGTGAGGTTAGCAATACTAATATCGCTCGTCTTGTTGGGTCGGAAATAGCTTGAAATATGTCTCTTCTTAATTTCATTATGAAGTCATTTGACTACAAATATATATGAAGCCATTTAACTACGCAAATATTTTGTCAAACTTTTTCTTTGGAAGTTAAAATTAAGTCGGAAGGATTGATGTTTTAGGCAGGTCTTAAATTGCCCACAACTTGTTATATTCATAACATTAATAGTGTTATTCAATTATTGTACAGTACAGTAATTAAAATAACTTTTGAGTACCTTTTAAAGCGGTCTTAATCCCAAATTTTAGCTTGGAAAAGAAGCGTTCCTTCCCAGCCTTTGCGGTTAGGGCGAGCGGAATGGAAAGTTAAAATTGGGGATTGTGTCCAAGATATTTGTAGTGAAGCTTTTTTCCCGAAGTGTAGTGGTTTCCTGATTTTTCAGCAGGAAACCGTGGAATGTAGGAGAATATGCTGAGTGGGTTGTAAAAAAGATGTTGCAGTCTCGCCAAAAAATATGTAGTCTTAATTTCATTATCTTGTGACATCAATACACTTTGATAGATTACAAGAATTTGAGACCATCTATAAGCACATATTACCCGGTTAACTTCATCAAATCACAAAAGGTTTGGGTAATAGCGCTCTGCTTGCTAATTGTCTTTGCCATTTTCCAAGATTATTTGTTCAGCAGGTTATATGATACTGGATTTTATATTTCTGAATCGCTACTGTATAACACCCTTTGGGTTTTTGCCATTGCTATTATTTGGTTAGAAGTTTATGCCTACAGAAAACTGAAAATTCAAGTTACACTTCCTAAAATATTAGCGGTGCTCACGTCGAGCATAGTTTTGAGTCTTGCCCAAATAACGGTTTCTACATTATTCTTCATTGCCATTAGCAACCTTGTGTTTACGCCAGCTCATCGCTTTGGTACCATTTTCAACGCCTATTTGTCCAACCAGTTCTTTTTTCTGATGGTTATTTACGCTACTGTTCCCTTAATTGAAAAAGCGGTAACATACAGCGTAAAAAGTACTCACAAAACATTAAAATATCCAGATAGAATACAGGTGAAGACGGGAACGAAAACCGTTCAAGTTAAAACAAGTACAATTAGCCATATCACAACCAACAAACCGCATTCCATAATCTTTACGGATGATACAACCTACTTTGATGACCGTAGCCTAAAGGCTTTTGAACAATTGCTTCATCCAGATAATTTTATTCGAGTACATCGCTCAGTCATCATCAATATAGAACACGTTGAAGAGATTTCTTCTCGACAAAATGGTGATTATGATGCGTTACTTTCTGATGGAAATACAGTTAGATTGAGCAGACATTACAGAAACAGCTGGAAACAACTTCTCCACTAAGATGGTTAAGAACACCACTCAGGTTATTTCATCATTTTCAATTATGCACGAGTGTTTTTAATCTCCTATTTTCGGGTTTAAAAACCATCTATGAAGACATTATCGCATCTCCTTTTTATCTCTCTATTCTCGATTACGTTATCTGGATGTGAGGGCCAAAATAAATCAGTCACAAAAGAAAGAGGAACTTTGAGTCAGGATTTCGATAAATCGCCTCCCTTCTATTACAAGATGCCCTCTGAACTTTCCGAGGAAGACATTAGCCCTGCCTGGAACAATGATGGTGAACAAATACTATTGACTGGAACGGTGTATGAATCCGACGGTAGAACACCAGCTGCAAATGTTATTCTTTATTACTACCAAACAGATGCAAGGGGCGTTTACAGCACCAAGCAAGATGAACCGCGGAATATGCCTAAAAACAAATTGGGTCAAACCCACGGTCACATTAGAGGCTGGGTCAAGACAAACACCGAAGGCGCCTATTCCATTTACACAGTAAAACCTGGCACCTATCCCAGCAGGGATGAACCAGCTCACATCCATCTTAATGTAAAAGAACCTGACATAGAAACGCCTTATTACATTGATGATTTTGTTTTTGACAACGACCCTATGTTGACCACGAAAAAGAGAAATGCCTTGGAAAATCGAGGTGGGTCCGGCGTTATACGATTTGTAGAAAAAGATTCTCTGAAAATCGGTGAGCGTACTATTATTCTGGGATTGAACGTTCCCGATTATCCAAAACAAAGTAAACGTAAAACCAATTCAGGAAAGCAGGTGGGCGAACACGTCAGTTCTTTTACGCCATATCACGCCTTCGGTCAGGACAAAGGAACAAAAACCTGTCCTATCTGTAAGTATGGGTGGTATCACGGTATATTGTTTTTTGTTGGTAATAATCCAGATTGGGAAGCCATTAAAAAGTGGCTCGTTTTTTTAGATAGTGAAAGCATTAAAAGAAATGAATACCTAAAATCGTATTTCGTTTATGGAAACAGCAAAAACTTTGATAAAGAAGAGCGCATCAATTTTTTAGAAAATTTGGGGAAGGAACTTAAGCTCAAGAAGATTGCATTAACCTTTGTTCCCTCATTTTCGGACAAAGCATCAGATGTTTATCTTAATGAAATAAATCAGAATGCCAGCAATACATTTATTGTATATAGAAGAAGTAATATAATTGGGAAGTATCAAGACTTAAATCCCACGCAAGAGAATTTTGACATTATAAAAGCCCTATTAGATAATGAAAGCGAATATTTTAAACTGTCAAAGCCCAAAAACTAAAAAAATCCAGTTTAAGGTACTGGACAAACCTTTTAAATCTATGTCAGGGCATACACTTCATCGAACAACTTTTTATCCAATCGTTCCTGCTGGCCAAAACTCTTTTTCAAGACATTGTGCAATACTGAATTAAAGGCATTGTAACCTAACCATAGATTTGGTTCTTCATCAAGTAAAAGGGCTTCGTAATTGAGGATTTCTAAAACCTCTCTCGACTTCTTTGATGGGTCGCTGTTCTTATCGCTACATTCATAACGGAACAACTTTGTTCTGTAAAGAATGGCTTTCACGAACTCTTTGGTATCGATGATTTTAAATTCCTTCATCTTGTCGAATTTCCTTGTGATAGTGTAGAACTCGTTGTCCAAGAATTTATCGAACAGATTATTCAACCTTGGCATTATAAGGTTTGTATTGTTCCTGCTGTGCTTTATTGAAAATTCGATTTCGGCCTGTGAAACGTGAAGACCATTGGAACATACTTTTCTGTAGAATCCGAAGTGGCCAGAGGTCTTTTCACTTCCATCATACGAGTTCTTGAACCGTAGCATTGGCAGTATCAAGTCCTTATCATTCTTGACCGTAAATTGGCTTTTGTCATCGATTATAAAGTCGGTTATGAACGACCTGTCATTTTTGTTGATGGTGCGTTTGGGGTAGTTGAGTCCGGCATCAGTCAACATTTCCTCTGCCTTCTTGAAGAACAATTGGTTTGGAATGTGGCCGTAGCTTTTCGATACCACGTTGACGATTTTGCCATTTGAGATGATGGCATTTTCAAGTCCGCGACGGGATTCCATCTGGGTCAGGCTTTTTAAGGATTTCATTTCGTTTGAAACGAAAATCTCATCTTGTTGCAAATCTTGTAAATACGTAGCTTTTGAATTTAAGGTTGAACATTTTGTGAGAGCACAGCGTAATACTCTGGATGCTTCTCTCTGTAGTAAGCCAGATGACTTTCGGCACCTTCAATCCTATAATTTTCTTTACTTGATTGATAATGTGCCTCGGCTTCTTTGACCGAAATCTTCGCTTTTGTTGCTTGTTTCATAATGTTGAAATTTTAGTTAAACAATATTTGAGCATCACCCAAACGGAAGCTAAAATCACAGCTCAAAAGGAAACGGAATCGTTACTTAGCCGATAGAAATAATATTGTTAGAACAGATACAGTTCTATCTTGAAATTAATAGTTCCACTTACTGCAATAGCTTTAGAAACGGAATAGAGGAAATCTACTATTTATATTAAGTACGGTAAGTTATTTGAGCCTAAGCCAGAGAGTATTACGGGCATAACCCACTAACGATTTAAGCCGCTCAAAAGGAACATCAAAAACACTTATTATGAAAATATATGGAATCGACCTGTCCAAAGAGAAATTTGACGTAAGCTATGTTATTACAGGTGAGGAGAAAAAAAGGATTGTAAAAAATGACTTTAAGGGTATCTGCAGCTTTTTGAAACAAGTTGAAGATAACTGTATCCTGGTAGCTGAACATACGGGAACTTATGGAGACCTGTTAGTTCATCTCTGTTACCAGTTCCAAGTCAAAATAGCATTGGTCTCCGGCTATAACATTAAGCATAGCTTGGGGTTGCAACGGGGAAAGAGTGATTCGAAGGATGCATATCGTATCAGGAAATACGGTGAGAGGTTCACTGAAGAATTACACTTAACAGAGCCAAAGCCCGAGTCGGTCAAAGAGCTCAAGGAACTTTATAGTTTGCGGGAACAGTTGTCAAAGAACAGAACATCCCTTTTATTGGGAATGAAAACAAGAAAGCATGGTCCTTCACAGAGTATTGTGGCTCATAGAAGCTATCAGAGAGCCATTATGAATGTGGAAATTGAAATTGGGTCCATCGAAAAGGAAATCGAAAAAATCGTTCAGAGCGATTCCGATTTAAAGGATAACTACAAGCTTATTACAAGTATCAAAGGCATTGGCCCGGTAATCGCAAACAATCTGATCATCAAAACTGAAAACTTCAAACGTATTACAACGGCCAAAAAGGCTGCGGCCTTTGCCGGGGTATGCCCATATCCAAATTCCTCCGGAAAAACGTCCATGAAGTCCAAGACCAGTCATCTAGCCGACAAAAAACTAAAATCATTGTTGTTCCTAGCCGCCAAGACTGCCGTGGCGCACAATAAGGAGTATAGTCTGTATGCACAACGTAAAAAACTTGAGGGAAAACCTTATTTCCTGATAATGAACAATGTGTCCAATAAAATTTTAAGAACCGTTTATGGAGTGGTCCAAAATAGGAAACCATACGATATCAACCATATTTGCATGGACCCTAGAAATATAGCCAGACCATACTTGTCGTTTAAGGACAACTAACAGAATTATTTCAAACTTATTTAAGTATTTGCTTAAATAATTATATCTTAGCTTAAAATTCGTCCCATGAAACTTGAAATCAGCTGTACCAGAGCAGAGGCAGACCATCAACAAATTCTTCGTTGTAAAGAAGATTTGAACAGAACAGCTGATTCCATAGAGGATGTAAGCAGATTGATGGCACTTGCAGGCAATGAAGTTCGCTTTAAAATATTGTTCCTGTTGCAAAAGGAGATTGAGTTATGCCCCTGCGACTTTGCAGATATTTTGGAAATGAGTGTTCCCGCCGTTTCACAACATTTACGTAAAATGAAGGATGCTAAAATCATTGGTGCCCGCAGGCAGGGTCAGACCATTTTCTATCACATATCAAAGAAGAATGAAACTTTTTTTGCCGCTATTTTAAGTAATGTTCAATCTAAAAGAAAAATTGCGTAAAATGAAAAAGACGATAACCTCCAATCAAGGTGCTTTTGCTGGCCTTTTCTCGGCGATTGTGGCTTCTCTATGCTGTATTACACCTGTATTGGCATTGTTTTCAGGTGTCACAGGTGTTGCCTCCACTTTTTCCTGGATAGAGCCTTACAGGCCAGTTTTAATAGGCCTCACCCTTTTGACCCTAGGTTTTGCCTGGTACCAAAAAATAAAATCACTCCCACAAGATATTGATTGTGTCTGCGGGGATGACAAGCCTAAATTCATCCAATCAAAAACATTTCTGTTTTTGGTGACCATTTTTGCGGGTATTATGTTGGCATTTCCCTATTACTCACATTTGTTTTATCCCAATTCAAATATCGAGAAACAGGTCGTTTACGTATCCGAAAGCAATGTAGGTGAATTGAACTATTCCATTCAGGGAATGACGTGTGCGGGTTGCGAAGCCCATATCGAGCACGAAGTCAATCAATTGAACGGTATTTTGGAAGTGGATGCGAACTACGAAACATCCAGTGCTTTTATAAAGTATGATAAGGGTAAGGTAACACCTGATGAAATAGCATCCGCCATTGCAAAAACAGGTTACAAAATCGTAGACTAATGGAAGTGATTCTAAAATCCACTGTTGCCTGTCCACACTGTGGTCACCAAAAAGAGGAGGAAATGCCAACAACTTCCTGCCAATTCTTCTACGACTGTGAGAATTGCAATAAAGTATTAAAACCAAAACAGGGTGATTGTTGCGTTTTTTGTTCATATGGCTCCGTGGCTTGCCCGCCCATTCAATCCGGTACTAGTTGCTGTAATTGATGATTTTAACAAACTCCATATCAAGTCAAATAATCTACAGTTCTATATAACCATGGAAATTTTGGGAAAATAATAGGGCTCAATTCTTTTAAAAAATTTGGTTTTTAATAGAGTATATAAATGAGTAAGGGCGGAAGCGATGGCTTTATGCCGTAGTCTTTTGATGGAAGTATTTTACGAGTTTAACTTTCGGGAATATTGTATGATAATAAACCCCCAATCGAAAAACAAGAGTCGAGATAACCTAAATTCTATGAATTTATATTGATTGACATAGTGGTTAATATCAAATGAAAGTATATGACACTAAATCAAAGTTTATCTTGAAAATAGGTCAAATGTTGTACCTATGTTGTACCCGTGTCTTTTTTCAGTGTGTTTTTGAAATAAAAAAGCCGAAGATTTCTCTTCGGCTTTAAGTGCGGGTGAAGGGACTCGAACCCCCACACCTTGCGGCATCAGATCCTAAGTCTGACGTGTCTACCAATTCCACCACACCCGCATAAAGTGCAAATTAACACTTTTTATTTGGTTAAATCCTAAGTCTAGCGTGTCTACCAATTCCACCACACCCGCATTTATATATTAATAAGAACTTTTTGGCTTAATTACTAAGTCCAATCTGTCTGTCAATTCCCCGCCCGAACCACAAAGGGCACGTATTATACCCGCGACGAATTTGTGGGTGCAAATATAATTCAATTTTTGAATATTCAAACTTTATAATCAAAAAAACTTCTTTTTTTGTACATTTGATTTTACAACAAAATACTTCATGGAAAATATAAAGTCGTATATCGATACGCACAGGGATCGATTCATATCAGAACTTATAGAATTATTAAAAATGCCATCGGTTAGTGCCGACCCAGCTTTCTCCCAAGACGTCCTTAATACTGCCGATGCCGTTAAAAATGCACTGGAAAGGGCAGGTTGCGATCATGTCGAGATTTGCGAAACTCCCGGATATCCAATTGTCTATGGAGAAAAGATAATAGATAAAACACTTCCCACGGTTTTGGTATACGGCCATTATGATGTACAGCCACCAGATCCCATAGATTTATGGGAATCGCCTCCTTTTGAACCAATAATAAAGGAAACCGAACTGCACCCCGAAGGAGCTATTTTTGCACGAGGTGCCTGCGACGACAAAGGACAAATGTACATGCATGTAAAAGCCTTGGAATACATGACGCAAACAGGAAACCTTCCCTGTAACGTGAAATTTATGATTGAAGGAGAAGAAGAAGTGGGGTCCGAAAGCTTGGAATGGTTTATTATCAACAGCCGGGAAAAGCTGTCCAACGATGTCATCCTGATTTCCGATACCGGAATGATAGCCAAAGACGTCCCGTCCATTACCACAGGCTTGCGTGGCTTAAGTTATGTTGAAGTAGAAGTAATAGGCCCCAACCGCGATTTACACAGCGGCTTGTACGGTGGTGCGGTGGCCAACCCCATTAACGTGCTCAATAAAATGATAGCCACATTGCACGACGAAAACAACCATATTACCATTCCCGGTTTTTACGATAAAGTAGATGAACTTTCCGTAGAAGAGCGCGCCGAAATGGAAAAGGCACCTTTCTCGTTGGAAGATTATAAAAAAGCATTGGCCATAAACGATGTGTATGGCGAAAAAGACTATACCACCAACGAGCGTAGCAGCATCCGCCCGACACTGGATGTAAATGGAATATGGGGCGGTTATATTGGCGAAGGCGCCAAAACGGTAATTGCCAGCAAGGCATCGGCCAAAATATCCATGCGGTTGGTACCGCACCAAGATTGGCGGGAAATAACCGATCTGTTTCAGGCATATTTTGAAAGCTTGGCACCGGCAGGGGTAAAAGTTATTGTAAAACCCCACCACGGCGGGCATCCATATGTCACGCCTATAGACAGCACAGGGTACCAGGCGGCAAGCAGGGCATACGAGGAAACCTTTGGCAAAACGCCCATCCCGCAACGTAGCGGTGGGAGTATCCCTATTGTTTCTCTGTTTGAAAAGGAATTGAAAAGCAAGACTATATTAATGGGCTTTGGCCTCAATAGCGATGCCATACACTCGCCCAACGAGCATTACGGCATATGGAATTATTTAAAAGGCATTGAGACCATACCATATTTTTATAAATACTTTACCGAGTTGAGCAGGTAAAGTATTCTGAAAAAACAAAAACTACCCTTATGGCCTGCAAGGTTTTTTCAATCTTGCAGGAGTGTGCATATGTAATATTGCCGAGACATAAAAAGCGATCCGTTTACGAAAAAATATAAATCAGTTCTTATTTCGTGGATTAGTACAGCAATGGGGATTTGCCAGTTTACTGGCAAAAAAGCCAGAGCAGTGCATGGGAAAGCCAGAGCAGTGCTCATTACCACAATATTCAATAAATTATTTCCCTTAGCTTCTTATAAAACTACAAATATTAACCGGAAATGATACTAAATTAACCTTAACACCTTAAATTGTTGCGAAACCCCCGTATTATTGTCAAATTTGAAAGATTTTATTCCCATAAACCATAAATCTATGTTTTCACAAGAAGTTTATATAGCCAGAAGGGCAACATTAAAGTCCAATTTAAAAAAAGGGGTCTTGCTTTTTCCCGGAAACGGGGAAAGTGGAATGAACTGCAAGGACAATTGGTACCCCTTCCGCCAGGACAGTACTTTTTTATACTACACGGGCATTAATATTCCCGATGTTTATTTTGTAATTGATGTTGAAAACGATGAAGAAATCCTTTTTGGCAACAACCCGACACCCGAAGAAATAGTTTGGATCGGTGCCGTAACACCATTGGAAGAATTGGCCGCAAAGGCTGGCATAAAAACGGTAAGACCGTTAAAGGAGTTGGCTTCATATGTCAAGAAGGCCCAACAACGGGAAGCCGTTCATTATTTGCCGCCATACCGCCCTGCAACAGTTATTCAGGTAAGCCAATTCTTGAATATCCCGGTTTCCGAAGTAGAAAAAAAATGCTCGGTTCCCTTTATCAAGGCCGTGGTGGCCCAGCGTGAAATAAAAGAGGCCATTGAAGTAGAGCAGATCCATAAAGCGGTAAATACAACCGCTGCCATGCATACCTATGCCATGCAAAATGCCGTGGCCGGTAAAACCGAAAAGGAAATTGCAGGCGATTTACAGGCCATAGCCATTGGTGGTGGCGGGAACATTTCGTTTCCCATCATCCTTACAACCAACGGGCAGTATTTGCACAACCATGCCACCGAAAATAAAATTAAAAACGGCAATTTGGTATTGTGCGATTGCGGTGCAGAAACCAGCATGGGCTATGCGGGCGACATGACGCGCACATTCCCCTCGGCAGCGCGTTTTACCGACCTGCAAAAAGAAGTATACAACATCGTGCTGTATGCGCACAACTCGGCCATAGAAACATTAGAGCCGGGCGTTCGCTTTAAGGATGTGCATTTATTGGCGGCATCCAAATTGGTAGAAGGATTAAAAGGAATGGGGCTCATGAAGGGAAATACAGACGAAGCCGTACATGCCGGGGCACATACCTTGTTTTTTCAATGCGGTCTGGGGCATATGATGGGCCTTGACGTGCACGATATGGAAAACCTTGGCGAACCCTATGTAGGCTATACCGATAGCTTGAAAAAAAGTACGGTATTTGGCTTAAAGTCGCTGCGGTTGGGAAAAGAACTGCAAGAAGGCATTGTAATTACGGTAGAGCCCGGTATATATTTCAATCCGTTTTTAATTGATGCCTGGAAAGCCCAAAATAAATATGCCGATTTTGTGAATTATGCTGCCGTTGAAAAATTTAAGGATTTTGGCGGCATCCGTATCGAAGAAGATTTTTTAATAACCAAAAACGGTAGCAAGTTATTGGGCAACCCATTGGCAAAAACCGTCGATGACGTTGAAGCACTCAAAAATGCTATTTAATAAACTTACTAGATAAAAATGAAAAAAATAAACTGGCTTTTATACTTTTTCCTAACGGTTTGTACCATAGCGCAGGCACAGGAAAAGCTTACATTGGATGCTATTTATAATTCTTCGGAATACCGGGGGGATTACCAACGGCCCATTTCGTGGATATCTGGGGGCGATGCCTTTGTAACTATTGAAAAAAACGATGAAGGAGAAGACCAATTGATAAAATATATCAGTAAAAACAATAAAAAAGAGGTGTTTGTTGCTGCGGAAGCATTAACTTCTACAGGAACATCAAAAGCGTTGTCTATTGAAGATTTCACCCTTTCTGAAGACGAGAGTAAAGTATTGATATTTACAAATTCCAGTAGGGTATGGAGGTCTAATACAAAAGGCGATTATTGGGTATACGATTTTGATGCCCAAAAGTTGCAACAAATAGGGAAGAAATTTCCGTCATCGTCGCTTATGTTCGCCAAATTTTCAAACGATAATAAGTACGTTGCCTATGTACACGATTTTAATATTTACAAAGAAGATTTTAATACCGGAGAAATTACACAATTTACTACCGATGGTACCAAAGATATTATTAATGGTACATTTGATTGGGTGTATGAAGAAGAATTTGGTATGCGCGACGGTTTCTCATGGAGCCCCGATGCAAAACACATTGCCTTTTGGCAGTTGGATGCATCAAAAATCGGGACTTTTTACATGATTAACAATACCGATTCCATTTACTCAAAGCCAATTCCTGTTCAATATCCAAAAGTAGGGCAAGATCCATCGAGTGCTAAAGTGGCGGTGGTAAATACTTCCTCTAAAAAAATAGACTGGATAGCCATTCCGGGAGATTCGGTGCAACATTACCTTCCCGGAATGCAATGGGTAAATAACGATTTATTGTTGATTCAGCAAATAAACAGAAAACAGAACCAACTAAATATCTACACCTACCGTCCGTCTACAAATTCGGTCAAAAAAATCTATACGGAAACAGAAGACACATGGGTGGATATTGGGTATCCAGATGTATCGTCCAACCAGTGGGGCGGAAATACATTGTTGCTTACCGATAACAACACTGCCTTTTTGCGCATGACAGAAACCGACGGATGGCGGCATGTTTATAAAGTTGATGTTAAAACCGGAGAGAAAGTAGTATTGACGCCTGGCGAGTACGATGTGGCATCGTTTTATGGGGTTTCAAACAAAGAGTTGTTTTTTAGTGCCTCGCCCGACAATCCTACGCAACGGTATTTGTATAGTGTTCCGTTAAGCGGAAAAGGGACTTTAAAAAGGTTGACTCCCGAATTGTTCAGTGGGATTAACACTTATAATATTGCCCCAAATGGCAAATATGCCATTCATAATCATACAGATGTTAATACACCAAGGACCACGCGCTTGATTAGCCTGCCAAACCATAACACCATTATAACCTTGGTGTCTAATGAGCGGCTAAAACAAAAACTGGGCAATTTGGAAATGCCCGTCACCGAATTTTTTACGGTAACCACTTCCGAAGGAATTGAAATTGACGGACGTATAACAAAGCCTGCCAATTTTGATGCGTCTAAAAAATACCCCGTAGTGTTTAATGTATATGGCGAGCCTTGGGGGCAAGTGGCAACCGATAGCTGGATTGGTTTGTACGATATGTTTTTGGCACAACAGGGTTTTGTGGTAATAAAAATGGACAACCGTGGAACGCCTTCTTTAAAGGGCAGTAATTGGCGTAAGTCGATTTACAGAAAAGTAGGGGTTGTAAACACCAAAGACCAAGCATTGGCCGCAAAAGAAGTTTTAAAATGGAATTTTGTAGATACAGGCCGCATATCGGTATGGGGCTGGAGCGGTGGCGGCTCCATGACATTGAATTTAATGTTTAGATATCCGGAAGTTTATAAAACCGGTATTGCCGTTGCTGCGGTTGCCAACCAGTTGTTTTACGATAATGTTTATCAAGAAAGGTATATGGGGTTGCCGCAAGAGAATAAGGAAGACTTTATAGAAGGATCGCCCGTAACTTATGCAAAAAACTTGGAAGGGAATTTATTGGTAGTCCATGGCACTGGAGACGATAATGTACATTACCAAAACACCGAATATTTAATAAATGAATTGATACGGCAGAACAAACAGTTTGATTTAATGGTATACCCCAACCGTTCGCATGGTATTTACGAAGGGCAGAACACATCACGGCATTTGTATACGCTCATTACTAATTATCTATTGGAGCATAACAAGTAAGTTTTAAATATAAACATTGTTTTTACGATAAAACCGGGGCAAATGCCTCGGTTTTTTATGGAATAGTATTTGATTGCACTATGGCTATTGACTAATTATACCATAAAAAATCATGAAAATTACATATAGAATCTTATATGTGCTCTTTTTAATAATAGCTTGTAATGGAGCATTGGCACAGTCAACAACAAAACATCCGTCTGTATTATATATAAATGTCATTATTAATTATGAAGGTAAAATAAAGATCAAGGATAATGTTTTAAACTTGAACGAAGTTCAAGCCTATACCCGCAATTATGTAAGACAACAACCTGCTTTTAAATATAATGGGGTTGTCTATAGGGTTTATGCAGATGAAGATTTAGAATTAGGGACGATAATGGATTTAGAGCAAGAATTGCAAAAAGCCTTTGAAGGAAAAAGAGAACGCTATTTATTGAATACGAAAACGGTTATATTGGACGAACCCGATCTGTGGAATAAATTGAAAACGCTGGAAATCAAAGCTGTAAAAGATTAATTATGATAAAAAATGTAACATTTTTATAGTTTAGGCGTTATATGGAGTATCAATCTTAAACCTAATTATGTTATGATGAAAAAATTTTTCTGGATGTGTTCGGGCGCCGATACCGATATTCTTGAACAATGTTCCAAAGCCGAACAGATAAAACAGGCCGGAATTGGAGGTACCGTATTTTTTACGGCCGTAATGGCAACCATTGCAGCATCGTATGCATTGTATACGGTTTTCGATTCTATATGGACGTCCATTTTCTTTGGTTTGGTTTGGGGGCTACTTATTTTTAACCTGGACCGTTTTATTGTTTCAACCATTAAAAAGAAAGACGATTTTAAAAGCGAGCTATTGCAGGCTTTACCAAGAATTGTTCTAGCCATTATCATTGCTGTTGTAATTGCAAAACCACTTGAGTTGAAAATATTCCAAAAGGAGATTGACCAGGTGTTATTGGAAGAAAAAAACCAAATGACGCTCGATAACAAGGAGCAATTGGCGCTTCAGTACACGCCACAAATGGAGGAACTTTCAACCGAAATTAATGGTTTGAAGAATGAAATATCCCAAAAAGAAAACGAAGTAAACAGTTTATACAATACTTATATAGCCGAAGCCGAAGGCAGGGAAGGTACCTTAAAAATTGGGAAGGGCCCTGTTTATAAAGAAAAAAGGGAAAAACACGATACAGCCCTTGCAGAACTCGATGAATTGAGGGATAAAAACAATAACAAAATAGCAGTTAAGGAAGCCGAAATTGCCTCGTTGCAAGAGGGGTATTTAAAAAAAGTAGAAAACACCCAACCAACCATTGATGGTTTCGATGGGCTCATGGCACGTGTCAATGCATTGGATAAATTGCCGTGGCTGCCTTCATTTTTTATTTTTCTATTGTTTTTGGCCATAGAAACGGCACCAATTATATCCAAGCTTTTGGCACCCAAAGGCGAATACGACATCAAGCTGGAAGATGTAGAAAGCACCGTTAAAAATTGGGTGGAACAAAAAGAATATCAGCGCAAGCAACAATTGGCAACCGATGCCATGATTAACGATAAAGTCTATGAAGATTTAGCCGCCGATGATGAACTATATCAGTACAAAAGAAAAACAGCACGAGAGGTTTTGCAACTTCAAGCCGATGCATTTTATAAACAGCAAAAACAGAATTTGTAGTATAGAGGTTATTCTTCTGGCCTAATTGGGAAAGAGGCTACAACGGTATAGCCACGCCTTTTTGGCGTAAAGGAAATGTTTCCGTCGATTTTGTTAAATATTTTGGTCAAACTTTGCTGCCCAATGCCATTGCTTTGGGCCGTAAATTTCGATTTTATCTTTTTATGGCCATCGTCCCGGAGCTTAATATTGCAAGTGTTGTGCTTAATGGTGATATGGATGTCCAGGTTTTTTGCATTGGCGTGTTTAATGGTGTTGGAAATACTTTCTTTTATTAAATGGTAAATAGCTCTCTGTTCTTCCTTGTTAAGGGAGTTTATAATATGCTCTTTTACATCGGTGTTCATGGTAACGGTAATATGCAACAAACCTACCTCGTCAAACTGGTGCTGGAGCCCTTCCAGATATTCTACTATATTTAAGTGGCGGTCTTCTTTTTCTCCATTGATAAGGCTGTGAGCAAAATTTCTGGAATCGCGG
The DNA here is from genome assembly GCF_037029175.1 of Galbibacter sp. PAP.153. Taxonomy (NCBI): domain Bacteria; kingdom Pseudomonadati; phylum Bacteroidota; class Flavobacteriia; order Flavobacteriales; family Flavobacteriaceae; genus Galbibacter; species Galbibacter sp. PAP.153. The sequence goes on along the minus strand of NZ_JAZEUN010000005.1, from coordinate 115,581 downwards.
TATATAGTGTCCAATTCTTCGATGATTGAAGAAAACCGTTGCTTGGAACTTTCTGTAGTGGCGTTCTTTTTATAATCGGTTGTAAGGTATTTTACTGCCAAAATATTGCTCAATAAATCGTCGTGTATTTTTTCCCCTATTTCTTTTCTGTTGTCTGTAATTTTCCTGTCAACATCTTTTAGCGAATCTTCAAGCAACCGTATCCGTTGGTTGTGTTTTTCTTCATTTATTAAATTTTTAATTCTGTTCTGCTTTGCCCTCAATATAGTTATTCCAATTAGCAACAAAATTAAAATAGTGCTCAAGGAGTACAGTAAAAGGTCCCTGTTCCTTTTTTCGCTTAGCTTGTTTTTAAGGGTAACGATTTCCAGTTCTTTTTTATGAAGATTGTAATCCCTGTCTGCAATAGCTATTTCGCCTTGGTGTTTGTATACCTCTTTGGTAATAGTGGCATCATGAATTTCTTCCAGAACCTTGTTGGCATTTGCATAATCTTGATTTTTCTTCAACCTTTTATAAAGTTTTTTGGCAATAAACTCCTTGTAGATATTATCTGTAGGTTCTATTGACGGGTTGTTTAAAAGAAAGGAAAGGGCTTCGTCTTCTTTATTTTTTTCCATTTTAAGCAACGTGGTCAATACTTTTTTAGAATAGTCCAACCGGATGTAAAAACTATCAAAAAGCCCTGTTGGGTTTACCTTTTCAAGCTCTTTTTGGGCGGTTTCAAAGTTATTTTCAAAATAGGCGATGTATCCTTTTCTTAAGTGATATAAAAAAGACCATGGATTTTCTTTTTGAAAAGTGTCCGGATATTTTGCAAGCATCTTGTCAAGATGGTTTTTTGCATCGATGAGGTGTTTTTTGTCCTGATCCCGCATGTACTCAAAAAGCGAAATTTCAATAAGGTTGCTGGGGATATACCTATTCAAGAATTCCTGAAATTCTTTAGTAGAATAAACCGAAGCAATGGAATATGCTTCATCTTGGGTTTCAATACATTTGTCAAATTGAAACGTTTGAAAATATGCCCGCGACAATGCAAGGTATGTGCTTGGGAGGTAGCCCAGGTCTTTATATTGATTTTTTCCCCACCAAGGTGTTGGCAATAATTATGACCGGGGTATAATTGTTCACTTCAATATAATTTGTGGCTATGAGCGCCTCTAATGTAAATAATTTGTAGTTGTTGCCCTCTGGAAATTTATGGGCATATTTTTTTAAGGAATCCCCCAGTCATTGTGTTTCGTTAAATTGACTATAATGATGGTTAAAATTATAGAGCATCAATATAAAATAGCTTTGCAGGCGGTCTCTTTCCTTTAACGTGGTAACGTTCTTTTTTAAAACTTCAAACAAAGAATCCTTTTCCCTATTAAATTCAGGCAATATCAAAGAAGTACTGGCAATAACATATGTAAGCTCATTTAGGTCGAAATTGGTATAATCAACCGGCTTAATAGAATCTGTCATTGCGGTATAAAATTCTTTACTAACGCCATACTGTGTATAACATAATTGTATAGTAAAGAAGAGAGAACTTAGTATTAAAAATTTCCTCAACATGTTTTTTATTAAAATTACTTAGGGGAAATAAAAGGGAAATGCTATGCTTTCTTGATATTAGAATATGAAGCTACAAAAATAAACTATAATACTAAAGATTTTGAAAAAAATTATAGTATCATGGCAACCATGCTTCATGCTGTTGAATACCAAAACGATAAAGCATGTAAAACTTGTTTCTCAAAGATTAATAAAATACTTTTGCCAAAAAATTCCATGATACAGTCTGTAAAGAATGCAATTAATGCAGAACGCCGTGCATTACTATCCCATGAACTATATGGTAAAATACAAACGCCACAAGAATTACAATTGTTCCTTAAGCACCATGTATTTGCAGTTTGGGACTTTATGTCCTTACTAAAAGCGCTCCAAAACTCATTAACATGCACAACACTGCCGTGGAAGCCTGTTGGAGCACCACAGACAAGATACCTTATTAACGAAATTGTATTGGGTGAAGAAACCGATGTAGACAAGCAGGGTAATTATAAAAGTCATTACGAAATGTACCTTGAAGCGATGGAGGCTTGCAATGCCCCAACGGATGAAATAGAAAGTTTTGTGAATTCCATAACCGGTATGGAAACAATTTTGCAGACAATTGACAAAGCCGACCTTAACGCTTCGATAAAAGAATTTTTAACTTTCACCTTCAAGCTCATCGCAGAAGGAAAGCCACATAAAATAGCCGCCGCGTTTACTTTTGGCAGGGAAGATTTAATACCTGAAATGTTTACGGCAATTTTAAAAAACATGCAAAAGGATTTCCCGGAACTTATGCTTGAAAAATTAATTTACTATTTCGATCGACATATAGAAGTAGATGGCGATACCCATGGTCCACTTGCCCATAAAATGATCGAAGAACTATGCGGAAACGATTCAGAAAAATGGAACGAGGTAACACAGGTCGCCAAAACAGCCTTGCTTAAACGAATTGTTCTTTGGGAAGGGATAGAAAAGGAAATTTCGCTCTTGCAAAAAAGTAGCGCCTATTAAATAGGGATAACGCTTTTTATTATGTAGAAAGTTTATTTCCTTTTGAGGGGCATGCCATTAAATGGTAAATATTGAAATTAAATATTTATTTTTAAGGCATGTCTACACACCAACGTTTTGATAAGGCTTTTAAAAACGCAAAGATTGTCGAGTTCGACGATACTTCAAAATATATACTTTTTAGCGATTGCCATCGGGGTGACAATAGTTTTGCCGATGATTTTGCAAACAATAGAAATACTTATTTTCATGCGCTAAAACAATACTACAACGAAGGCTTTACCTATTGTGAATTGGGCGATGGAAACGAATTGTGGGAAAACCTTCACTTTAACAGTCTTTTCGAATCGCATAAAAATGTTTTTTTATTGCTAAAACAGTTTCACGATGCCAATAGGCTGTACTTGCTTTATGGTAATCACGACATGGTTTATCAAGATAAAAAAACAATAAAAAAACATTACGATACTTGGTTGGACCCAAATTTAGGCGAAAAAGTGCCGTTCATGCCCGGATTGGAATACCACGAGGCAATTATCCTTCAGCATAAAAAAACAAAACAACAAATATTTTTGGCGCATGGGCACCAGGCCGATTGGCGTAACCATACCTTTTGGAGGTGGAACCGTTTTATGGTAAGGGTGTTGTGGAGGTCGTTACAGGTTGTTGGAATTTCAGACCCCACCAGCCCCGCAAAAAACAATACCGAACTTATAAAAATAGAACGCCGTACAAAAAAATGGATAGCCGACAGGGAGAATCAGTTTACCATTACCGGACATACGCACCGCCCAAGGTTTCCAGAACCAAAAGATATTGCCTATTTTAACGATGGCAGCTGTGTACACCCAAGAAGCATTACGGGAATTGAAATTCAAAATGGGGAAATAGCACTTATAAAATGGTATGTAGACACTACCGACGATGGCTTTTTGCAAATTGTAAGGGCCGTTTTGGAAGGTCCAAAAAAAATAATAGACTATAAAACAACCTAAAAATGAAGAAATTTTCCTTTTTGTTTATGTTGTTAATGTTCTTGTCGTGCGCCAAAGAAGAAAATGGACTATCAACATACAAATGGAACGATTATTTGGGAGGCCCCGATAGAAATCATTATACAGATCTATCTCAAATAACGCCCCAAAATGTAAACCGGCTAAAAATTGCATGGTCGCATAAATTGCGGGACAGCGGTCAGATGCAAATGAACCCGATAATTGAAAACGGCCTTGTTTATGGCGTTACAGCAAAAGTTCAGGCTTTTGCCTTGAATGCTGTAACCGGAGAAGAAGTCTGGAAGTTTGGCGACACGTTAAAAGCATGGCATAGCACCAGTCGCGGAGTGGCCTATTGGGAAGAAAAAAACGATAAGCGTATTTTGTATACCGTAGGCCCTTATCTATATGCCCTAAATGCCATTTCGGGAAATCCTATATCAACATTCGGGAAAAATGGCAGGGTAGACTTGCACCTTGGGCTACCCAAATCTGCACAGAAAAAATTTATAATATCCAATACACCGGGGACTGTTTTTAAGGATTTAATTATTATGCCGGTACGCCTATCGGAAGGGGCGGATGCGGCCCCGGGCGATATTCGGGCTTTTAATGTAAAAACAGGTGCTCTGGAATGGACATTCCATACCATTCCTTATCCAAATGAAGAAGGATATAATACATGGCAAAACAAAGAAGCCTATACAAACAAGATGGTTGGCGGCGCAAACAATTGGGCAGGAATGGCCGTAGATACAAAACAGGAAATTATTTACGTACCTACAGGTTCTGCGGCCCCCGATTTTTATGGCGGCAACAGGAAGGGGCAAAATTTATATGCCAATTGTTTATTGGCGCTCAATGCCAACACAGGAAAACTTTTATGGCATTATCAATTTACGCACCATGATATTTGGGACCGCGATTTGCCGGCGCCGCCCAATTTAATAGGAGTTAAACGCAATGGAAAGGTTGTTAAAGCCGTTGCCCAAGTAACCAAGCAAGGCTATGTGTTTGTTTTCAACAGAATTACCGGAAAACCTTTGTTCGATATAGATGAAGTGCCTGTTCCCGCTTCAACCTTAAATGGAGAAGAAGCATGGAAAACACAGCCCATCCCCAAGTTGCCCAAACCATTTGCAAGGCAGAGCAGCGATTTAACAGAAGCCGATATTAGTCCGTTTGCAACAAATAAGGAAGCTTTAAAAAAGCGGTTCAATACTTTTAACAAAGAAATATATGCCCCTCCGGGATTGAGCCCCGTTTTATTGTTGCCCGGTTATGATGGCGGTGCCGAATGGGGCGGGGCGGGAGCCGATGCTAAAAACGGAATTTTATATGTGAATGCAAACGAAATGCCTTGGATATTACAAATGGAAGAAGCACAAGAAATTTCTTCCGGAACTAGCATTGATGGCTCTGGTCTTTACAATATGTATTGTGCCACGTGTCATCAAAAAGATATGGGCGGATTGCCAGAAAGCGGGTATCCATCGTTGATAGGCCTTTCGGATAGGCTAACGGAAGAAAATGTGCTCGATTTGATAAATTCGGGAAAAGGAATGATGCCTGGATTTCCACAGCTATCCAAGGACGAGAGGAAGGCAATTTTAGCATATATTTATAAAGGGCAAAAGAAAGAAGTTGAGAATAATTACGTAAATTTAAAATATAAACCCCCATATAAATATACGGGTTATAACAAGTTTTTAGACAGCAACGGGTTACCGGCAATTGCCCCTCCGTGGGGAACATTGTCTGCCATTGATTTAAATTCGGGAAAGTACCTTTGGCAAGTACCATTGGGGGTTACAGAAAGTTTAGGCAATAAACGAACGGGCACCGAAAATTATGGGGGTCCCATTATTACCGAAAACGGACTTTTGTTTATTGCGGCTACTAAAGATAGATATTTTAGAGCTTTTAACAGAAATAATGGTAACTTGCTCTGGGAAACAAAACTTCCGGCGGCATCTTTTGCCACACCTTCAACGTATATAATTGAAGGAAAACAATATATTGTATTGGCTTGTGGAGGGGAAAAATTAGGGACCCCAAAAGGGAACCAGATAATTGCCTTTGCATTAGAAAATGAATAATATGAAGAAAATTATACTTTTTTTAGCAGTTATTATTTTTGTAGGATGTACAACACAAAAAAAAGTTGTACAAACAACAACTACAGCTACCCCAACGTTTAAATATTTGGCCTTGGGCGACAGTTATACCATAGGCGAAAGTGTATGCGAAAGCTGTAGTTTTCCTATTCAGTTGTTAGAAAAAATAGCAAATGAACAAAAGGAGAAGGTTGCCTTACAGATTATAGCTAAAACCGGTTGGACTACTTCAGATTTGATTAAAGGAATAAAGGACTCTTTGCCACAAGGCAACCAAGACTTGGTTACATTGTTAATTGGAGTGAACAATCAATACCAAGGGAAGGATTTTTCGTTGTACCAAGAAGATTTTCCGGCACTTTTAACCAAGGCCGTTCAATTGGCGGGGGGAGATACTAACCGTGTAATTATAATTTCAATACCCGATTATGCGTACACCCCTTATGGACAGAAAAAACCAGATCCCAAAAAAATATCAACCGAAATAGATCAATACAACGCTTTTGCAAAAAAAATAGCTGAAGCCAACGGGGTTTCGTTTGTAAACATTACCAACATCAGTAGGGAAGGGCTTAATAACCCAGCTTTAATTGCTTCAGATGGTTTGCACCCTTCAAAAGAATGTTACAGCAGTTTTGTTTCTCAAATATTGTTTGAGGTGAAAAAGAAAAATATATTGAGCAAATAAAATTATACTTCGGGGGCCAATTCAACTTCAAGTCCGTCAAGGTCTTCGGTCATTTGTATCTGGCAACCAAGGCGACTATTGTCTTTTACATTAAATGCTTCTGCAAGCATTAAATCTTCGTCATAGCTCATTTCGGGCAATACATGGTCTGATGATACATAACATTGGCAAGAAGCACACATGGCCATGCCGCCGCAAACACCAATGGTACCTTCGGGTGCCAGCTCGTACGAACGCACAATTTCCATAAGGTTCATGGCCATATCTGTAGGGGCCTGTACTTCGTGTACGTTACCTTCTCTATCTTTTATCTTAATGGTTATATCAGACATTCGTTAAAATTTTGAGCGACAAAAATAAATAAAAGTTTTCATCAGTCTACTAATTTAGTAGGGAATTGTTGTTAAAACTTATTTTGAGAAATAAAATTTTTGGTAATGGCATGTAAAATTAACAATCAGCATATAAGGGCTGTTTAAAATTTGGAATGCTTATACCTGATTTATGGAATAATGGCTTATTTAATAGATTTCACAACTGCTTTTTCTGCCTCTTTCCTGCTTCCGTCAAAACCGTCAACTCCACTTACGGTTGTGTACTTCATTACATATTTTTTATCAGGAAAAATACGTTTGTAGGCACTTTGGCACATTAAGGTAGCTTCATGGAACCCGCAAAGGATTAATTTTAACTTTCCGGGATATGTATTTACGTCGCCAATGGCATAAATTCCGGGAATATTGGTTTGGTAGTCCAAAGTATTATCTACTTTAATCGCATTTTTTTCAATTTCCAGTCCCCAATTGGCAATAGGGCCTAATTTTGGCGAAAGCCCAAATAAGGGGATAAAGTGATCCAGTTCCAGATTGAATTCTTCACCTTCTTGTTTTATGGTAATGCTTTCTAATTTTCCGTTGCCTTGGAGCGCAGTTACCTCGGCAGGTGTAATTAAGTTTATTTTGCCTGTTCTTTTTAGGACCTCTACTTTTTCTACCGAATCCAATGCCCCTCTAAATTCATTTCTTCTATGGATAAGTGTAACTTCATTGGCAACATCGGCCAGAAAAATACTCCAGTCCAGAGCAGAATCGCCACCACCGGCAATGGCTACTTTTTTGTTTCTGTACAACTCAGGGTCTCGAATAATGTATTCAATGCCATTATCTTCAAAATTGGTTATATTATCCAGCTGTGGTTTTCTGGGTTCAAAGCTCCCCAGGCCACCTGCAATGGCAACAACGGGCGCATGGTGTTTGGTACCCCTGTTGGTGGTAACAATAAAAGAACCGTCATTTTGTTTTTCAATGGTTTCGGCACGTTCGCCCAAAGTAAATCCTGGCTCGAAGGGTTCAATTTGCTTCATAAGGTTAGCTACGAGGTCGCCTGCCAATACTTCTGGATATGCTGGAATATCATAAATAGGCTTTTTGGGATATATTTCGGCACATTGTCCACCGGGTTGTGGAAGTGCATCAATAAGATGGCATTTTAATTTTAACAATCCGGCTTCGAAAACAGAAAAAAGTCCTGTTGGTCCGGCACCTATTATAAGAATATCTGTTTTAATCATTGAAAAATAATTTTTAAAAGAGTTTACTGCCTTTCTCTTTTTTTATAAAATATTATTTTGGGCAAGATTATTATCTTGTCCATTATTTACGGGCATTTATCAAGATTTTCCCCACGTCTTTTAAGTTGGGTGTTGGGGTGGTAAAAACCTGCTAAGTGCACCCTAATTAATCTATGTTGATAACCTGTTCTATTTGCGGGGCATACTTTTTAATGGTCATTTCCACACCACTTTTTAGTGTCATTTGGTTAACACTACAGCCAACACATGCTCCTTCAAGCTTTACTTTTACAAGTTTGTCGTTATCGATGGAAACAAGGCTTATGTTGCCACCGTCGCTTTCAAGAAAAGGCCTGATTTCTTCAAGCGCTTTCTCTACGTTTAATTTAACTTCTTCCGACGTCATTTTTTATAATTATTATTTTTTTACCGCTGCGCAACCCGCCATTGTTGTTATTTTAATGGCTTCGGTTGGAGGCAGGCTTTTGTTACGGTTTACTACCTCTTGTACTATGTTTTTGGTGAGCTCCTTAAAGGCACCTTCAAGTGGGGTATTGTCTTGTAGAGCTGCAGGACGCCCAACGTCTCCTGCTTCCCGAATGCTCTGCACCAATGGGATCTCGCCTAAAAAGGGCACTTTCAGGTCGTTAGACAGGTTTTTGGCCCCTTCCTTACCAAAGATATAATATTTGTTGTTTGGTAATTCTTCGGGCGTAAAATACGCCATATTTTCCACGATGCCCAACACGGGAACATTAATGCTCTCCTGTTGAAACATGGCAACTCCTTTTTTTGCATCGGCCAAGGCTACATTTTGCGGAGTGCTTACCACAACGGCACCGGTAATTGGGAGCGCTTGCATAATGCTTAGGTGAATATCTCCGGTTCCTGGTGGGAGGTCTAAAAGCAAAAAGTCCAGTTCGCCCCAAGCAGCGTCAAAAATCATTTGATTGAGTGCTTTGGAGGCCATGGGCCCTCTCCAGATTACCGCTTGGTTTGGTTGGGTAAAAAAACCGATTGAAAGTATTTTTACACCATAACTTTCAATAGGTTTCATTTTCGACTTTCCATTTACGTTGATGGCCAACGGTTTTTCGTTTTCCACATCAAACATAATCGGGGCCGAGGGACCGTATATATCTGCATCCAACAAACCTACATTAAAACCCATTTTGGCAAGGGTTACCGCCAAATTTGAGGTAACGGTAGATTTACCTACACCGCCTTTTCCCGATGCAACGGCAATAATATTTTTTATGCCCGGGATTGCTTTTCCTTTTATTTGAGGTTTTTCCGGTGCTTCAACTTTAATGTTCACTTTAACTTTTGCCTTTTGGTAAACTTTATCATGAACGGTCTTTAATATTTCAACCTCCGTTTTCTTTTTGGCTTGAAGGCTTGGGTTGCCAATGGTAATATCTACAACTACTTCATCTCCAAAGGTCATTACATTGGTAACGGCCCCACTTTCAATCATGTTCTTTCCTTCCCCAGGCACAGAAATCGTTTCGAGTGCCCGTAACACTTCTTTTTTATCTATTTTCATGTATTCTTCTTGTGCAATTCTTTTTTAAACTCATTCTAAATTACAAAGATACGTATTAAAAGTTAGAAGTTAAATAGATGTTGAATTATAGCGTTGAAAGTTTGTAAAGTTGAAAAATTATGGGGTGAAGGATGAATTGATTAAAGAGTTAAAGGAAGAAAAAGTTAAAGTTTTGCATTTTGATGTCTGTGATGCTGGATTTTCAAACCTTAAACACAAAAATACCTAAAGCTCTTTTGCCGGATCCCAAAAATAGTTTTCAAAATTTTGTATTTGATTGTCTTTTACTGGAATACCTTCGCTTTCCAACAATTGCTGCATTAAATTAGTGCCTTGGAAATGGTGTTTTCCGGTAAGGATTCCTTTTTGGTTAACAACCCTATGTGCAGGAACATCGGCTTTAAGGCCACTGCCGTTCATGGCCCAGCCTACCATACGCGCACTTCGGGCGGCACCCAGATATTTGGCAATGGCGCCATAGGAAGTTACTTTTCCGTAGGGGATTAACCGGGCAACATCGTATACGCGTTCAAAAAAGTTTTGGTTGTCTTTCATGGTTGGAATGCTGTAGGATTGTAAAGTTAAGTGAAAAAGAACCGAAAAATGAAAATTATTATAAGCTTCTTTATTGGGATATTAACCGGTTTACGCTTCCATATAAAACAACCTGATAAGGGTGATAATAAGCAACAAAGCCATTAAAGCACTGATGATATAATCGGAATAACGGGAAAAAGTATCGGTTCGGTCTTCCAGTTTATCAAAATAAAAAACATACATATAGAGCATGGCAAAGGTGCCCATACCGGCTGCTATTACAAAAACAAGAATGTCCCATAATTGAAATTTAATCCATCCGGAAACGTTCCAAGCGGCATTAAGGCCACAAAAATAGGCTATTGGCAATACATTTAGGGCAGCGATTAGCATCCCTTTTAAAAAAATATTAATCCTTTTGTTTTCAATATTTACCTGCCTTACTTTTTTCGTGCTTTTGTTTTTCTTGGCCATGATAAAAAAATAAATGGCAAAAAAGGCAAAGACAGCCAGTGCAATTTTAAGGAGGATGTCTATTACAAACGGGTTGTTGTATAGATATTTTGAGATAAGCACGCCAATATATGCCTGTAGCGACACAATAAGCGAGGCACCAATGGCAAATATTATTCCGTTGGTCTTTCCCCGTTGGGCACTTGTCTTTGCGGCCGTTATGTTTACAAGCCCAGGGAAGACAATGGCCATGAGCGATGCAGAAAAGGTAGCAAAGAAAAGAATGATTAAATGTGGCATCAATTAGGTTTAAACTTTATATAAGTAATAGGTTTTCCTACCTCAAGATACTGATTTTCGTAGAAAGTTTGTATAGAAGTTACTTCTTCTGGACTCCCTTCGTTTTTATATACGTTATGATTTGCATAAAGAACCTCGTATTTTAAGCCGTGGAGCAGGCCCAATGTATAACCGTGCATAAATTCGCTGTCGGTTTTTAAATGGACTATCCCATCTTTGGTTAGAATATGGTTATATCGTTTTAGAAAGTCAAAATTTGTGAGCCGGTGTTTGGTTCGCTTGTATTTTATTTGGGGGTCGGGAAAAGTAATCCAGATTTCATCAACTTCGTTTTCATTAAAAATATATTCAATAAGCTCTATTTGAGACCTTACAAAAGCAACGTTTGGGAGGTTTTCTTCAACGGCTGTTTTTGCGCCCCGCCAAAAACGAGCCCCTTTTATATCGATGCCTATAAAATTTTTGTTCGGATTTTTTTTGGCAAGAGCTACGGTATATTCGCCTTTTCCACAGCCCAATTCCAGTACAATGGGGTTGTCGTTATTAAAAAACGTTTCGTTCCATTTACCTTTTAATAAAAATTCTCCATAAACAAGATCCTCTCTTTTTGGTTGTATTACGTTTGGAAATGTCTCGTTCTCTTTGAAGCGTTTCAGTTTATTTTTACTCCCCACAACAATTATTTAATTAAAAGGCAAAATTAAGGAAATCTTTCTTAGTTGAAAATAGACTTCATTTGTAGTTATGATTAAAAGTCGACAACCCAAGGGCGAGCCAAATCGTAAAGGCATTTCAGGTAAGCAGGAATCAGCAATCCAGATAGATAACGAGATGTGTCCGGCAAGGAAAAAAATTCTCGTAGCCCCCTTAAACTGGGGTTTGGGGCATGCCACGCGGTGTATTCCTATAATAAAAAGTTTGCTTGAAAATAATTTTGAGCCCATAATCGCTTCGGACGGGGATGCATTGAACTTACTTAAAAAGGAATTTCCAGCCCTCACTTTTGTTGAAATGCCTTCGTATAAAATTAAATATTCTGAAAAGGCAAAATATTTTAAACTTAAAATGCTTTGGGATTCGCCCAAAATCCTAAAAGCAATGAAAAAGGAGCACCAACAAACAAAGCATTTGGTGAAAGCCTATAATTTATGTGGGATAATTTCGGATAACCGTTTAGGAGTATATTCAAAAAAAGTTCCTTGTGTTTTTATTACACATCAGTTAAACGTATTAACGGGCAATACCACGTGGGTTAGTTCTAAAGTGCATCAAAAAATAATTGACCGATTTAACCAGTGTTGGGTCCCCGATGTTGAAGGCGAGCCTAATTTAAGCGGAAAGCTTGGACATTTGCAATGTAAAAACGAAAAAATAAAATACATCGGGGCTTTAAGCCGACTTGAAAAAAAAGATACGGCAAAAAAATACCGTTTAATGGTAATTATCTCCGGGCCCGAGCCGCAGCGTACCCTGTTGGAAAAGCATTTACTTATTGAAACCGAGCGTTTTTCGGGAGCTGTTCTTTTTATAAAAGGAAAAATAGAAAAGGAACAGCAGGTAACCCAGCAAAAAAATACAACCATCTATAATTATATGAATTCTGCTCAATTGGAAAATGCCTTTAACGAAAGTGAACTGGTACTTTCCCGTTCTGGCTACACCACCGTTTTGGATTTGGCAAAACTGGGAAAAAAAGCATTTTTTATACCCACGCCCGGGCAATACGAGCAAGAATATCTGGCCGAAAGGCTTCAGCAAGAAAAGTTGGTTCCTTATTGCAATCAGGACGAGTTTGCAATAGAAATGCTGGAAAGAACAAAAAATTATAAAGGTTTAAGTGAAATAGCATCAAATTTCGACCTTAGCAGCCTTTTGGGTCTTTTCGAGGGTAAATGAAAACTCGGAGCCTACCCCGAAAACACTTTCTACATATATTTTTTCTTTGTGTGCCTCAATAATGTGCTTTACAATGGAGAGACCAAGTCCCGAGCCGCCTTCTTTTCGACTCCCGCTTTTGTCTACGCGGTAAAAGCGTTCGAACAGCCTAGGGATATTTTGTTTTTCTATGCCTTCGCCATTATCGGTAACCCTAACAATTACTTTGTTTTTAATAAGATTTTCAATGCTTATTTCGGTGGTTCCGCCTTCTTTGCCGTATTTTATAGAGTTTACAATTAAATTGGTAAGCACCTGCTGTATACGTTCCCTGTCGGCATGCACCAAGGTAGGTTCTTTATAATCTTGATCGAAAGTAAGGGTGATTTTCTTTTTATTGGCTTTCATCTCCATTAAATCAAACACCCCCTGTACCAGCTCTATAATGTCAAAATCTTCATAATCCAGATGAAGGTCGCCTGTTTCCAATTTGGTAATCATGTCCAGGTCGCGTACAATATAAATTAGGCGCTCTACGCCCTTACTTGCCCTGCTGAGGTATTTTTTTCTAATGGTTTTATCGTTCATGGCGCCATCCAGCAAGGTCAATATATAGCCCTGCACGGTAAAAAGAGGGGTTTTAAGCTCGTGCGAAACATTTCCCAAAAACTCTTTTCGGTAAACTTCGCGTACTTTCAAGGTCTCTATTTCCAGCTTTTTGTTATTGGCAAATTTTTCTATTTCTTCGGTTAAAGTACGCATATCGGTAGTTACTGGCTGATCTTGGAACGAAGTAGATTCCAATAGTGAAACGTCGTCATATATTTTTTTCACCCTTTTATAGATGAAGTTTTCAACACGGTATTGAATGATAAAAAATGAAAATGCAAAAATAGCGCCTATGAATATAAAGATGTAGAGCGGAGAATTCAATTCAAAATAAAAGAATACACACAGGGCAATGGTGGCACAAAGTGTAACCATGCCAGATGATCTAAGAGCAAATCGATACGATTTTTTTAGTTTGGTTTTCAATTGGCCTAATTTGAGCTGGTAAAATTACAATAATTCCAAGAACCAGCTTTGTAGCATATAAAATAGGAGAAAAGGGGTTAAAGTACAAATTTGTAACCTACACCTTTAACGGTCTTAAAGTGATCGTCCCCAATTTTTTCGCGTAATTTTCTAATATGTACATCAATGGTCCTGCCGCCAACAATAACTTCGTTGCCCCATACCTTATCCAAAATCTCGTCCCGTTTAAAAACCTTTCCGGGCCTGCTTGCCAAAAGCGATAACAGTTCGAATTCCTTTCTGGGCAGGATAATTTCGTTACCGGCCTGCACAATTTTGTATTCGTCGCGGTTAATGGTAATATTGCCAACCTTTACAATGCTTTCTACAGGTTCTTCCTCATCTTTCAAGCGTCTTAGCAAGGCTTTTACTTTACTAATAAGCACTTTGGGCTTAATGGGTTTTGTAATGTAGTCATCGGCGCCTGCATCAAACCCGGCAACTTGAGAATAGTCTTCGCCGCGTGCCGTTAAAAAAGTAATAATGGTTTCCTTGAGGTCGGGCGATTTTCTTATTTGCTCGCAGGTTTCAATTCCGTCCATTTCGGGCATCATTACATCGAGAATAATAAGGTGCGGTTTTTCTTTTTTTGCTTTGGCAATTGCTTCAATGCCATTTTTGGCAGTAGAAACATTGTATCCTTCCGAAGATAGATTGTAACCAACAATTTCCAATATATCCGGTTCGTCGTCTACTAACAGAATTTTGATTTCTCTCTTTTTCATTTTGAGATAAAGTTTGGTTTTTGTCTTTCTGCAAAGATGTTAAAATGTGCTTTTGTTTTGAAATTATGTAACACTAAGATTAATAATTAGTTATGCTTTTGTGTTTTTGCTTTCAAAGGTCAAAAGTAAAGATAATATTAAAAAATAAAAGCACTTAACATTCATTTAATATCATAACATAAATGTAACATATGTCTTACCCATGTTTAACATGTGGATAACTTCGCTTTTACAGATGGCTCGTTTATTTGCATCGGAATTAAAATCAAAAAATGAGACATTTATTTACAGTTTTATTACTGTTTGCCGGCGCGGTACTATATGCGCAGGAAACTACAGGTTCAGTTATCGGTGTAATTACCGATAAGGAAATGAATAATGATCCGTTGCCATTTGCCAATGTGCAAATAAAAGGATCTGCAAAAGGTACAACCACCGATATGGACGGGTTGTATGAAATAAGTGGCGTGGAGCCCGGAACATATACCATAGTAATAAGTTTTGTAGGGTACGAAACATTGGAAGTCCCAAATATTTCGGTGCAAGCCGGAAAAGTAACCGAATTGAATACAGCTTTAGGAGCAGGAAGTGTTAGTTTAGATGAAGTAGTGGTGACCACTACCGCCCGCAGAGATTCGGAGACAGCTTTGTTATTAGACCAGAAAAAAGCGATTGAGATAAAAGAAAGCATTGGAGCACAGCAATTAACAAAATTAGGCGTAACTGATGTTGCAACTGCAACCACTAAAATTTCGGGAGTGACAAGTAGTGAGGCATCTGGGGATGTATTTGTTCGTGGTCTAGGTGATAGGTATTTGTCGACAACCTTAAATGGGCTTCCAGTTCCTTCAGACGATATAGAGCGTAAAAATATTGATTTAAGCCTTTTCCCAACGCGAGTGATTCAAAATGTTAGTATTAGTAAGACATACGGAACTGAGAATTCAGCAGATCAAGCTTCTGGTAATATTAATATTACAACAAGAGAATTAGCAGGAGATCAAGAATTTAGTATTGGATTAAGAGGAGGTGTAAATACAAATGTAATGCAGGATGGGGTAAGAGATAATTTCAAGCTTTCCCCTAATACAGATGACATTACAATGGGGTTTTATAAACAAAGTATGCCTACAAGTCAAGCATTGACGCAACAAACATGGAATACGCAAAGTATAGAAAACCCTATTAATTATCGATATGCTGTTACAGCTGGAAAAAGAATAAATGAAAAAGTTTCGATATTCTTTACAGGATCACAATCTAGAAACTATGAATATAGAGAAGGTGTTTTTAGAGAGTATAGGTCAAATGCGGTTAGAGATACAATTACAGATGCAGTAAATTATTCTAAAAATATAAATACAACAGGCTTATTGAACTTAACGTACTATGTAAATGCCAATAACAAACTTAAATTTAATAGCCTTTTCATAAATAAACTTACAGATGAAGTGTATGAAGGAGGACGTAACGGTGAGGGTTCTATATATGAAGAAACGGATACCGATGAAGATCTTTCTCAATTTGTACGGGATCAAAATTTAAAGCAAACAAGGTTATGGATAAACCAATTGGCAGGGACTCATCAATTGTCAGAAAAACAACTGTTAGAGTGGGCAGCGGGTTACAATATGGTAGATGCTGATGAACCTAACAGGATTCGAAATGAAGTTAATTTTAAAGATGATTTTGTGCAATTTGGTAGAACAGGAGGGTTTCAACAACGCAAGTCTCTTCAAGAAATTGATGATCGTGAGATTAATGGATTGATAAAAGACCAAATAAAGTTTATTGATGAAGAAGAAAAATTATTCAATATAAACTTTGGTGCAAACTATAGAAACAAAAAGCGTGATTTTAAATCACAATTCTATGGATTGGAAGAGAGAACTACTAATACTCTCAATCCAACATCGATAGATGATTTATCTAGTTACCTGACACAAGAGAATGTTGATAATGGATCATTAAATGTAAATATATTACAAGAGGATATATATGATGGAACATTGCAATCAATATCTGGATTTGCCAATTTTAATGTAGGTATAAAAAACTTTAATGTTAATGTTGGTTTAAGATATGAGCATGATGATATCGATGTGAATTTTGATGTAGGTAATTACCCGGGAAGGATAGGGATCTCTGAAAAAACATATTCAAATTTATATCCAAGTTTGAATATGAAGTACAACTTCAATAATCAGCATGGAATACGATTTGCTACCAGTAGAACAATTACATTGCCAGAATTCAAAGAGATAGCTCCTTTTGAATATGTATCGCCTACCGGTCAGGTTACTAGAGGAAACCCTGATATTGAAGCATCAACCAATTATAACTATGACTTAAAATACGAATATTTTATAACACCAGCTCAGTTGATTTCTTTAGCAGGTTTTTATAAAACAATAGAGAATCCTATTAATAAAGTACAAGATAGAGGGTCCTCGGGAGTTTTTTCTTTTTTTAATTCAGCAGAAGAAGCTAAAGTATATGGATTAGAATTAGAAACAAGAGTAGATTTAATTAAATCTGCTGAAACAGATAAAGGATATGATTTGAATCTGAACCTGAATGCCACAAGAATGTGGCATGAACAGGATTTAAAAGAGATTTATGATGAAGATGGAAACTTTATCAGAACCTTTCGGTATAATGGAAAAACAGAAACTGGATTGCAAGGAGCATCTGATTGGATCTTTAATTCTTCGTTAAGTTTTGCCACAAAATCAGAAAATGAATTTAACGCTACGGTAACAGCAAATTATGCTTCAGATAAGATATTTGCCTTGGGAGCTGCTGAAGTACAAACTAATAGTGAGACTTATTATAATGATGAGATTATTGAAAAAGGGTTTGTTACTCTTGATGCTGTTTTAAGTAAAGATTTTGCTAAGCATTGGAATTTGAGGTTGATAGGTAGAAATTTATTAAACCCGACAATTGAAAGAACGCAAAAGGTAAAACCTGTAAATACTGGTATAGAAACTAATAAAGTAGTGCGCTCTTATACAAGAGGTACTACTCTAAGTCTAGGACTTAATTATAGCTTTTAATAAAGCACTTAAAATTAATTTAGAAACTCAATTTTATTATTATGAAGAAAACAATGATGAAAATTTCAGTATTATGTACTGTATTTTGTGCACTAATTATCGCTAGTTGCAGTAGTGATGACGATTCACCTGCACCAGGGCCAGAACCAACTCCTAATACTTTAGAGGGAGATTTAACCGAAGATTTAACATTAGATCCAACAGTTCAATATAAATTGACTGGAGAATATAGAGTTTTAGCTGGTGTTAAACTAACGATACCTGCAGGAACTCAAATTGTTGCAGAAAAAGGGCAAAATTATATTGCTGTATTGCAAGATGCAGAGATAGATATACAAGGAACAGCTTCTGAACCAGTTTTAATGACTTCGGAAGGAGGAAATCCTGGAGATTGGGGAGGATTAGTATTGTGTGGTAATGCCGAAACCACTGCTGGAGCAAATGCTCAAGCAGAAGTTGGAGGTCTTATTTATGGAGGAAATGATAATGCTGATAGTTCTGGGTCTATCAAATATTTAACTATCGCCGGGGCTGGTTTTCAAATAAATCCAGATTCACAATATAATGGATTAACATTATATGCTGTAGGTTCTGGAACTACTATTGAAAATGTAGCAGCTATTAATGGTTCAGACGATGGTGTTGAGTTTTTTGGAGGAACAGTTTCTGTTTCAAATTTCTATTCAGAAAATAATGAAGATGATTCAATTGACTGGACTGAAGGATGGAATGGTACAGTTACAAACGCTTATATATTGCATACTATCGAAGGATTCTCTACTGTAATTGAAGCTGATAAAGAAAATGGAAACCCAAAATTTGTTAATTTAACTGCCATTTCTGAAAAAGGAGGAACTGCTTTACAATTTAAGTTAGAGTCTGGAGCCACAATAGATGGACTATCTCTTTCTGGTTACGATACTTCGATAGATATGGTAGATAATGGGCCTTTAGCTAACGTAATAATAGATGGTGAGCCTGCGAATCCTGATTTAAACTATACTGTTGCACCAACTGTAGATATAGATATGTTCTCGTGGGTAAGTACAGAAATAGAATTAGATAATACATTATTGCAAGGAGTCATTACTGAAGAGGTAACATTAGACCCTTCTGTAGCATATACTTTAAATTCTTCTTATATTATAGCTGATGGAGGAAAACTAATTATTCCTGCTGGAACTAAAATTACTGTAAACGATAGACAAGCTGGTGAAGAAACCAAAGCTACTGATATATATATAGCAGTACTAAAGGGTGGTCAGATTGATATTCAAGGAACTCCTGACAATCCTGTAGTGATGGCTTCTCCTGAAGGGAATCCTGGAGATTGGGGCGGACTTACAATTTGTGGGAAGGCAACTACATCTGCTGGAGTTGATGTTACTGCTGAAGTAGGTGGATTTATCTATGGAGGAAATGATGACGCTGATAATTCAGGATCTATCAAAAACTTAGTTATTATTGGAACAGGAGCTCAAATAAACTCAGAATCTCAATATAATGGAGTTTCATTCTATTCAGTAGGTTCAGGAACTACAGTTGAGAATATTGCTGTTATTAATGGGGCAGATGATGGAGTTGAGTTCTTTGGAGGTACAGTTTCTGCAACAAATCTTTATCTTAAAGATAACGAAGATGATGCAGTTGACTGGACCGAGGAATGGAATGGTACAGTAGAAAATGTATATGTATCTCATGACATAGAAGGTTTCTCTACGGCTGTAGAAGCAGATAAAGTAAATGCCAATCCTAAATTGATAAACTTTACAGCAATTTCATCTACTGGTGGTACGGCATTACAATTCAAGTTACAGTCTGGAGCTACATTTACTAATGCTTATTTAAGTGGATATGAAACAAATGTTGATTTTCCTGATAGCGGATCGCCTTCAAATGTTATAGTAGACGAAACACCTTTAACGTCAGCTACAGATGATGTATTTAATGGCACTATGCTTGACATTACTACATGGACATGGATTGATGCAAGATTATAGAAAATTATAAGGCATGCGCCTTAAATAATTTAATATTATATATACAACCCCCGACATGCAGCAGCATCGTCGGGGGTTTTTGTTCTTTATAAAACTTTTACAATACAACGCCTCAAAATTTTTACTTCTATTATCTTTGCTTTGTATTGACAAAGAATGGACACACAGGCAATTTTTAATATAAAAAGCAAAACCGATTTTCATGAAACTGCTTTGCAAGTTTTTAAATATCAGTATCAAAACAATGCTGTATATCAAGACTTTTGCAACCATTTAAAGCGTACGCCCAACAATGTGTTTGCAGTGGAAGGAATCCCTTTTTTGCCCATTCAGTTTTTTAAATCGCATAGAATAGTTTGCAATGCCAATCCCGAAGAAATTATTTTTACCAGTAGCGGTACCACGGGAAGCACAACCAGTAAACATTTTGTAACCAGTGTAAAAATCTATGAAGAGAGCTTCAGAAAGGGTTTTTCTCATTTTTATAGAAATATTCGGGAATATACCATTTTGGCATTGTTGCCAGCCTATTTAGAGCGCAAAGGCTCATCGTTAATTTATATGGTTAATGATATGATTGAACAGTCCAATGCCTCCGAAAGCGGTTTTTATCTCAATAACCTTGACGAATTGGCGCAGCAATTATCAACATTGGACAAAATGGGCCGTAAGGTCTTGTTGATAGGTGTTTCTTTTGCGCTTCTCGATTTAATAGAAAAATATCAATTCAATTTAAAAAATACCATTGTCATGGAAACCGGCGGCATGAAAGGGCGTAGAAAAGAAATAATCCGTCAGGAACTTCACACGGTACTCTGCAAGGGTTTTGGGGTTGAAGAAATTCATTCAGAATATGGAATGACCGAACTTTTATCGCAAGGGTATTCAAATGGAAAAGGTATTTTTGAATGTCCGCCGTGGATGAAAATTTTGACACGAGATACAGAAGACCCATTAACCGTTTTAGACGAAGGAAAAACGGGAGGAATCAATGTTATAGACCTTGCAAACATCAATTCTTGTGCGTTTATAGCTACGCAGGACCTGGGAAGGGTAAAAGATAACAAATACGAAATAATTGGCCGTTTCGATAATTCGGACATTCGCGGATGTAATTTAATGGTATTGTAAAAATATTGCTATTTGTGTAATGTTGCGTGCACAAGTACAACTAAGCAGGAAATGAAATATATTATGAAAACACTTCCCGTCATACTTTTAATATTTACCATGACCGCTACTTTTGCGCAGTCCATAGATTACAATACCAAAAAAGGGGCCATTGCCGAAGGCTACGACGTAGTTTCTTATTTTGAAGGGAATCCCACCGAAGGTTCTGCCGATTTTAAAATAGATTACGACCATGTGCTTTTTAAGTTCAGTTCAGAAGAAAATCTAAAGCGTTTTCGGCAAGACCCCGAAAAATACATACCGCAATACGGCGGATATTGTGCATATGCCATTGCCAGCGGAAAGAAAGTAAGGATAAACCCCGAATCTTTCGTGATAAGGGACAAGAAATTATACCTTTTCTATAATGCGCATGGCACCAATACACTCGATTTATGGAACGAAGAAGGTGCCGAAAAACTTCAAAAAGAAGCAGATAAAAACTGGCAGAAGATTAAATTTAATAATTAGCAGGCCAATCTATAAGCGCAAACGGTAGATGTTCCCCCCGAGCTTTCCTGTCTTCTCGTCAGAAATATACAGGGTATCTTCGTTTATAAAACAAATACCTTCTTTTTGCGAGTCGTAACCAAGGTCTATACGCTTAACATCCCCGTTAAAAAAATCGTCTCCCGTAAAATTGCTCAGCAACCACACCTTATCATGGCTTAACAAAGCTATTTTCTTTTTGTCGGGACTTATGTCTGCCGCAGTAACCGTACATTTTCTGTCGTGCCCGCAGGTTTTAAAACTGGAAATAAATTGAGCCTCATGTCTTCCCGAAACAGCTGGAACACGATACAATAATGTAGTTCCGTCAAAAGGTTTGGCACGGTTCTTTGTAAAAATATAGAAGTTTCCGTTCCAGAAAAAAAAGGCTTCGGCATCAAAAAGACGATGCTTCTTTTTGGGTGGAAATTTTTTTTGTTCCGGGTAATAAAATTCAATTTTTTCTGCGGTGGCCTCATCTGCATTTATCATTTCAGGGTTAAAAACCTTGTAAATCCTTAAATCTTTTCGCTTATTGTCATTATTACCAAAATCCCCGATATATAAATTTCCGTCCCCGTCTTTTGCGAGCTCTTCCCAGTCTTTGTTTTTTGCGTTTTTTAGTTTAATTTCCCTAACAAGCGAGCCCTTATGATCAAAACCATAAATGTGGTCTTTGTTCCCCGAATCGCCAATGGCCCATATAAGGCCGTGGGGCGAGATAGTTTGTATGCCCGAGTTTTCTTTTAGTATATCGCCGGTATTGGCAATTACGGTAAGCTGGCCGTAATCTTGCTGGCATGATAAAAATAAAAAAGATAGCAGATAGGTATTAAAAAAATGCAATGTCATGGTAATATTGTTTATCCCCTGTCGGAAGTGTATTAATTATATAAAACGGGATGGACATAATGTGTCCTTCAATTAAATGCACAACACCGACAAATAAGGTTGATGGTGTTAAAATACGAGTTACTTGGCGAAATAAAAAGCAGAGTTTAATTGAAAAAGCTTAATTTTGATATCAGCTATAAAAAGAAGGACAAACCAATGAAGCAAAAAATAACGCTAAAAGAAATTTCTAGAAGATTTAATGTTTCCATATCTACGGTTTCAAAAGCATTAAAAGACAGTCCGGAAATAAGTGAGAAAACCAAGGAGATTATTCAGGCTTTTGCAAAAGAGCATAACTATAAGCCCAATAATATAGCATTAAGTCTAAAAAATCAAAAAACCAAAAACATAGGGATTATCCTTCCCGAAATAGTACATTATTTTTTCTCGTCGGTCATTACCGGGGTAGAACGCTTGGCCACCGAAAAAGGGTATAATGTAATTGTGTGTATTTCCAACGAATCTTTCGATAAAGAAGTCATCAATATGCAAATGCTTGCCAATGGAAGTATAGACGGCTTTATTATGTCGCTATCAAAGGATACCGAAAAGAAACAGGACTTTCACCACATCAACGAAGTAATAAACCAGGGAATGCCGGTGGTAATGATAGACCGCGTTACCGATAAGGTAAATTGCGATAAGGTAATTATAGACGATTTCCACGGTGCCTACAGTGCCGTTTCCTATTTAGTTGAAAGTGGCCGTAAAAACATAGCGTTGATAACCATGCCAGATTATATGAGTGTTGGTAAACTACGTACCGAAGGCTACAAAAAAGCATTAACCGATGCAGGTATACAGGTAGATGAAGACCTAATTGTAAAAGTTGAAGATTTTTACAGCGGTTTTGAACCTGTTGAAGAACTGCTAAAAAACCATAACGTCGATGCCGTTTTTGGCGTAACCGAATTTTTTGCGGTCTCAGCCATGAAAATTGCACAAAAAATGGGTAAAACAGCTCCTAAAGACATTTCGTTTGTCGGCTTTACAGATGGCATCATCTCCATAAGTAGCAGCCCTTCTTTAACCACGGTTAGCCAGCACGGTGAAGAAATAGGCGAGAAGGCAGCCGATTTATTGATAAAACGGCTGGAAGAAGAAGATTTCGAGCTAAGGCCATACGAGACCGAGATTATCAAATCCAGTCTGGTTAAACGGGAGTCTACCCAATAATGGCAATCTCTCTATAAATTAGAGACAAAAGTTCTTCCCGTTCAATCTTCAATAGGTATATATACATCTGTTTTCCATTTTAAGGCATCTCCACCAAGGTTTGGGTTGTTATTAAAGACCTCTATTACCTTATTGCTTACATTAATGGCGTGGTTATCGGCATAATTATAGAGGGCAAACCAAGCATGTTGCGTATACATATAATTGCCATGAAAAATGGCCAGCAATGCAGTGCTTTTATTTACTTCTCTTAAAAAAATAGCTTCTGATGGAACGGGTAGTTTTTCTATCCCCTTTACGGGAAAACAAAAATCCATGTCAATACTATCGGTAAGCTTGTTATATTCATTAATAACAACCATGGGGTTGCCATCTGGCTGTATATTGTTTTCAATGATATAATTGCTTAAATAATTATAATTACGCATCATCTGTCCAGCCTTTCCTTCGGGGGTGGTCTTGGCATTTACACAAACACATTGCTTGTTTGGCACGGTAGCGGTGCCTTCTATTTGTACTTTAAAAGTTGAAATGTTTAAGTCTAGCGTTTTTTTAAAATTGATTAATAGGTCTTTGGTCGTGGCCGTAAAATCGGTTTTAAAAAAAGGGGCCGTTATCCGGTTGCTTATACTCTTTCCGGGTTGTTTTATGCCAACATTTACTTCGGTAACAGAATCGTTAACACTATTAATGTCCCAATAAAGCACATAGTTTTTGCCTTTATAGCTTAGCTGCTGTGTAAGGGAAGTATACAAAGTGCTGTCTATGGTTTTTGTGGCAATGGCATCGTTTGTATTGTGCCAATTGGAAATGCTGTAAAGGATACTCCCCGCATTTGTTTTTTCCTTAAAAGTATAAATGTAATCTGCCTTTTTAACAAACAGGTACCAAACAAGACCTGCCAAAAGGAGCAGACCAATAACAAAAAGGATTCTTTTCATTTAATGTTTCCGGTTTTATTTATTTAGGGCAATTTTCTCATTGCTCATATCGCTTAACTTGTTTAATATATACCCGGCCATGTTCCTGCCTTGGTCAATGCCAACCTCAATGGCCGCCCTGTAATGAATACCGCCATACATCCTGCTCATTGCAGCTTCATCGGCCGCTTTATTAAAAGAAGGAAAAGATCTTATGGGAATGCCATATGGAGTTTCAGTATCATCGTCAAAAGAAAAATTATCCCCAAAAATTGAAGTCAGCGTTTTGGCCGCAGCACCAGAAACCACCGAATGTCCACTGGTATACTCGGGAAAAGGCGGTGTTTGTAAAATAGGTTTCCAGTTTTCGTCTATATACAAGTTGATAACTGTTTCCGGGCGTATTAAATTACTCCTGTATTTTTCGTCCCAACAACTTATAAATCCATCAAAAATGGCAATGGCTGTTTTGGTATAAGCAAATACCGTTTCGTTAAAGTTGGTTTTCGCTTTTCTACAGGCAATTTTTGTAATGCCTATCCAATGTGCCCCGGGGGTAATTTTTTTGGTGGCAAACATTAAATGGCCTTTGGTAACGGATACATATGGGTTACAGTCCCAAAACTGCGCAATGGCCACACCATCAGAAGTATCGCCTTCTTGGGTTATTCTATTTCCAACGTCATACACTTCTTTTGCTTCTTTAAAAAACTTGCTATCCTTATCCAAAGAAAATTCTGGCGGTGGAATAGGTTTAAATTGAGAAGCAGAATCTATAACCAAGGTCCTTATTTTGTCCCAGTGTGGCTCAATGCCGTCCATATATGCAGGGGGCGTGGGCTGCCACCTAGAGGGGTCGTCAGTATCGACCGTAAACTTGGGCATGGTGCGCGTTTGTTTGTAATTGTCTTTATCCATCCATGCTTTCATAAAAGAAACCACATCCATGGCATATTTTTTTGAAGTTTCAAACTCTGTTCCATTGACTTTTTTCCATGAGGTATACAAACTATCCTGATAACTGGAAATACGGTCTTCTGAAAAGATTAAAGATTTGCTTAGTTCTAAATGGGCAATCAATGCAGCTACCCGATAATTAACATGCTCGGTGTTTTGGGGTTTTGGAATGGATTTTAAACCATTGAGTTTTCCGGCAAGGGAATTGTAATTCGGATCGTCGAGCGCCATAATTTCGTATGCGGCAATGTCTGGATAGACAAAAATCCTGCTCACTACCACGGGCGAGAAAATATCGTGTATCATTACTTCAACAACTTTGTCTATTGCTTGATGCATGTTTTCTGAAGTAATTTCGATTGGTTTTTCTTCTTTGTTGCACGAAGCCAATATTACCAATGAAATGATGCATAGAAATGAAAGAAAAATACGTTTCATCTGTTTACTTTTTGTTGGTTTTTAATTTGTATAGTTCAGCTTTCTTATCGTTAACGGTAACCAATAAATAAGCCTCATTGTTTATGCTTAGTATGTTCAATGCCGTAACTGCTTTGCTAGATAGGTCCAGGCCTGCATGCAACGAAAGTTCTACGTGTTTATCGTTGTAAATAATGGCTCCCGGAAAGGCATCGAACCTGCCATGATATGGCTTTGTGCCGAAATAATTTCCTGCGGCAATAACTTCGTTTTCTCCATCGGCATTTACATCGGCAGTGGCAAAAGTTGTTATGGGGGAGAGTTGCAATTTATTTGTAAACGGACGGAAGGTAAAGTTTCCTTTATTGTTTTCCAGCCAACCCGATTGCAAGTTATGCACTTCTAAAAGGGTAGCGTTGTCCAGTAATCCTTTGTCGAATACTTCTTCCAGGCTCTTTCCCGCAAAATCTTTATAGGTGGTAAATTTTTTTCGCATTAAAGACACCAATTGTTCAGAGAGTTCGTCCATATTGGCTATTGTATAATACTTGCCATCTTTTTCAGCTGCAACAATGGTTTCGGTACGCTTGTTCTTGTCAAAATCAGCATAATACATTTTTAAAGGATATTCCTTACTGGCCTTGAACTTGGAATTGGTGCCCCAATTGCCCAATATGTAATCCATGTCGCCATCGTTGTCCATGTCAAATTCCGTAATGCCCTGCCATAAACCGTGGAGCTTTTCTTCCAAAGGGAATACCTCTTCAAAATTGTTTCCCATATTTTTATAAAACTTAGGGGGCATCCACTCGCCAACTACAATTAGGTCTTTTTTTCCATCTTCGTCAAAATCGCTCCAAATGGCATCGGTAACCATTCCCGCTTTTTGTAGGGAAGGATTTTCCATAACCGAAAAGCTGTTGCCTTCATTTATAAGAAGGAAAGAATTTGGAATGGCGCCAAAATCATAAGAAACCGCATTGCTGCCCAGAAAGATGTCCAAATCGCCATCGCCATCAAAATCAAAGGGTTTTGCCACTGAAACATTCTCAAATTGTTCCGGTAACACGCCTTTTATCATGGTGGAGTCTCTGCCAAGGTATAAAATGTTTTTCAGGGGCTCCATTTTAGCATAAAAATCGCCGCCGCCGGTACCAGTAAACAAATCGTTTTTTTTATCGCCGTTCAGGTCGGCAATAAAAGCAGTAACAACTTCGGTAACAGAATCGTTTTTAATAATATTGGGCGTATTTTTTACAAAACCACTATCGGTTTGCATATATATAGTTGCAGGTTTAAATTTAGAGCTTCCAAAGAAAATGTCTTCTTTTCCGTCTCCGTTAAGGTCGCCAACGGCCGTGCCCGGACCACGGTCTGAAATTTGGTACGGGATAAGTTTTTGTCTTAAAAAATCTATATAATTATCTTCTTCGTGTTTAAAATCAATGCCCAAATTGCCATCTGTTTTTGTAAAGAAAGACGGCTTGTCTGTAAGTAATTTGTTAAAGGCAAAATGTTGTTTGTTATTTTCAGGTGAAACCACTAAAGTTTGATTTTTGGTCACATTTTTAAGTGTTTGGTAGGTTTTGTCGGGCCAGACAACCCATAGCGAATCTATATTGTTTTTGTTGCTGTACCCAAAATGCACAATAGGCTCTGATGAAGCTTGAAAACCCCGTACGGTATACAGTTCCCGATATTGCATATGGCCATTTTGAAAAGAAAACACTTTTGTGCCAATGCCAAAACTATTGGGTTTTTTGTAGTTGAATTTTAGCTTTATGTAATTTCCGTTATCGTTTGTTTTATTGATATAAATCCCGGCAGGTTGATCAATGTTGTTGGTAATTATGTCGATGTCGCCATCGTTATCCAGGTCTCCCATGGCCGTGGCCCCAGAAATTAGTGTGTCTTTTACAATCCATTTTCCCGATTGGTCTTTAAACTGAAGGTCTTTTTGGCCTTCAAAAATAAAATTATGGTATGCTCCGGAAGGCATCAGGTTGATTGCTTTTTGATCGACCAATTTTGTGTTGTCCAGTTTTTTACGAATCTGCTCGTTTGAAGCAAATTTTATAAAATCAAGATCATTGGGCCTTTTTGGTATTCCATTGGAAATAAACAGGTCTTGCTTCCCATCTTCATTAAAATCGGCAAACAAGGCACTCCAGCTCCAATCGGTGGCCGCAATGCCGCTCATTAAAGCAGTTTCGGCATAATTTTCGCCTTCTTGATTTATTTGCAGCATGTTTCTGGTGTATTGATAATGGTAACCAAGTTTTTCGGTACGCATTTTAAGCATCTGTACATTTTCGTCCCCGGCAGAAGACTTTAATACCGTTTCGTCATCGGGGAGCATATCCAGGGAAAGGATGTCCGGAAAACCATCGTGGTTAATATCGGCCACGTCATTGCCCATGGAAAACCTACTTGTGTGGCCAAAATGCTTTTTAAGGCTTTCGGTAAAAGTTCCGTCGCCATTGTTCAGGTAATAATAATCGTCTTCATGAAAATCGTTTCCTACGTAAATATCGGGTAATCCATCTTGGTTAAAGTCGGATACCGCCAACCCCAATCCATAACCGTTAACACCGCCATAAATTCCGGCTTCTTCACTTACGTCGGTAAATGTACCATTGTCGTTTCTCATTAATTTATCGCCGGTGGCATAATTTCTTTTGTACCTTAAATCGGCCTTACCATACGATTCCTGCGTGTGCACGGCATGGTTAAGTAAGTAAAGGTCCAAATCTCCATCTTGGTCATAATCTAGAAATGCCGCCGAAGAACTGTAAGAGTCAAAATCGAGGCCATATTTTCGTGCACTTTCGGTAAAGGTTAAATCACCATTGTTAATATACAATTCGTTATGCCCCCTAAATCCGTTTATGCCAACAACTGCACATACATAAATATCGAGCAGGCCATCGCCATTCACGTCGCCCATTATGGCTCCTGTATTCCATGTGCTTTCCCCGCCGATTTTAGCAGATGTGGAAATGTCTTCAAACTTTAGGTTCCCTTTGTTGAGGTATAATTTGTTTTTTACTTGGTTACCAGAGAAAAACACATCGGGAAGCCCATCGTTATTAATGTCGCCAATGGCAACACCGCCGCCGTTGTAGAAATATAAATAATCAAGGATATTTAACTCTTTGGTGGGAGTAACTTGGTTTATAAAGTCAATGCCTGTGTTGTCGGGAGCAGGATTGCTAAATAAATCCCCTTCATTTTTACAAGAGACAACCAGTAATAAAGCCAATATGAAGACAGGAAATTTATTCATGGATTTCATTTACTTTAAAGATTTTTGGTTGCTGATTGTTAATACCGAGCAAAATGTAAGTTTTGCCAGAGGCATCTTGAAAACGTTTAATGTTTTTTACTTCGCCTTTTACAAACATGCCCGAGGTGTTGTAGTTTTGCCATTCAAAATCTCCTTGGCCATCGCCTAGAAGAACACTGCCATAATTAGCGTCCAAGCGGGAAAATTGCGGTTTAAACTCGTAATTATTACCGGCCATGATTAAATCTAGGTTGCCATCATTATTTATGTCATTGCAATAAATATCGCACACACACGAAAACTGCACTTGGCTTGGCAGTATTTTTATATCGTATTCGTCGTTTCCTTTATTAACGGCCACTATGGATTCTATGGTATTGACTTCTTTTACAATGGAATTGTTGAACACCTCTGTGGAAAAAAGTTCCTGAATGGATTTTTTTGAATATTCCGAAGCTTTTAGATTTTGCTTTTTTAAGGAAGACAATTGTTTGGTCAATTCTTTTTTCATGTGAATGGGCATATCCTTCCCGTTGATGGAACGCGTTACTATTTGTTCAATGGTACCGTTATTGTCGTAATCGTTGATAAACATTTTCATGGGTGCATCAGCAGAAGCTTTATAGGCAATATTGCTTCCTTGATTGCCCAATATTAAATCTAGATCCCCGTCATTATCAATATCGGCACTTTCAATGGCGTTCCACCAACCACTGTAATTGTCCAGTTGCGTGCTTTCAAGCGCAAGGCGCCTGCCAGAATTAAAGAGCACTTTTGGAGACATCCAGTCGCCAACAATTACAAGGTCTTTTATAGTATCGCCATCCATATCGACCCATTTGGCATCGGTTGCCATACCAACATTTTTTAGGTCGTAAGCCTTACTTTCGGTAACATCTTTAAAAGTACCATCGTCTTGATTTTCCAAGAGCAGGTGCTTTGGGTCTATGCCGTAAATTCCCGGGACACTGCGCGAGCCTATAAAAATGTCGGTATCGCCGTCGGCATCAAAATCGTAGGGTGCAATTACAGAAATATTATGAAGGGTTGCGGGAATATTTTGTTCGCTTTTAGCGAAGTTTCCCTTTCCGTCGTTAAAATAAACCCTTGCTTTATAATTTGTGGCATCGGCTTCTTCATTACCGCCCGTTCCTACCATTAAATCGAGGTCATCATCATTATCAATATCAAAGAAAACGGCATAGGTATCTTCTAAGTTTTTATCATTATCAAAAGCATTCTGGTCTATTTTATATAATTTACCATTTCCCTTGTTAATATATAATGCCCCCGACTGGTTTTTTGCCCCGCCGATATAAATATCTTCATTTCCATCATTGTCAATATCACCCACGGCAACCGCTGGGCCTTCTTGGGAAGTCATTTTACCAATAAGACCTTCATAATCAAAATCTACAAAATTGTCTTCTTTATGTGGGTTAAGCGCTTTTGTATTGACTTCTGTTAAAAGGGTTTGTTTTGGAGCATATTTTTTAGGATTGTATTTTTCGCTAGCATTGGCTTGTTTTAAGTTAATGACCTTATTAACGGCCAATTGAGTTAGTTTTTCTGTGGTGCCATTGGGCCAAATAATACGTAAGGAATCTATTTTTTGGGCCTTGCCAACTCCCAAGGTGGCGGTATAATCCATAGAAGATTGAAAACCCCGGTAAGGAATATGCTCATAAAGTATGGTTTTGTCCTGGATATACAATTTGGCGGAGGCACCAATGGCAAATATGTTAGAATTATCTCCTTTGAACCGTAATTTAATATAGTTGTTTTCTTTTAATTTATCGCTATTGTTTTTATATACAAATGCCTGCATGTTAACATTATTAACAACAATATCCAGATCTCCGTCATTATCCAGGTCTCCATAAGCAACACCGTTGGACATGCTGGGGGTATTAAAGCCCCATTCTTCTGTTTTATCTTTAAAAGTTAAGTCTTGGTTGTTTTTATAGGCATAGTTGGGAATTGGTTTTACAGGCATTTTGTCAATAATGGAATCAATGGCCTGTTTTTTCCCGGTAAGCGCCATTTTTTGTATAATTTCGTTCGCAAAAAAGTTTACAAAATCAATATCGGTTAGATCGTGGTTTATACCATTGGCCACATAGATGTCTCGGTAACCGTCATTATCCATATCGAATAAAACACCTCCCCAGCTCCAGTCTGTTTTGGCAATGCCGCTAAAATATGCTGTTTCAGAAAAAGATTCGTTTCCATTGTTTATTTGAAGCGTGTTCTGCATGAATTGTTGCGAGAAATCCTTTCTTTGTTTGAGCCTAAAAATATCATAGCCTTCAAATTCTGTTACGGTTTTAGTTCTCTGGTCTCCTTCGGGAAGCATGTCGGTAATAAAAATATCGGCAAGCCCATCATTGTTAATATCCGACATATCCACGCCCATGGAAGAAAGGCTTAAATGCGAAGTCCATTTTTGTATTTCTTCCCTAAAGGTTCCATCATGGTTGTTGATATAAAGGTAATCTCTTTCGTAAAAATCGTTCGAAACATAAATGTCTGGATAAGTATCTTGGTTAATATCACTTATCATAACACCTAGCCCAAAACCTATCAGGCTTCCGTAAATACCGGCTTTTTCACTTACGTCCACATATTTTCCATTGTCGTTTCTAAGGAGCATATCGCCAACACCCTTAAAAATATCCGGAACACCTTCCCAGTCCTGCGCCCTTACTTCCCGTTGTTCGGCATATCCCAAACTACTTACGGGGATATTACTGTTGTTTAAAATATAGGCATCTAAATCACCATCTTTGTCATAATCAAAAAATACGGCATGTGTTGTAAATCCACTTTTTGCCAAATTATAGGCATCGGCCTGTTCTGTAAAGGTTAGATCGCCGTTGTTAATATAGAGGTCGTTATCGTGGTTGTTCCCTTCCATGTTCCCGGCATTGGCCACATATATATCCAAGTAGCCATCGCTATTGATGTCGACCATGGTAACGCCTGTAGACCACGGTTTATTCCCGCCAACTCCTGCTTTATCGGTAATGTCTTCAAATTTAAAATTACCTTTGTTAATAAACAGTTTGTTTTTACCCATATTGGCAGTTAAGTATATATCGGGCAGGCTATCGTTATTAATATCGCCTATGGCAACCCCGCCGCCGTTATAGAAATTCCTATATTTAAAAATGTTGAAATTTTTTTGATTTTCAATTTCGTTTATAAAATCTATACCGCTTTCTTCATTGGGAACCAAGGAAAAAAGAGTCTCCTTTTTTTTAACGTTATCATTTTCTTGTTTCGGGTTTTTGTTACAAGAATAAATGATAGAAATCAGGCTTAATCCTAAAATTATTCTTTTCATGGTGCTGTTGCTTTAGTTAGAAAGATTGGTTTGCCATTGTTTATGGTAGCAATGTAATATGGTTTGTTGCCGATTGTTATTTTTTTAATACTCCTTGCGGGGCCCGAAACATTAAACTGCTGCGGTTGTTGCACTTTAAAAAATCCATGGGGATCATTTAATAATATTAAACCATGTAAAGCATCGAGTCTTCCTAGTTGGGTACTTATTTCGTAGTTGTTCCCAATCAAAATAACATCTTCAAAACCATCATTGTTAAAATCGTCGTTTAATATATCGAACACGCAAGAGGTTTGGGCCATAAATGGCAGTTTTGTTGCCAGGAATGTGGCGTTTCCTTTATTTTCAAAATACATGGAAGCCAATTCGAATACCTTTTTCTTAGGGGTATTCTTTATTTTTTCCTGCGGAAGCAACTCAGAAAACCGTGCATTTGCAAAATCGGTATACGAAAGAAACTTCTTGTTTAGCATGGGCATTTGCTTTACAAGTTCGTCTTTTGATGAAAAAGTGGTTTCTTCTCCCTGATAGAAATAAGTTACAACGGGGTCGGTCTTTCCATTATCGTCAAAATCATTAATGTAGAGCGTAACAGGGTTTTTCTTTGATGCTTTTAAACGGGTGTTGAGCCCCCAGTTTCCTGCCATTATATCAATATCCCCATCATTGTCAAAATCGGATGCTATTACACTATTCCACCAGCCATTGGTATTTTCTAAGTTGTTTTCTTGAAACCTAAGCCTTTTTCCGTCGTTTATAAATATAGAAATGGGCATCCAATATCCGGCAACAATTGCATCGGGTAGATCATCGTAGTTTAAGTCTGTCCATTCAATATCCTGAACATTTCCAAGGGTTTCAAAATCGGGTGCGAATGTAGGTGTAATGTCTTTAAAAACACCTTTTCCGTTATTCTGAAAAATATATTGTTTTGAAGTCTCTCCAAAAGTCCGCGGCTTTCCGTTGGAGGCAATGCATATATCTAAATCCCCATCATTGTCAAGATCAACAGCTTTTACCATGGAGGCATTTATGAATGTATTTTTAAATTGTAGCGTATCTTTTTCAAAAACACCATTGTTATTAAAATAGAGTAGTGGTTCTAGCGGCGTGCCAGATGCAAATTCATTTCCACCATTTACAACTAAAAGGTCTAGGTTGCCGTCGTTGTTGGCATCAAAAAAAATATTGTCAATAGCTTCACTTTTGGCATCTTTTGCAAATAAATCTGGTTGAATTTCTGTAAAAGAACCATTTTCTTGCTGTGTAAAAAGGGCAGAAGCCTGCATCTTTGCCCCGCCAATAAATATGTCGTCCAAGCCATCGTTATTAATGTCACCAATGGCCGTTTTTGGACCTTGATTGGTATTAGCAAAAGGAACTAATGGGTCGCGGTTAAACTCTATTGATGTTTGATCTTTGTGTTTAAAATTTAACGAACGTTTGCTGTTCTTAACGAAAATGTCAGGGCTTTTGCTTTCTTGGTAATAATTGCCTTTGGCATTTTTATAATCGAGTATTATGGACGAGTTGAGGGCAAGATTGGTTTTTTTTTCAAATTTTCCATCGTTCCATACTACAACCAACGAATCTATGTTGTGTTTTCCCAGCCCGATTAGCATTTCTGGCGCAGTAGCCGACATAAACCCTCTGGATGTGTAGTTTTCATTTACAATAGTTAGCGAATCTGCGTAGACTTTAACCTTGCTTCCAATACCGTTTAGGTTTTTGTCATTTCCTTTAAATTTAATTTTTATAAAATTATGGGCCAACATCTCCATTGAGTTGTTTTGTAGCAGGAAAGCATTTTCATTGACATTGTTTACTGCTAAATCTAAATCCCCGTCATTGTCAAGATCGGCATATACACTACCGTT
Organism: Galbibacter sp. PAP.153; assembly: GCF_037029175.1. Taxonomy (NCBI): domain Bacteria; kingdom Pseudomonadati; phylum Bacteroidota; class Flavobacteriia; order Flavobacteriales; family Flavobacteriaceae; genus Galbibacter; species Galbibacter sp. PAP.153. Next base: position 81,545 of record NZ_JAZEUN010000005.1, on the reverse strand, counting down.
ACTATATGATGGAATGGGGTCGTTCCAATCCTTGGTGGCATTGGTAAAGGTTTGATTTCGGTTATTTTTAAAAAAATAATTGGCTACGTGTTTTTTGGGGATCTCATTGATGAATTCCATATCTTCTTCGGTCATTCCCTTTCCAAGGCGTTTTTGAATTTTTTCGTTTGCAATGAAACTAATAAAATCCATATCGTTGGTAGCCCCCAAAATACCATTTGTTATATATACATCTTTATAACCGTCGTTGTCCAAATCGGCTATTAAAGGAGACCAGGACCATTCGGTAGCTGCCAGGCCGCTTGAAAAGGCTGTTTCGGTAAAACGGTTGTTGCCATTGTTAAAATGAAGCGCATTTTGCATAAACTGGGGCGCATATCCGTTTTTTAAATAGTTGCTGTATATTTGGTAGTTGTATTCAGACCCCGATGTTTTATAGCCTTTAAGGTCTTCTGGAAGCATATCTACCGAAACAATATCTGTTAAACCATCGTTATTCACGTCGGCAATATCATTCCCCATTGAAAAGTGCGTGGTATGCCCGAGTTTTGTTTCATCCGAAGCAATTATTTCTTTATATGTACCGTCTTTTTGATTAATGTACAAATAGTCATTCTCGAAAAAATCGTTTCCCACATAAATATCAGGATACCCGTCGTTGTTAATATCAGAAATGGCCACGCCGAGCCCATAACCAATACTTCCTTGATAAATACCTGTTTTTTTAGAAACATCTTGATAGGTCCCATTATCATTTCGGAACAATTTATCGCCATATAGACTATCTATGGCATTTCTCTTTTTACCGTTTCCATACATTCTATTGGGATGTACCGAATGATTGAGCAAATACATATCCAGGTCGCCGTCTAAATCATAATCAAAAAAGGTAGCTTGCGTTGCATAACTTGAAATATCAAGATTGTAAATATGCGATAGTTCCTTAAAGGTGGGAATTCCATTTCTGTTATTCCCTTGGTTAACATAAAGGAGGTTGTGTTTTTTTTGTTTGGAGAGCTCACTTACCCGGCAAATGTAAATATCAAGCCAGCCATCATTATTAATATCTACTGTGGTAACGCCAGTTGTCCAGTTGTCAGGATTTTTTATTCCGGCCCTATCGGTAATGTCTTCAAATTTAAATCCGGTTTTATTTAGAAAAAGTTTGTCTTCTGTTTGGTTCGAAGTAAAATAGAGGTCGACCCATCCATCATTGTTAAAATCACCAGCAGCAATACCGGCACCGTTGTAATAATATAAATAATTAAGAATATTTAGGTTGGGGGAGTTGGTTAGTTTGTTTTTAAATTCAATGCCGGTTTTACTTGCTGGAACAGCCATGAAAAGCTTCTTTTCCTTGGAGCAGGAAAATAGCATCGCTATTATAAGAAAACATATAATTCTTACGGCCATTATTTTTTATTATACTTTTTAATCCCACCACCTTTTGGATTTTATATTTCACTTTTCATAAGCATTTATATAAAAAAGCTAACCCATAAGTTAGCTTTTTTATACTTTTAATTGTAATGAAGAATTTTTAAAACTATTTTGAACACTGCTAATATAATACCTACTTGTTTAGGTTTTAATTAACGATAAGCGAAAAGGATTAATAAAAGGTTAATTTTATTAATAAAAGGATAACAAGTGTTTGGAAAGCTAATTTTTTAGTTAATTAGAAGCAATATGCTAAACTATAAAAAAGGATATATCATTATTTTTATCGTCTCGGTGATAGGTTTGGCCTTTATACAATATCAGTACTTAAAAGTGGGACTAAACTTGGCCAAGGTACAGTTCAATACAAAAATTGGACAATCCATACAAACTATTAAATCGGATTTAAGCACGCAAAACGAGCTTACTTTTTTAATGCAACAGGCCATTACAAAAGATACTTCTCATTTTAAATTAAGTATAGATAGCTTGCAAGACGCTTCGAGTCATTTTTTAAATGATTTTTTGGTGGACCGTTTGTTGCAACGGGGAATTAAAACATCTTTCCAATACAGGCTGTACAAAAACGACAGTACGGTGTATTTAACATCGCCCATCTATAACTTGGCCAATAGGGAAGGCCTTAAGTTTCCCATTGTGCTCAATGGATATTTGCCAGATAGTATTGGCCAACGATTAATCTTGGAATTACAATTTGAAGACGTAAACAGTTATTTTCTATCTCAATTAAACGGGTTGACCATACCGAGCTTAATATTTATAATAGCCATTATTTTAGTGGTTATTTGGGTATTGCGTTCCATGTACTGGCAACGAAATGTAATTACAACCACAAACGAGTTTATTAATAACTTAACACATGAGCTTAAAACCCCGGTGTTTTCCATAGGCTTGGCGGCCAAACTGCTTGAAGACAAGGTCACACAAGAAACCGCACCAATTATAACCATTGTTAGGGAACAAAACGAAAAGCTTAAAAGTCATATTGAAAAAGTGCTTGATCTGGCCGGTATAGAGAACAAAAAGGGAGTTATAAAGCTTAAACTTCAGGATTTTTATCCTACACTGGAGCATTTGGCCATGTCCTTCTCCAGATTATCTTCCATAGAGGGTATACAATTTAAGTATGAATTGCAGGACGGCCCTTATACCATTTATTGCGAACCGAGCCATCTTGAAAATGTGGTCAATAATTTACTGGATAATGCCAAAAAATATTCAGAGGACAACCCAACAATCAATCTAAAGGCGCATGTTGCAGGCGGTTATTTGTATATTGCGGTAACCGATAAGGGAATAGGGATAGACGAAACCAATTTAAAACACGTTTTTAAAAAATATCACAGGGTTTCATCCGGCGACATACAAAAAGTGCGGGGATATGGTTTAGGGCTGAGCTATGTAAAAGAAATTGTAAAACTGCACAAAGGAAAAGTTTTATTAGAAAGTACAATTGGTAAAGGAACAACCGTTACCATTAAATTACCAATGCAAAAAAAGAAAAATAAATGAGAAAGCTATTATTGGTGGAAGACGATAGTTCGTTAGGGTATTTGTTGACCGAATATTTAAAGATGAAGGATTTTCAAATAGTATGGGCAACCAACGGTATTGAGGCTTTGGAAATACTAAAAAAAGAAGTCTTTGATCTCATAATACTGGATGTTATGATGCCTGAAATGGATGGTTTTACCTTGGCGGAAAAAATCCGTGACCTCTATTCGTCCATACCATTCATGTTTTTATCTGCCCGGTCCCTTAAAATAGACGTGCTCAAAGGGTTTTCGCTTGGAGCGGTCGATTATTTGAAAAAACCGATAGACGAAGAAGAATTGGTGGTTAGGGTAGAAGCTTTGTTAAACAGGTTAAATATTGGCACAAACACCTCCCTACAGGAAGAAATAATATTGGGAGGATATCTTTTTAACCCTGCTACCCAAGAATTAAAATATAAAGACGAAATAATTTCGTTAACATCAAGGGAAAGCGAACTGCTGTTGTTTTTATGGAGAAGAAAAAACGAATTGTCGCTTCATAAGGACATATTAACAAGTATCTGGGGCGAGAACGATTATTTTAACCGCAAAAGTTTAAACGTATTTATATCGCACCTGCGGAAGTATTTAAGCAAAGATCCAAGGATAGTAATTGAAAATGTACACAACAAAGGTTTTTTGTTGAAAGTAAAAAAATAAAGATGCCCGCAATTGCGGGCATCTTACATGTTCAAAATAGTACAAAACACGCGTTAGTATCCTTCGTTCTGTATTAAATTAGGATTTGTAATAATGGCAGTTTCCGGAATTGGGAACAATACCCTAAATTCTTCGGTATTGTCTTTAAATTCCCATGTATCGGTAAATGTACCAAACCGGATCTGGTCGTTACGCCTCCAATATTCTCCATAAAGTTCCCTTCCGCGTTCGTCCAGTAAATCTTGCTCTGTTAAAGAACCAAGGGGAGTAGCGCCCCTAATAGTCCTTAACTCATTTACCAAGGTAAGGGCATCTTCACCAGAAGAGCCACCGCGCATGATAGCTTCTGCCTTCATTAAATGAGCGTCGGCATACCTATATAATACCATATGTGTGGCAAAAGAACCGTTTACGGGGCTGTACTTAAGAACCCTGATTCCTGTTCTTTCATTGTTGCCCAGTAAGCCGGGAAGTTCTTTGGAATAAACAAGGTCATTTCCTTGCCTGTCTTTTAGTTTCTCTCCGTTGGGGCCATATTGTTGCCCTATTAAGAAGCCAAAACCAATATTAGAGCCATCTTTTATTCCATCTTCATCAATGTCATCGTCTGGCAGATTGTCCTCATCATCACCATCTGGCTGATCGGACGGAACACCTGCCAATGGAACGTAACCCCTTCTTTCTTCTTGTCCCGATCCGGGCGTGTTTATATTTGGGTCTCCTTCAAATAGGTCGTAGAATTCGGCCAAAGTTGTAAAGCCGTTCCACCCTCCACCGGTATTATCGGGTGCACCTTGGTTGTAATGAAGTCCGTTCCATATACGGGAACCTATATCAGAAGTTGTAAAAAAGATGGTTTCGGTGTCTGTATCATTGGTAAATAATTCAAAATAGCCTTCTTGAAGAGCAAACCCGTCTGCCTGAATATCATCTACCAATTCAACTACTTGGGTCATATCGGCTGGATTTGGACTTTCTGCCCCCGTATAGATATGCTTGTTTAGATATAGCTTGGCAAGCAAATAGCGGGCAGATGCCTTGGATGCTTTTATTAATCCTTCGCCAGGGCCTGTACTTGGCAGATCAGAAATTGCTTCGGTTAAATCCTTAACAGCAAACTCATAGGCTTCGGTCCTTGTCATTACCGAAGGGTTTACATCTGGCCCATCTTGTGGCGACCTAAAAGGAACTTGACCGAATAGATCCATTAACCAAAACATGCTATAAGCTCTAATAAATTTTGCTTCGGCCGCTTGTTGGGGCGTGGGCTCGCTCAATGGGTCAATAATGGTTGTAGCATTATATACATTTGAATTTAATGCATTCCATGTGTTTTTGATAAGATTATGTGTTGTGCTCCAAGTATGGCCGTGCAATGACCTCCATACTCCATTATCGCCCCAGTCGGTACCTCTAGTGGGGACTAAGAATTCATCTGACGACACTTCGATAATTCCATACATGTCTTCCTGTGTCTGAACTTGACCTCTTACAGAATTGTACAGGTTTTCTAAGCTTTCTGTTGCATCCACTCCTGTAAATTCGCCCGACAGATTTGGAAAACGAGAGTCAGTTTCTTCAATTTCCAAATCGGTACAGCCGGAAATTCCGAGAAGAAGAGCAATGATTAATAAATTATATATTTTTGATGTTTTCATTTGTCAATTTTTTAAAAAGTTGCATTAATTCCAAACGTAATCGTTCTCGGTCTTGGAAAACTTGTGTAATCTATCCCCAAAGAAGGAATGTCGTTTAAAGGTTTTGGAGTGTTTACTTCTGGGTCTAAACCAGTATAATCTGTAATTACAAATAGATTTTGTCCAGTTACGTTAAACCTTAAAGCATCGAGAAACCAACCTTCTCTTATCGGGAAGTTATAGCCAATGGATGCATTTTGCAATCTTACAAAATCTCCTTTCTCCAAGAACCTTGTGGAAACGTCGGGTGCATTGGCGGGCGATTCACCATTTGTCAATACATTTTGGGTAACATTTTTACCACTGCCTATAATACCTGCGGTAAAGAAGGCATTGGCATTGTTATTATAAATATACTGCCCAAATTGCCCCGTAAAGAATGCATTGAAATCCCAGTTTTTGTACGATAAGCTGGTAGAAAGCCCAGAAGTTACTTTTGGTAAGGCACTTTTATCAACAAATTCCTGTATGTCCCCATTTGGGTATACGGAAATACCATTTTCATCATATCCTCCAAATTTTCTTAGGTAGTAAGAAAACAAAGGATATCCTCCAGTTAATAATTGCGCATAGGCTCCGGTTAATCCGTTACCATTAATGGCACCAGTTTGGATTTGCCCATCAAAGTTCTTAACCATATTATCGTTGTATGCAATATTAAATCCTAGGTTCCAGTTTAAGTTATCTGCTTGGATTAAGTCGTAATTAATTGCAAATTCAATACCCTTATTAATAACATCGGCATCCACATTGCCAAAATAAAAGGGTTGAGGCGAGGGTTGGGCAGCTTCCTGTTTTAACAATAGGTCTTTGGTTGTTTTATGGTAAAGGTCAATACTACCGTTTAAACGTTCGTTCATAAACCCAAAATCAATCCCTATGTTTGCTTGTGCGGTTTCTTCCCATTTAAGCGTACTGTCGGGAAATGCAACCAATCCAAGTGTTGGAGGGTTAACATCTCCACCATTGCTAATACCAATACCGCCAAAACGTTGTCTATAGGTAAAATTTCCATATCCTAAACCATCCTGATTACCGGTAATACCATATCCTAAACGAAGTTTAAGCGTGGAAAAGGTTTCTCCCACAAAAAATCTTCTTGATCGAGCCTCCATGCAAAAGCTCCGGAAGGAAAATAACCATATCTATTATCGGGTCCAAATCTAGAAGATCCATCGGCTCGTAGTGTAAAAGTGAAAATATACTTTTCCATGAGCGTGTAATTAACCCTTCCAAAATAAGATTGTAACTCATCGGTATAATCATAGGTATCGGCCGCCACCGCAGTTAAGGGTACACCCGAAGGAGCGGATAGAGCTTCGTTTCCTGATATTTCTGGGAATAAACGGTTAACAAAAAGCCCGTCTGCATCATATCCATATTGTTGATACGATCCTGTAATTGAGTTTTCTATGATATTTCTGGACATTTCCAGTTCGTCGAACATTTCGTCCATGTTCCTTGATGAGTATCCAAAGCCTTGGACAGTTCTCCCGGCTGTTTTAAAACTTTGATAAGAATATCCAACCAAAACTTCCAACTTAGAATTGCTAAAATCCTTTGTATAGTTAAGGGTGGCATCGAATAATTCGTTTTTATTGTAATTATTGGCAAAGAAGCCTTTACCATTTACCGGTGCCCCATTACTTAATCCAGTAATATTACCGGACAATGCCTGGTTTTTTTCTGCGGAAGACTCGTCGTACCCTAAATTGATTTTAGCTTTTAAACCTTCAATGATTTCATACTCTGCCGAAATATTTGCCAGATACCTGTTTGTATTGGTCATGTCTTTAAAATATTCCAAAGCCTGTGAAGGAATTATATCATTACCTGTTGAAAAAGTCGGGTCTGTAGGCCATGTTGGATTGGCAAAATACGTAGCACCCAATAAATCTCCGGTAGAACCTGCTGTATTTGTAATCATTGGAGCATCGTCATTCACTCTGGAAATTGTACCGTTAAAATCAATTTTTAGCTTATCGTCTAAAAAGCGTTGAGAAAGGTTTACCCTTCCTGTAATTCTTTCTTGAGCCGAGTTTCTTATGATTCCGTTTTGATCGCTATAGCTAAATGAAGCCCTAACAAAACCAGAACCGTAATTATTGGAATATGCCAGGTTTTGATCTGTAGAAAAAGCAGTTCTCATTAAATAATCCTGCCAATCTGTATCTGCTCCAAAATCCAAGGCGCTTCTATCGCCCCCATATTGATCTATTGCATCAAGGTATTGTTCCCTGTCTAGTAAGTCGAATGTTTTTGCGGCTACAGAAACACTGGTATTTGAAGAAAACTCAAACTTTCCGCCCTGGCCTGCTTTTCCGCTTTTGGTAGTAATTAAAATAACCCCATTGGCGGCACGGGAACCATAAATAGCCGTTGCAGAGGCATCTTTTAAAACGGTCATGCTCTCAATGTCGTTCGGGTTTAGGAAATTCAATGGGTTTTTTGCCGAACTTGTACCAGCTCCTAGATCGGCTCCATCGGCAGCAGTATTATTTCCGGCTAGGGGAACTCCATCTACTACAAATAAAGGGTTGTTGTTTGAGCGGACAGAAGCGGTACCTCTAATCCTAACTTGAACACCTGCTCCTGGTTCGCCACTGGTTTGGGTAATCTGTACTCCGGCAGTTTTACCTTGAATGAGTTGTTCGGGAGAAGCAATAACGCCTTGGTTAAAATCTTCCGACCCAACAACGGCAACAGCTCCGGTAGCATCTTCTTTGGTCGTGGTACCATATCCAATTACTATTACCTCGTCCAGTGCCTGTGCATCTTCTGTTAAGGTTGCATTAATGGTAGATTGCCCGTTTACCGGGATTTCCTTACTGGAAAAACCTACATAACTGAATACCAAAACAGCACCCGATGCAACATTGTCCAAGGTGTAATTTCCGTCAAAATCTGTTTGCGTTCCATTTGATGTTCCTTTTACCAGAACATTGGCCCCAGGAAGTGGGCCGGTTGCGTCAGAGACTGTTCCACTTACAGTCTGGGCTTTAGCCATGCTGAAACACAGAAATGCTCCAACAAGGACTAAGCCTTTCAGAAAATTGTTCTTCATACAATTAAATTTTAAAGTTCAAATAGTTAGCTTCATTTAACAAGGTATGTAGCCGTTTTCTTTGTGTAAGGTGGTTTATTACTGTTTAAAACGACTGTATTTTAATGTTAAATAGTTTTAAAATTATGTGAATATATGAAAATATTACAAGTTATATGATAGAAATATAAAAAAAATAGCTAAAATTTTAACGCAACAATAATTGTTGTTTTTACTTTTAAATGATGCGCGTATTGCCTATTATTTTGTTGGGGTAACAGACCAAATAGTATAACTATTTGCAGGTACTTCAATATAAGCTTCTCCATTTGTATCTGAAAGGGGTGTAGCCATTGAATTTAGGCTATAATCCATTAAATAACTGTTGTTCCAGTTGGTTTTTATCAATCGTTTTTTAATGTTTTCAGAAGTGTTGATGTATAAAATTAATCCGGGGTTTTCGGCATTGCCTTTTCTTTTCATAATATATTCATCGTTATCTACATACAAGATTTCTGTTTCACCTGAAGCTAAACTATTATGGATTTTAATTAGCTGTTTCAGTTGTTCTTTAAAATCTTCGTTTTCATAATCAGTATAAAAAATAGTTGGATATCCCGGGTGCGTCAATATATAGGCATAGGCTTTTAGCTTGTTTTCTGGGGAAATATTGTTGTCTTCGTTGGTATCTTTCTCTGTATCATGATTTGCAGTAAAAGTTACTGCTTTGTCTGGGTGTGTTTGCCAAAGCATTTCTTTTTCAAGGTATGTCAAGTCGTTATACCTGTCCAGGGCTTCATCAAGTTTGTAGAAAGTTGAGAAATCAAAAACGCCACTATCGGTTTCGTTTATGTAGTTTGCCAATACTTCTGGGTTTCCGTCCCAAAGCTCGCTTACGGAGAAACCTCCTACTTCGTCAAGCCACATTTTTACTACCCATGGTTCGTAGCCCAAGACATAATCAAAGCGCCAGCCATCAAACCCCATTACGTTTTTATAGTATTTGGCTACCGAATTATCGTTTTTCCATAACCAGTTTTGTACATATTCTTGATGATGGTCTAAATTTTGTTCGGGATAAAACAAGCTCCCATCATCATAATTGCTAGTGCTGTTTGGATAGAAGTTTTCATAATTTCTATTGAACATTCCCGATGCATTCCCATGTGTTTCATCGAAAAGGGTAAAAGTATTTTTATCGCGGTAGGGGTTGTATTCTTCGCCTCCTCCTGAATTATGGTTGATAACGATATCGGCAATTACTTCCAGGTCGTTGTTATGTGCTTTGGTAATTAAATTCTCCAATTCTTCACGGCTTCCAAAACGGGTTTTTACGGTACCGTGTTGCTCAAATTCGCCAAAGTCAAAATAGTCGGAAGGATCGTACCCCATGGAATAGCCGCCAGATTGCCCTTTTGTAGCTACAGGAAGCCATAATCTGTTAATTCCCGAAGCGCTCCAGTCATCGACTTTTTCAGAAAGTATGTTCCACCATTCACCTCTGGGTTCTACGTCCCAATAAAAAGCTTGCATCATTACCCGGCTTCCATTGTCGATACTGGAAAGATCCAAAGGAACCAGTTCAATATTGGTTGGGGTTTCGTCGGGTTCGGGGGTCGTGACTTGGTCGTCGTCGTTAGTGCATGCACACATCCATAAAGCAAAAAGGGGAAGTATAAAAGAAATTTTAGTTTTCATCTGTATAAAATTTTTAAGACATTCGGCAATTCGCAAAAATTTTATTCATGTCGGTTGGTAAATTTCTGCATGAAAAAATTTATGCTCATTTCATAATTGAAGAATTTATTTTTAATGGAAATTTATGTATGTCAAAAACGGAAGATATATGCATTTACATCTTCCGCTTTCTACTAACTATACATACAAAAGATTTTGCGTACTGTTTGTAAAATTACAATGCTTCCAAGCTGTATTCCAGCGTGTCGAAATTCACTGTAATATTATAATTTCCGGCTGTTACAGGAATGTTGTCTCCTCCATTATCTATGGTTCCATCGGTTCCGTTGTCGCCAAAATTTACACCCCAGTCATTGTTTAAGCGAAATTTAATTTCACCATCGGTAAGCGTGGTTGTTGCATTCCAGGTATTTGTTGCGGCATCAAACGTTAAAGGTGCATCCGGGCCATCCCATCCGTTTGGAGTTGCGTCGCCCACTAACCCCCATGAATATGGCTCTAATGAATATGTAAGTTCGTTTGTGTTAAATGCTATTTTATAGGAGCCTGCCGTAACTTTAATATTGTCCCCTGCATCCTCTAAAGTGCCATCGGCTCCGGTATCTCCATAATTGCTGGCCCAATCGTTGTTCTCTCTAAATTTAATTTCGCCATCTGTCAAGTTAACATATGCCACAATAACATCTGGGTCGTCTGTTTTAATAAAAGGTGCATCTGGGCCGTCCCATCCATTTGGGGCGGCATCGCCCACAACCCCCCATGTGGTTAAAAGGTCATTGGTATTATCGTTATCGTTGGCTTCAACCAAAACTACATTAATAGGTACTGCTTCTGAAAGTTGTTCTACCGTGTTGGCAGCATCGTCGCCTACATAGGCCCTTACACGAAAATAGAGTGTTCCGGTGTTGGGCGCTTCTGTTTCGGGATCATTGTCCAGCCCGGCATCAGTAGCCAAATCCAACATGTTTTTTACGGTAACGCCATAATTGGTTTCTGTTATATCGTTGGCAAGTGCATCAATACTTTCAAAGCTTTCTGTGATTGCTGCTTGCAATTCGTATTTTATCGGGGTAGGGGCATCAAAATCTACCGCATTCCAAATAAAGCGTTCAGCTAGATTGTCACCATTTTCCGCATTTAGTGAATAGGCATCCAAAAAAGTATTTTCAAAAGCTATTCCGTCCGGATCGGGTTTGGCAATAAAGGTAAAGTCATCGTCGCTGGAACAAGCATAAAAGCTTATTGATGCTACGATTATAACGAAAAGGTATGTTGTTTTTTTCATTTTTCTTGATGTTTTGTTAGTAACCAGGATTTTGAGTTAGATTGGTATTTATGGAAATAATATTTGCAGGTAACGGAAACAGGTTTCTGTATGAATCTACAGCGGCCCCATTCTTTACGCCTCCTTTAAAAGGCCATACGTAGCTTGCGGTTGTAAACAAATTGTAACGAATTAAATCTGTTCTTCTTTGTCCTTCCCAATAGAGTTCACGTGCTCTTTCATTCAGTACAAAGTTTAATGTTAAATCGCCAGAAGCAATGTTGCCATTTGTATTTCCATAGGCACGTGTTCTTAATTGATTGATATAACTTACGGCTGTATTTACATTGCCACCAGAACCGCCTCTAAGAACTGCTTCGGCATAATTAAGATAGATTTCTGCCAAACGGATTAACGGAAGGTCGGTATCTACAAAATCGCCTCCGGCATCGCTTCCTGGATTTCCTTCAGAAGTAACATTTTTAAACTTGGTAATTGCATAACCATCGGTAAATGTATTGGCAATGGTATTAATCTCATAACTCTGACCATCGGTATAAAATAGGGCCCTTGTGTCTTCCCATGCTGTAGGGAAGCCATCGTCGTTAAAAGTTGTAGCGGCATCATCAAATTTTTCAACCAAAGCACTGGTGGTACGGTTACCGCCCCAGCCACCATTAACTCCAAAGAGTGAAGGGTCCATATCGCCACCAATGGCAGCGTGTACTAAAAAAGTAGTTCCTCCGTATGTACGCGATTGATTTCCGTCAAAATTAATGGCGAAGATAAATTCGTTTTGGGCTCCATTAGCATTGTTGTCTGCTAGAAAAAGTTCGTCGTAGGCCGAACCATTTCCATTGGCATCATTGGTGTTGATGCTGTAAGATGAAACAATTGCTTTTTCTGAATAGGTAACCGCTTCGGTATATTTGTTTTCTCCTGTCCAGACTTCTGCATTTAGGTATAATTTAGAAAGTAATGCCCAAGCTGCAACACGGTCTACGCGGCCATATTCGTTAGCCTGACTTTCTTTAAGCAGGTCTTGGATTTCAAGTAATTCTGATTCTACATACTGAAAAATTTCAGTCCGGTTGCTTTGTTCCGGGAGCTCTGTAGAAACAAGTGTTACCAAAGGAACGTTTCCATATAAATCAATTAAGTTATAATAAGCAAAGGCTCTTAAAAAACGTGCTTCCGCAATAAAGTATTGCACTTCGGTATCTTCGGCCAAGCTTTCGGCATTTTCAATAAATGAATTGCAAAAAGATACTTCTTGTGCCAAGCGGTAATACATAGCCGCAGTAAAGTCATTGCTGGAATCCCAATTCATTTCATGTAAATTAGGAAGTCCGGGATCTCCCCAACCTACCACAGCATTGTCGGTAGTTAACTCGTTGAGGTTGAATAGCATTCTTGAATATTGCGAGGTCCCTTCGTCAATTCCCGTAATATCGGCTTGTCCAGCAGGACCTTCTTGTCCTGTAAGTGCTAAACTGGCATACAATTTTGCGAGGGCTCCTTTAGCTTCATCGGCATTGGCAAACACATTTTGCTCTGTAAAGCTATCGGGATCTATTGTTGGATCTTGGTTGAGGTCATCATGACAGCCGCTAAAAAGAGCGCTTGTTATAGCTAAAAAGGTTAGTATTTTATATGTCTTTTTCATCGTGTCTTAATTTAAAAATTTAGGTTTACTCCAAATACAAACGATCGTGGCCTCGGGTAGAAATTGTTGTCAATCCCCCCGTTTATTTCAGGGTCTAAACCATTGTAATCTGTAACAATGAGTACGTTTTGAGCCGACCCATAAAACCTAAGATTGGTGTTCTCTATAAAGTCACGAAGCGTATAACCTAATGTGATATTATCTATTTTGAAAAAAGAGGCATTTTGCACATAATAATCGCTTTCTAGGTTAACTTCGGTCAATGCTTTAAAACCTGTGTTGTAATAATCGGTATGCAGGTTGGTAAGAATACTGTTTTCGGTAGCCCTACGCTCATAACTTTTGCTGGATGCCATGTTGTTGTATACATAGTTTCCTAAATTGGCCCGTGTTACTACTGCCAAGTCCCAGTTTTTGTAATTCAAATTGGTATTTAAGCCCATAATTACATCGGCGTAGGGGTTTTTGTATAAATAACGGTCGTCGTTATTAATTTGGTTATCCCCGTTTCTGTCTACAACAGCACCTTCAATTGGTCTTCCGTTTTCATCATAAACTTGCTTGTAGACCCAAAAACTATAAGGAGCATATCCTTCTTTGTGAAGTTGAATCCTGTTTCCTGTTCCTCCATTGATTTCTCCAACTTCTACTTGATCGGGAAGGTTGGTAAGCTCGTTATCGTTAAAAGAAATATTGTAGCCGATGCTCCAGTTAAAATTGTCGGTTTGTACTGGAATTGCATTTAATTCAAACTCAATTCCTTTATTTACCATATCTCCAATATTTTTTTGAATGGAGTTGGAAAAGTTAGTAAAAGGGTCTACCGTAACATTACTGATCAGGTTTTCGGTTTTTTTGATGTATGCATTGACAGAACCAGATATTCTTCTGTTTAAAATGCCGTAATCTATACCTGCATTGAGCGTGTTGCCAACTTCCCATCTTAAATTTTCGTTATAGGCCTCCGGTCGAAAGGTTTGATAAAAGCTATTGCCGAATTGATAATTGGCATTCGATTGACTTTGCGTATATCGGGTTAGGTATAAATAATCAGAAAGACCGGATACATTTCCAATTTCCCCGTAACCAATTCTCAGCTTCAACTCGTTTATAACTTCAGAACCTTCAAGAAACTGTTCGTTGTTGATGTTCCACGCAAACGCAAACGAAGGAAAATAACCCCAACGGTCATTTGGATTTAGTTTAGAAGAGGCATCTGCCCTTAATGTGGCTGTAAACAAATAACGGCTGTCGAAATTATAATTTAACCTCCCAAAATAGGAAAGTAAAACGCTTTTGTTTTTATTAATTGTAGTAGGAGGGATGCCATCTTCTTCTTTTTCACTGTCATAATTATTATCGTCTTCTTCAAAGCTTTGGTATGAATACCCAACTACTGCATTTAAGCTATTTTTGTCATTAAAATCTTTAACGTAGGTTGCATAAGCATCAAAGAGCTTATTGGTTGCAATGTTTCTGTAGTTGGAAAAAGATCCATTCCAGTCAGATTGCGAAGAAGGCATCTGGTCGGAAACAATGGTTCTTCCATGGCTGTTGGATTTATCGATACCAACATTAATAGTTGCTGTAATATCTGGGAAAAAGTGAAGCTTGTAGTCTACTTTTGCATTCCCGATAAAACGCCTTACTTCAGCGGTATCATCTTTTAAGTTTACAAGTGCCACGGGATTTGTAGGCGCTAAATTATTTTGTACACCATCTGTGTTAAGCCAGGTAAAATAACCACCAAAGGGAGAATTTGGATCGTAAATAGCCTGTGTGGGATCGAAATCTACCGAAGCCCCAATAGCATCTCTGTTGGCAAATGCGTTTTCGGTATATGAGCCGCGACCGTTTAATTCTATTTTTAAATGGTCGTCCAGAAAACTCGGGCGGAGATTTACAGAACCGGTGGTCCTGGAAAAATTATCACCTTTTAAAACCCCATCTTGATTGGTATACCCTACCGATGCACGTATAGGCATAAAACCGGCAATGTTCCCGGTGGTGCTAAAATTGTGGTCAAACCCAAATGCTTGCCCGTAAATTTCATCTTGCCAATTGGTGTTGCTATTTCCTAATCGGTTTATGGCATTTTCATCGCCTATGTCATTAATGAGCGTCCTGAATTGATTGGCTTTCATTACAGCTACATAAGATGTTGGATCGTACAAGGTAGTCGAACCTGAATAACTAAATTTAAACTCGTTTCCTTTACCTTTCTTGGTGGTAATCATAATAACACCATTGGCAGCACGCGATCCATAAATGGCGGTTGCCGATGCGTCTTTTAAGACCGTCATGCTTTCTATGTCGTTCGGGTTGATAAAATTGAGCGGATTTCTGGAACCACCCACACCATCGCCATCGGCTAATGGAATACCGTCAACAACATATAACGGGGAGCTGCTTAAAGATAATGAACCTTGTCCGCGAATAACAATGTTTTGTCCTTCTCCGGGGGCACCGCCGCCCGAACTTATGGAAACACCGGCAACCTTTCCTTGAATTAATTGTTGCGGAGATAAAACAGGGCCTTGGTTAAAGTCTTTAGACGATACCAAATCGACCGCGCCGGTTACATCTTTTTTACGTACAGCCCCATAACCAATAACTACTACTTCTTCAAGTTGTTGTGTGTCTTCGGTTAAAGAGACATTTAGGGTGCTTCCACTAACGGTTGCCTCGCTGGTTGTAAACCCTATGTAAGAAAACTGAAGAATGGTCCCATCTTCAGCTTCCATTTGAAAGTTCCCGTCAAAATCGGTCGTTGTTCCCTTGGTACTTCCTTTTATAAGTACATTAACACCCGGGATGGGTGTTCCTGTAGCCGCTTCGGTGACCGTTCCGCTTACCGATTGTTGTGCAAATGCACCCAATGGAACCAGGAAAGCCAGCAGCGTGAATTTCTGAATTAGCTTCATAGATTGTTAGATGATGATTTAATTAACAGTTAGCTTTATTTTTACTTCTCAATGTAAAACTGCTGTAAATTTTGGGTAAAGAAAACGTTTGAGCAAATCTCGAAACCTGCGAAATCGATGTAGTGTTTACAACTTTTTATTTTTTAACAGTTTGGCCCATAAACGAGCCTTAATTTTCTATTTTGTAATAAAAGCAGGTCTTTTTTAAGAATTTTTCATTTTTGACCGTATAAAATATACTTGCAACAAACCTATTTTAGTGCGTACTTTTGTTGAATTGCAACCTTAAGCTCTATTCTATGAAAAAGAAAATAACAATGAAAGAAATAGCCAGGGAATTGGATGTTTCCATTTCCACGGTTTCCAAAGCCTTGAATAACAGTTCAGAAATCAGTCAGGATACCATAGATAAAGTTCAGGCCTTTGCAAAACTATATAACTACAAGCCTAATAATATTGCATTAAGTCTCAAGAACAAAAAAACCAAGAACATTGCAGTTATTATTCCGGAGATTGTGCATCATTTCTTTACAATGATTATAAGTGGAATAGAGCATAAGGCAAATGAATTGGGCTATAATGTAATTGTCTGCCTTTCAAACGAATCTTTTGCCAAAGAAGTCATCAATATGGAAACCATGGCAAATGGGAGCATAGACGGGTTTTTATTGTCATTATCAAAAGAAACTTTGTTGAAAAAAGATTTTCATCATTTACGGGAAGTCATTAATCAAGGAATGCCTTTGGTGATGTTCGATAGGATTTCTGATGAAATTTATTGTGATAAAGTTATTATTGACGATGCAAGAGCCTCCTATAATACTGTAAAGCACCTGGTATATTCCGGTTGTAACCGAATTGCCTTGCTAACAACACCCGATTATGTTTCTGTAGGGAAATTGCGTACTTCGGGTTATATCAATGCTTTAATGGACGAAGGGATAGAAATTGATGAAAAACTTATTGTTAAAATTGATAAAATAGAAGAACTTGAAGAAAAAGTGAAGGTACTTTTTGATACACAAACTTTTGATGCTGTTTTTGGAGTGAACGAATTGTATGCCGTGGTGGCCATGCGCGAGGCGCACAATAGAGGGTTTAAAATTCCGCAACAAATGAGTTTTGTAGGATTTAGCGATGGTATCTTGTCAAAATATGCCTATCCAACTTTAACCACAGTGGTACAACATGGTTACGAAATGGGGCAGAAAGCTGCAAAAATGCTTATCGACCGCCTCGAAAATGAAGATGATGACGGTAGCTATAAAACAGATGTTATTAAAACCTCAATTCTTCAAAGGGAATCTACCAAACCTATTTAACCAACAATTCAATAAGTACAAACGAAAAATTTTCGCAATATCTTTTCGTAAAGAATTTTACCTGGGCAATAGATGTTAAATAACTGCTTGGTAATAAAAAAATTGTATCTTCGCCAACATCAAAACTTATTTTTACTTCTCAATAAACTATATTTAAGTTTTGATAAGTCATAGCGCTTATCGTATTATAAATTAATACATTACGATAATGAAAAAGCGTATTTTAGGTTTCTGGGAAATATGGAACATGAGTTTCGGCTTTCTCGGGATACAATTTGGGTTTGCACTCCAAGGCGGGTTTATGTCGCGTATATTCCAAACACTAGGCGCCGACAAAGATAGCTTGCCTTTGTTATGGATTGCGGCTCCACTTACAGGATTGATCGTTCAGCCCATAATAGGTTATTTTAGTGATAAAACCTGGCATTCCAAGTTAGGAAGACGCCGGCCTTATTTTCTTTTTGGGGCTATATTGAGTTCTCTGGCCTTATTTTTTGTCCCGTACTCATCTGCTTTATGGATGGCAGCTGGCTTTTTATGGGTTTTAGATGCTTCCATAAACATTAGTATGGAGCCTTTCAGGGCTTTAGTTGCCGATAAATTGCATGAATCGCAACGATCGTATGGGTTTGTAGTGCAGGCACTTATTATTGGTGTTGGAACATTGGTAGCTAGCAATTTGCCGTGGTTGGTCAATATTTTGGGAGTAAGTAACGAAGCGGCACCGGGAGTAGTGCCCATGTCGGTAAAAATAGCCTTTGGCATTGGGGCCGTAGTTTTTATAACCAGTATTTTATATACCATTTTTACTACTGATGAATACCCGCCCGAAGACATGGAGGCTTTTAAAGAAATGAAAGTTGCAAGCAGAGGGCGATTTGTGCAAGATATTTTTGAAAATATTGGAAAAATGCCTAAAACAATGGTAAAACTGGGCGTGGTCCAGTTTTTTAGCTGGTTTGCCTTTTTTACTATGTGGAGCATGGCCATGCCTGCATTGACCGAACATGTATATCAAGCACCGGCACCTGTGGAAAAAGCATTTAACTTGGAAAATATAGAACAGCAAAATGCTTTTAATGTGGCCAATAAAAAATACCAAGATGCATCAGACAAAGTAGGATCTGCAATGGGCATATATGGACTTTCGTCCATGGCTTTTGCTTTGGTTCTTGCTTTTTTCGCTTCAAAAAAACGCGTTAACAGGAAGAACACCCATATGTTTTCACTTATAATAGGCGGTATTGGGTTTATATCCATGTATTTTGCTACCAATTTATGGCACCTTTACGGGAGCTTTTTGTTGGTGGGAATAGCATGGGGAAGTATTTTATCAATGCCTTATGCCATGCTTTCCAGCGCTATCGATGCCAAAAAAATGGGCGTTTATATGGGGCTCTTTAATATGTTTATAGTATTGCCGCAAATTCTTGCAGCTTTAGGTGGAATTAATTATATGTATAAACTATTGGGCGATGCTACCATAAACGCTATGATGATAGCCGGTTTTTGTTTAATTCTGGCCGGTTTGGCAAACCTTCTTATAACAAATAAAAAAGCAATTGCTTACACTTTAGATTAATAAAAAATAAATGAAAAAAGAAAAAGGATTTATATTCGATTTGGACGGCGTAATTGTAGACACTGCTAAATTTCATTTTTTAGCATGGAAAAAAGCAGCGGCCGAATTTAACTTCGAGCTTACACCCGAGCTCAACGAAAAGTTGAAAGGCGTAAGCAGGATAGATTCATTAAATAAAATACTTAAATGGGCAAACGCATCGGTTACCAATGAAAAATTTGCCGAACTAAGTTCAGATAAAAATGAAGATTACCTGTCGTATGTGCAAAATATGACAAAAAAAGATATCCTTCCCGGTGTTTACAATATTCTTAGTAACTTGAAAGAGGGTAATTACCCAATGGCCTTGGGTTCTGCCAGTAAAAATGCCTCCACAATCCTGGAAAAAGTAGGCTTGCTGGATATGTTCGACAGTATTGTGGACGGAAATAGCGTAAAAAAAGCAAAACCAGATCCAGAGGTGTTTTTAATTGCCGCCAAAAACCTAAAAATCCCCCCGAAGAAATGCATTGTCTTTGAAGATTCCGAAGCCGGGATAACGGCTGCAAACAATGTCGGAATGATTTCCGTAGGAATTGGCAACAAGAAGCATTTGGGACATGCAGATTATGTGTTTGACAATTTTAATGAAATAACATTTGATTTTTTAAAACAACTTCAACCAAAATAAAATGAATCAGGATTATATAGTGCCAAACGAATGGTCCTTAATTGAAGAAGGATTTCAGGCCGAAAAAGTAAAATCTTCCGAAAGTTTGTTCAGCATGGGGAACGGCGCCATGGGGCAACGCGCAAACTTTGAAGAACAATATTCGGGCGCCACTTTCCAGGGAAGTTACATTGCCGGGGTGTACTATCCCGATAAAACCAAAGTGGGTTGGTGGAAAAATGGCTATCCGGAATATTTTGCAAAAGTATTGAATGCTCCCAACTGGATTGGAATTAATATTGAAATTGAAGGCGAGCCGCTCGATTTATACACTTGCAAGTCGGTTAAAGATTTCCGGAGGGAATTGAACATGAAAGAAGGCTGGCACAAGCGGAGCTTCAATGCCATTTTGCCCAACGATATAGAAATTGAAGTAACTGCAACCCGGTTTTTAAGCTTATATCTCGATGAGGTCGGCGCCATAAAGTACAACGTTACTCCTATTAACAAAAATGCCGAGATTACTTTTATTCCCTATGTGGATGGTGGGATTACAAATGAAGACACAAACTGGGACGATGCTTTTTGGGACGTTTATGATGCCGATACCGAAGGAAATTTTGGATATGTAGTTTCTAAAACCAATAAAACAGAATTTCATGTATGCACGGGAATGGTAAGTGAAATTTTTCTGGACGAAAAACAACAGCAACCAACCCCCGAAATCAATAAGGAATTGTTGAAAACCAGTTTTGGTTATAAGGTAACTGCACAAAAGGGGCAAACAGCATCTATTGAAAAAATGGGCGGTTATGTAACTTCTTTAAACCATCAAAAGGTTAATTTAATCGAAGCTTCCATGAAGGTCCTGCAAAAAGCTTCGGGTCTTGGTTTTGAGGCCCTACTTCAAAAACAAAAAGAAGCTTGGACTGCCATTTGGCAAATGGCCGATATCACCATTGAAGGCGATGTAAAGGCGCAGCAGGGAATCCGGTTTAATATTTTTCACCTTAACCAGACCTATTCGGGAAAAGATGCCCGGTTAAATATTGGTCCGAAAGGCTTTACCGGAGAAAAATACGGCGGAAGTACATATTGGGACACCGAGGCATATTGCATTCCCTTTTACATGGCCACAAAAGACGATAAAGTTGCCCGGAATTTGTTGGCATATCGGTACAACCAACTGGAAAAGGCCATGGAAAATGCCGAAAAGCTTGGTTTTAAAAACGGTGCCGCTTTGTACCCAATGGTAACCATGAACGGCGAAGAATGCCATAACGAATGGGAAATTACCTTTGAAGAAATACACCGTAACGGAGCCATGGTATATGCCATTCATAATTATACACGTTATACGGGCGATTATGGTTATATTCTTGAGATGGGGCTTGAGGTCATGATTGCGATAGCACGTTTCTGGTATCAACGGGCTAATTTTTCATCGGCAAAAAATAAATATGTTATTTTAGGGGTTACCGGTCCCAACGAATACGAAAACAATGTCAATAATAACTGGTATACCAATTACATAGCAAAATGGTGCCTGGAATATGCTGCTGAAAATATTGAAAAGGTAAAAACCGACTTTGAAAAAGATTACAATAGAATTATAGATAAAACACAATTAGCTGCCAAAGAAGTAGCGCAGTGGCTCGATGTTGCCACAAACATGTATTTTCCGTATAGCGAAGACCACCAAGTTTTTTTGCAACAGGACGGTTTTTTGGACAAAGAGTTGATTACCGTTGAAAACTTACCAAAAGACCAACGCCCGATAAACCAAAAATGGTCATGGGACCGTATTTTACGTTCGCCCTATATAAAACAAGCCGATACACTGCAAGGGTTTTACTTTTTTGAAGACCGTTTCAGCAAGGAAGAATTAAAACGCCACTTCGATTTTTACGAACCCTTTACCGTTCATGAATCGTCGCTTTCGCCATGCGTTCACAGTATTCAGGCAGCCGTTTTGGACAGGATGGAACAGGCATACACATTCTATTTGCGGACCTCCCGCCTGGATTTAGACGATTATAATAAGGAAGTGCACGAAGGGCTTCATATTACTTCCATGGCCGGAACATGGATGAGCATTGTTGAAGGTTTTGGCGGTATGCGCTTAAGAGAAGGAAAACTTACTTTCCAACCGAGAATTCCTAAACAATGGAAAGGTTTTTCTTTTAAGGTGAATTTTAGGGGGCAGATCGTTAAAATAAATGTAACTCAAAACGGAACAGCTTTTACAACAGACGGAAAAAACGACTTGACAATTTTGTTGAACGGGAAAGAAACACTGATAAAAGCAAACCAATAAAGCATCTTTTTAAATAGATAATAAAATCCCTTTAAATAAATTGTGGAGACAACAATTCGCAACTAACAAAGGGATTTTATTTGGACGTAAAAATAAATCAATCTATAATGAAAAATAAATATTCACCCCTCTTTATAATACTATTGATGTTTGCGTATGCAAATCTACAAGCACAAATAGAACGAGTGGAACCGCCGTTTTGGTGGAGCGGAATGCAAAAAAGCGAACTTCAATTGATGATTTATGGCGAAAACATAGCCTCTTTTCAACCAAAAACAGATGGAATTGCTATTTTGGAAGTAAAGAAAACAGAAAATACAAATTACCTGTTTATAACCATTGACACCAAAAATGAAGTTGCTCAAAAATTTAATATTGATTTCGAGAAAAACGGAAAAGTTGCTTTTTCTGAGGAATACGAATTAAAAGAACGCAAACAAAATTCGGCACAACGAAAAGGTTTCGATTCATCGGATATGATTTATTTATTGATGCCCGATCGTTTTGCCAATGGAAACACTAAAAACGATAGCCAACCTAATGTAGTTGAAAAAGCAGACAGAACCAAGCAAGGTGGTCGGCATGGAGGCGATATTGAAGGAATTATTAAGCATTTAGATTATATAGAATCGCTTGGCGCCACAGCCATTTGGAGCACGCCGCTTTGTGAGGATAACGATACGGTTTATTCATATCATACGTATGCGCAGAGTGATGTGTATAAAATAGATCCGCGTTATGGCACCAATGAAGATTATAAAAAATTGGCTTCCGAATTGCACCAACGAAACATGAAACTCATCATGGATTATGTGGTGAATCACTGGGGTGCAACACATTGGATGATGGACGATTTGCCCACATACGATTGGATCCATCAATTCCCCGGTTATGCGCAAACAAATTACCGCATGAGCACGCAAATGGATCCGAATGCTTCAGAAATCGACGCAAAAATGTGCATGGATGGATGGTTTGTAAAATCGATGCCCGATTTGAATCAAAGCAATCCTCTTGCACTCAATTACCTAATTCAAAATGCTATTTGGTGGATCGAATATGCCGATTTAGACGGTTTTCGTGTAGACACTTATTCTTACAACGATAAAAAAGGCATTGCAACATGGACCAAAGCCGTAATGGACGAATACCCGAATTTTAATATTGTGGGAGAAATTTGGTTGCACGACCAGGCCCAAATAGCCTATTGGCAAAAAGACAGTAAAATTGGCGCTATTCAAAATTACAATACCTATTTGCCGAGCGTTATGGATTTTACCTTGCACGATGCGGTATCGTCTGCTTTTCATGTTGAAAATCCTTCTTGGGATAAAGGGATGATTCAAGTGTATGAAAACTTTGTGAACGATTTTTTATATCCCGACATAAACAACATATTGGTGTTTGCCGAAAACCATGACACGGGAAGGGTTAATGAAATTTACAACGATATTCAGGATTATAAATTGATAATGACATTATTGGCAACCGTACGTGGCATTCCCCAATTGTATTACGGGTCCGAAATAGGGATGAAAGGCAATAAAGGTAAAGGCGATGGTGATATTAGGAGGGATTTTCCAGGTGGTTGGAAAGAAGATGCCCAAAATGCATTTGTAGCTTCAGATAGAACCGGATTACAAAATGAATATTTTAATTTCACTTCAAAAATATTCAATTGGCGAAAAAAGGCAACTGCTATTCATAACGGAAAAACCACGCAATACCTTCCGCAGGACAATGTGTATGTGTATTTTAGGTATAACGACAATCAAAAAGTAATGGTCGTTATCAATAATAGTAAGGAAAATACAACACTGGATTTAAATAGGTTTAAAGAGAACCTAAAAGAAGCAAAAACCGGAAAAGAGATTATTGGCGGGGAAGAAATTTCTTTGGAAAAGCCTTTAAATATTGTTGGAAAAACAAGTTACATTATTGAAGTTCTATAAAATGATAATGCTGAAAAACATTTTTATTCCATGTGTGTTCTTATCTTTATTCATGGCGTGTAACCCCAATAGTAAAATGGACAATTTAAAGGAAGAAAAGCAAACCAATTCAAAAAAAGTAGTATATCAGGTATTTACCAGGCTATTCGGGAATACCAAAACTACCAATAAACCTTGGGGGACCATTGAAGAAAACGGAGTTGGTAAATTTGTAGATTTTACCGATAAGGCTTTGCATGAAATTAAAGATTTAGGGGTTACGCATATTTGGTATACAGGTGTGCCGCACCATGCTTTGGTGAACGATTATACCCAATACGGAATTTCCAACGACGATCCCGAAGTGGTAAAAGGACGTGCCGGCTCGCCATATGCGGTTAAGGATTATTACAACGTAAATCCCGATTTGGCTGTGAATCCGGCACATCGTTTGGATGAATTTAAACAATTAGTGGAGCGTACACATAAGGCGGGCTTAAAAGTAATTATCGATATTGTGCCCAATCATGTTGCCAGAAAATACAAAAGCATTTCGGCTCCAAATGGGGTAGAAGGTTTTGGGGTTCTTGATGACACTTCGGTTACTTATAAAAAAGACAATAATTTTTACTACAACCCGAATGAAGCCTTTAAGTTACCGGAATGGAAAGACGGATACCTTCCTTTAGGGGGTGAAAAAAATGCTTTAATTGATGGTAAGTTTGACGAAAACCCTGCAAAATGGACAGGAAACGGGGCAAGGGCCTCACAACCCGACCAAAACGATTGGTACGAAACCGTAAAGGTGAATTACGGAATTTCTCCAGACGGACAAAAGGATTTCGACACGCTTCCCAACAATTTTGATGAAGCCGATTATAAATTGCATTATGAATTTTGGCAAGACAAGGATGTTCCCGATTCTTGGAAAAAATTTAAAGATATTGCCTTGTACTGGCTGGATGTTGGTGTGGATGGTTTTCGTTACGATATGGCCGAAATGGTTCCGGTGGAATTTTGGAGCTATATGAATTCAGCTATAAAAACAAAAAATCCAGATGCTTTTTTAATGGCAGAGGTGTACAGTCCCGATTTGTATCGTGCATACATCCGTAAAGGAAAAATGGACTATTTGTACGATAAAGTAGATATGTACGATTCCATCAAGCATATTATGAAAGGTTACGGTTGGACAGACCATATTCCGGTAGTACGAAATAAGTTTGAAGATATAGAGCCGCATATGCTGTATTTTCTGGAAAATCATGACGAACAGCGTATTGCAAGTCCGCAATTTGTAGGAAAAGCCGAAATAGCCAAACCTGCCATGACGGTTTTGACCACCATAGGAACGTCACCAATAATGATTTATTTTGGGCAGGAAGTGGGCGAGCCCGGAGCCGAAGATGCCGGATTTGGCAAACCTAGTCGGACTTCAATTTTCGACTATATTGGCGTGCCGCATCACCAAAGGTGGATGAACAACGGGAAGTTTGATGGCGGCCAATTATCCAAAGACGAAAAAGCATTGCGGGATTTTTATAAGCGACTGCTCAATATTGCCATTCATAATGAAGCCATTATGGGGGAAAGCAGGGAAATTCATTATTACAATAAAGAACATACAAACAATTATAACCACCGGGTATTTTCATTTGTCCGCTATACAGCCAATGAAAAATTGATTGTAGTTTCAAATTTTGATGAAGAAACATCTTATGAGTTTGCGCTTAAAATTCCGAAGGAAATTATTCGGGAATGGAAACTTAATAAGAAAAATTACATTTTGACCGACTTGTTATATGGCGAAAAGAACAACTTATCGTTAAGAAACGATGAAGGCTCCATAAAAATAAGGATTAATCCGTTGCAATCGTTTATTTTTGAAGTTTTATAGAGTCTGAAGTTGGAAAGTTGTATAAACGCATATGTGCTTTTTAATTCCCGAAAATATCGGGCTGGAAAAGTCGAAACGAGTTCCTAATAGATAAAAAGTCAAAACCAAATACAAATGATAAAAAAAATAAGCGTATTCTCCGTATTTTTAGTGCTTCTACAAAGTTGTGCGGAAATGAAAAAAGAACCCATTGCAATTGGTCATCGTGGCGCCAGGGGGCATGTAATAGAAAACAGCCTGCCATCCATTAAAAAAGGAATGGATTTGGGTGCAGACGCCATAGAAATCGATGTTTTTAAAATAGCAGACGGCTCGATTGTGGTTTTTCACGACGATACGATCGATAGGCTTACCAAAGCAAGCGGACCTATTGAAAAATACACAAAACCGGAACTGGACACGCTTTCATTGGAAGGTAATGTTAAAATTCCAACGCTAGCAGAAGTCCTGGACTTGATGGATAAAAAAGCCATGCTTAATATCGAGTTGAAAGGAGCCGGAACTGCCGGGCCCGTATACAAAATTGTTCAGCAATACATCCAAGAAAACGGGTGGACTTTAAACGATTTTATCATTTCCAGTTTTAAATGGGACGAATTGGAGAAAATGCGCGGTTTGGACGCTCAAATTCCAATAGGCATATTAACCAGTAAGGACATACAAGAGGCCATTGCCGAAGGAGAAAAGTTAAAAGCTGTAGCCATTCACCCCAATTACAAAAGCCTAAATGCAGAAAATGTAAAGAAAATGCATGCCAAAAACTTTAAAATATACCCATGGACGGTAAATGATTCTGTTGATATTCAACAAATGAAAAATTTTAATGTTGATGGAATTATAACCGATTATCCAGAGCGGGTGCGGTAACTCAATCGTCATTTTAAATTAAAACCTACCTTTGCCACATGGTTTTTGATGCAATTATAGTTGGCGGGGGTGCTGCCGGATTTTTTACGGCCATACAAATAGCTACGCTTCGTCCTGAACTAAAAGTGCTTATCCTTGAGCGAGGAAAAGAGGTGCTTACCAAAGTGAAAATTTCAGGAGGCGGGCGGTGCAATGTAACGCATGCCGAATTTGTGCCAAACGAATTGGTAAAAGCATATCCAAGAGGAGAGAAAGAATTAAAAGGGCCTTTCCATGCTTTTTGCAGTGGAGATATGGTTGCCTTTTTTGAAGAAAGAGGCGTTCCGTTGAAAATCGAAGAAGACGGACGGATGTTTCCCGAAAGCGACAGCTCGCAATCTATAATTGATTGTTTTTTAAATGAAACCGAACATTTAGGGGTGAAAATAAACACCAATTGCAGCGTAAAAAGCATAACAAAAACCGAACAAAAAGGGGCATCGTGGCAATTGGAAACCCAACAAGGAGATTTTTACTGTAATTACTTAGCCATTGCCACCGGCAGCAACCCGAAAATGTGGAATCAATTAAAAATGCTCGGCCATACCATTGTTTCGCCGGTACCATCGCTTTTTACGTTTAACATTAAAGACAAACGGATAAACGGGCTCATGGGCGTTGCTTCACATGCGGAAGTGAAGTTGTTTGATAAAAATCATACGTCCATTAAATTGGAAGATGGAAAAAAAGCAATGGCAAGTGGGCCTTTGCTTATTACGCATTGGGGAATGAGCGGCCCGGCGATATTAAAGCTGTCGGCATGGGGCGCACGGGAACTTCATCAATTAAACTATCAATTTGTTGTACAGGTAAATTGGCTTCCGCAGTATGATGAAGAAGAAATTTTATTGGTTATCGAGCAAGCCAAAACTTCCGAAGCAAAAAAAATAGTGTTCAATACGCGTCCGTTCGATTTGCCAAAACGGCTTTGGTTTAGGCTTTTAGAGGCCTCAGGAATACATCAGCAACAAAAATGGGCAGAAGTAGGTAAACAAGCCATTCGAAAATTAATACAGGAACTTACGGCGGCAAAATTTTTGGTAAACGGGAAAAGCACTTTTAAGGAAGAATTTGTAACGGCCGGCGGGGTTGATTTAAAGGAAATAAACTTTAGGACTTACGAAAGTAAAGTTTACAAAAACCTTTTCCTGGCCGGTGAAGTTTTAAATATCGATGCGGTAACGGGCGGTTATAATTTTCAAAACGCATGGACCGGAGGTTATATGGTAGCGCAGGCAATTGCTGAAAATACATCTATTTAACCGATTTTAATAATCCAACAAATCTAACCAAGTCTAACAATCTAAAAAATCTAATTTAACTGCCAGATACTAAAATTAAGCACTGTTGCAAAACAAACCCAAAGCAAATAAGGAACAAGTAGGTAAGCGGCCGTTTTGTTTACTACTTTAAACCATTTAATGGTAAGGGCAATAAGCACCAGTAAGGTTAAAATAACCAATAATGCCCAAAATGGTTTATGGAAACCAAAAAAAACAATGCTCCACATTGCATTGAAAATAAGCTGAAACCCAAAGTGGTACAAAGCCGTTTTTACCCATTTATGGTAAAACCCGCGTGCCCAAACTATTCCGGCGGCTATGCCCATTAAAATATAAAGGAGGGTCCATGCCGGGGCAAAAACCCAATTGGGAGGGTTAAAAGGCGGTTTGTTGAGGGTTACATACCAATCTCCAACCGAGCTTTGTGTAACAAACCCCGATAAAAAACCTACCGTTAAACATATAGCAACAGCAATGAGTATCCGGGAAATTTTTTTTGACATCATATGGCTAGCTTTATAACCTAAAAATAGTAATTTATTTAACATGTCAATACAAAGGCCATAAAAGGAGCCTAAGTTGCAAACACTTCATCCTAAAATACATCCATACTTGTAAGTTTGGTTTATATTTGCGTAAATTTTTTGATTAATGACCGTAGAAGCATTTATTTCCAGCCCATATCAACAAAAACCGGCAAAAGGTAGCCACACATGGAAATCGCCAAGCAATATCGCCTTGGTTAAATATTGGGGAAAAACAGCGCCTCAAATCCCGGCCAACCCTTCCATAAGCTTTACTTTAAACAATTGCCACACCATAACCACATTAACGTATACCAAGCAAACAACTGTAAATGCCGATTTTAGTTTTGATATTTTTTTGGATGGTGAATTAAAACCTGATTTTGCCCCGAAAATCGAAATTTTTTTGAAGCGCATAGAAATATACATACCCTTTTTAAAAGAATATCATTTTAAAATAGAAACGTCCAACTCTTTTCCGCACAGTAGTGGGATTGCTTCTTCAGCAAGTGGAATGGGCGCTTTGGCGTTGTGCTTAATGAGCATGGAAAGAGAATTTGTTGCCAATATGGACGACGGGTTTTTCTTGAAAAAGGCATCTTTTTTGGCCCGTTTG
Organism: Galbibacter sp. PAP.153; assembly: GCF_037029175.1. Taxonomy (NCBI): domain Bacteria; kingdom Pseudomonadati; phylum Bacteroidota; class Flavobacteriia; order Flavobacteriales; family Flavobacteriaceae; genus Galbibacter; species Galbibacter sp. PAP.153. Next base: position 52,570 of record NZ_JAZEUN010000005.1, on the reverse strand, counting down.
GGTTCGGGTAGCGCATGCAGAAGTATAGAAGGGCCAATAGTGACCTGGGGTACCCATAAAGAAATTAAAAACAGCTCTGATTTTTATGGAATTCCCTATACAGAAGAAGTAAATGATGTTTTTAAAAATTATCAGGATACAATTTTATTGGTAGATGTCGGGGAAAAGTGGGTAAGCAGTACGGTTGGTCACAACTTAATGAATAATCATCCCTTTGCTGAAGAACGATTTGTACAGGCAAATAGTAATTTATCAAAATTAAGCCCCATTTTTAAAAGTGGCAATTTAGAAGAATTTATTGAAGTGGTAGAAAGTGAAGCATTGACACTTCATGCAATGATGATGACCTCCATGCCTTATTTTATTTTGATGAAGCCAAACACATTAAAAATTATAGAAAAGGTATGGGAATACAGAAAAGAAACGGGAAGCCATTTGTGCTTTACGCTCGACGCAGGCGCCAATGTACATTTGTTGTATCCTGAAGCTGAAAAAGAAACAGTTTTGCAGTTTATTAAAAATGAACTCGTTGCATATTGTAAAAAGGGGAAGTATATTTGCGACCAAATTGGTTTTGGAGCTAGAAAATTGTAAATTAGATAACAAAACGCGACTAAGTATAAATATGAAAGGACCACTGTTTTATTCAAAGATTCTACTTTTTGGTGAATATGGAATCATAAAAGACTCCAAGGGATTATCCATTCCTTACAATTTTTATAACGGGGCACTTAAAGTAAGCAAGGAATTGGACGATGATGCAAAAAAGTCCAATAAAAGCTTGCAACGGTTTTCTGTTTATTTAGAAGAATTGCAAAGCAAAAATCCCGACTTGGCCACCTTTGATATTGAAAAACTCAATGAGGACATTGCCAGCGGAATGTATTTCGATAGCAGTATACCGCAAGGATATGGAGTTGGAAGCAGTGGTGCCTTGGTAGCAGCAATATACGATAAGTATGCTTTTGATAAAATTACGGTTCTTGAAAACCTAACAAGAGATAAACTCTTAAAGCTAAAAGCCATTTTTGGAGAAATGGAATCTTTTTTCCATGGAAAATCTTCGGGTTTAGATCCTTTAAACAGCTATTTAAGCATTCCCATCCTTATTAATTCCAAAGACAATATAGAACCTACCGGAATACCTTCGCAGGCTACCAACGGAAAAGGAGCTGTTTTTTTGCTCGATAGCGGAATGACCGGCGAAACGGCACCGATGATACAGATCTTCATGGAAAGCATGAAACAGGAAGGCTTTAGAAACATGCTGAAAAACCAATTTATAAAACATACCGATGCCTGTGTTGAAGACTTCTTGAAAGGAGATGTAAAGTCATTATTCGGAAACTTAAAGCAATTGTCTAATACGGTATTCAATAATTTTAAACCTATGATTCCTGCACAGTTTCATAAACTATGGAAACAAGGTATAGACACCAACGATTACTATTTAAAATTATGTGGATCCGGTGGTGGCGGTTATATACTAGGGTTTACCCAAGATATTGAGAAGGCAAAAAAAGCACTGCAAGGATACAAGTTGGAAGTGGTTTACAACTTTTAAATACATCCATATGATAATTAACCGAAAGCAAAAGCTTTTACTTCTTAAGTTGTTAAGCCTTTTTTCGGTGGTACGGGGTTACAATATCTGGGTTATTGTATTGGCTCAATACTTGGCTTCTATCTATATTCTGGCACCCGAAATTCCCGTGCGCCATATTCTTTTCGACCCTTATTTGTTTGCCATTGTTTCGGCTTCGGCCATAGCCATTGCTTCGGGGTACATTATCAATAGTTTTTACGATGCAGAAAAGGACCTTATTAACCGTCCTACAAAAACCATGTTGGACAAATTGGTAAGTCAGCGTTTTAAATTAACTACTTATTTTGTGCTTAACTTTTTATCGGTCATATTTGCCAGCTATGTATCTTTTCGGGCAGTAGTATTTTTTTCACTTTATATTTTTGGTATATGGTTTTATTCTCACAAACTTAAAAAAGTGCCTTTTGTGGGCAACTTTGTATCGGCTACCTTGGCCATTACGCCTTTTTTTGCGGTTTTTTTGTATTATAAAAATGTGCAGCCGGTTATTTTTGTACATGCCCTCTTTTTGTTTTTAATAATTTTAATACGGGAAATGGTAAAAGACCTGGAGAACATGAAAGGAGATATGGCACAAAACTATAAAACCATTCCTGTGGTTTATGGGGAGCGTACATCTAAAATAGTCATCTCGCTGTTAAGTTTTTTAACCTTGATACCATCTTATTTATTGGTAACAAGCTTTGAGGTAGGTTATATGTACCTCTTTTTTTATGCCTGTATGTTGCTAATGTTGGTTTTTATAGTTTTTTTATGGAAGTCTTCTTCCAAGGTACATTATTTATTGCTTCATAATATATTGAAATTCATTATTGTATCGGGGGTTTTTAGTATTTTGTTGATTGATGTAGATTTGGTACTGAATAGGATTTATAATTAGAATAAGCCTTTAACGATGAAGTTAAAGGCTTATTCTGGAGAATTTAAAAGCCTGTTAATTGCTCTTTCTGATCCTCTATAATGATAAAGTTCGATCTGCGGTTAATTGCATGCTCGGCTTCTGTGCAACTTACCCCGTTGGAACATTTATTAAGCAGCTTGCTTTCCCCAAAACCTCTGGCCCCTTCAATCCTGTTTGCATCAATGCCATTGGCAATTAAGTACCGCTTGGTGTTTTCGGCCCTTGCGTTTGATAATTTATGGTTATAATCATCAGACCCTCTACTGTCCGTATGCGATTCGATCATGATATTTATGCTTGGAAACTCGTTCATTACATACAATACTTTTTCCAATGCCAATTCTGCTTTTGGCGTTATGTCGGCCTTGTCGTATTCAAAAAAAATAGGGTCTACGTCAATTTTGGTCATATTTCCTTCTTTAACGGTCAAACTTTCCAACGATGTAAGGTATACGTCATTGTCTTCTAGTTTTTTTCCCGGTTCGTCGGTAGTCTTTGCATACAATGTTTCTGAAGTATACCTAGCTTTGGAAAAAATAAGCTCGTGCTCTTTTTTAAAAGGGAGTTTAACTTCATAATAACCATCTTCATCACTCTCTATTTGAGTATAAAGCGTATCGCTTAAAATATCGTTTACAACTACACTTGCATTTGCAATGGGTTCTTGGGTTGTTTTGTCGTATACATAACCCGAAAAGGTTTGGTATTGCATGGGTTCTTTCTTTTTAAAGAAGTAGATATCGTCATCACCTTTCCCCAAACTTCTGTTGGATGCAAAATAACCGGTTCTGTCTTCGGGGTTGTAAATAAGGCTAAAATCGTCCATGTTGCTATTTAATGCAGGCCCCATGTTTAAAGGAATGGCATAAGCTGTTTTAGACTCTATTTTACTGGCAAAAACATCCAGTCCCCCGAGTCCGTAATGGGCATCAGACGAAAAGTATAAAACACTGTCGGTAGCAAAAGGGAACATTTCCCTTCCGGCCGTATTTATCGTCGCACCCAAATTTACAGGTTTGTTTGTTTTCCCGTCATCAAATATTTCTGCAACATAAATATCAGAAGCACCATATCCTCCGGGCATATCCGAGGCAAAATAGAGGTATTTTCCATCGGCGGAAATGGCCGGGTGCCCGCAGGAATAATCTGTGCTGTTAAAAGATAGCGATTCTACATTGGTAATTTGGTCGCCTTTTACGTACCCCCGCAAAATTTCAAAATTGGAAACCCCACCCTTATTGACTTTAAGTTTGTTCTTTTTTGTATAATTTTGAGTAAAGTAAACAAACCTTCCATCTTTGCTAAAGCACAATGTAGCATCATGGAAACCAGAAGTGGCATTCGACCCAAATTTTTCCGGATTGTTAAGTTCTCCATTTGCTTTGTTCCTTTCGGCAATATAAATATCCAAATAGGGTTGCTTGTTCCACATATAGATTTTTTCTTTTGAAATGGAGGTATCCCTTGCCGACGAGAAAATTAAATAGTCTCCATAATAAACAGGGGCAAAGTCCGATTTTGAAGTATTAATGTCAAGATTGTCAATTTTATACAAAGAGTCACTCTCCTTAATATTGTCAAGGTGCCTTTTTTGTGTGGTAACCATTTCTATTCTATTGTAATCATCAGCATAAAAATCGTTGATCAATTTGTTTGCTTTTTCATAATCCCTGCTTGCTTTGGCACTTTGTGCATATTTTATAAAAGTGCTTTCCTTCATTTTTTTATGGTTGAGATGATATAATTCGTCATACCATTTGTATGCATTTTGGTAGTCGCATACATTAAAATAGCAATTGGCTAATTTTTCAATTGTAGCATCTTCCATGCTGTTGGTATTGGCAATGGATTTCTTGTATAGCTCGGCCGCTTCTTCAAAATGATAATCGGCATACAACTGGTCTGCTTTCCATGTATTTTTCTGCCCAAACAGGTTTACATGTACTAAAATTATAAGTATTAGAAATTTTTTCATAATAGTAAAGTTTTAGAAAAATCTAGGAGATTTTGCTCTTTTGTTAAGGTTAGGTAAAGTATATCGTAGCATGATTTCATGAGACCCATCGTTGTATTTGGTGAGCTCTGTTGTAGAATAGTCAAAGGCATAACCGGCAAAGAAACTTCGCGATATTTGAAAACCGAGCAGTACGCTTAGCGCATCGTTAAACCTATAAGATGTGCCCACGGTAAATTTTTCCTGTATCAACGCATTCAAGGAAAGATCCACGGTAACGGGAGCTCCTTCGGTGTATTTCAATAGGGTGGAAGGCTTTAGTTTAAAGGCCGGGGTAATATCAAACACATAACCTCCAATTAAATAAAATTCGGTAGTTTTATCTATTACCAGTTCGTCGTCGTCGTTGTAACTTTTGGTCTTTATAAAATTGGGTGCAGAAACCCCAACATACCAATTATTGCTGTACAAGTAAGTGCCGGCACCAATAATGGGCGTTACATTGTTTACGTTATTGTTTAAAATAGGATCGGGCTGATCTGCATATTCGCCTTCAGACCAATCTACATTTAAAATATCTATTCCCGCATTGATACCAAACGACAAGTGCATGTTGTACGTTATTGGAATGCTGTACGAAAAAACACCGTTAATGTCCAAATCGTTTGATGGGCCAATATTGTCGTTTATAACAGTAAGTCCCAAGCCAATGCGCTCCCCAGACCTTCCGGCCACGGTTAGCGATTGTGTGGTTGGGGCCCCATCGATGCCCACCCATTGAGACCTGTGTATAAGTCCAGCTTCTATCCTGTAATCAGAAACATAACCAGAATTGAGGGTCAATGTATTGTACATATATTGTGTAAATTGTGGCTGTTGCTGCGCGGTGGCCAGATAGCATGTAAACAATGTTATTGCAATGAGAACAACATTTTTTATATATGAGTTTGAAATTTTCATGAAACTATATTTTTATTGAAGTTTTTTTTAGATGAATGAGTTATGGTCCTGGTTTATTTGGCAATGTATAGCCAACCCGATTTGTCTTCTCCCAGCTCATCAATTTTAAGTGAATAGAAATAGGCTCCCGCCGGAAGCTCTTTGCCCCTGTTTACTGCTCCATTTACATTGGCAATCCCAGTCCAGTCGTTTTGGTATCCTATGGTTTCGTAGACTTTGTTTCCATACCTGTTGAAAACCCTTAATTCACTGTTTGGGTAACGTTCAATGCATTCTATCCTAAAATAGTCGTTGTACCCATCGTTATTTGGTGTGAATTCATTAAAAACGGTTAAACAACTTAGCTCCAAGGTAACTTCTGATGAATTGTTATTTGCATCTCCATCTTCTGGAGTCGATGTTTCTATTGAAGCAATATTGGCATGTATGCCAGTTGGGTTTACTTGAGCCCTAAGCGATAGCGTGGCAGTTTCGTTTGCATTGAGCGCATCTATTGTCCAACGGCCATTGGCAGGTTGGTAATAACCTATTGAAGCAGTATGTTGCTGATAGGTAAAACCACTGGCAAGCACTTCGTTTACAATGGTATTGCTAAATTGTGTTTCTCCGTTATTAACAACGCTAATTGTAAACGTTACAATCTCACCTACTAACGGATTTAAATTATCGACCGTTTTTATAATACTGATGTCGGATGCCGGAATATCCTCGATGGTTAACTCATCAGTAGTAGTATCGGTAGCAGTGCCTCCAGTACTATTGGTAACCGTTGCAATTACGTCATAGGTGCCTTCGGGTATTTCATTCCCTTCGGGAACCGTTAATTCCCAAGTATCATCTCCATTATCGGTTAAGTTTCCATCACCTTCGGTATAGGTTTCCCCGTTTAATTCAACCGTTAATTCATCAGAAGAATCTGCGGTTCCCGTAATAATTGGTGTTGGATCGTTGGTGGTAACAGGGTTAACTACAGGGGTAGTGGGGTCTGGATCGGTTCCGACTTCAATAATGCTAAGTTCGTCGGTAGTATTGTCGGTAACAGATTCGCCGGTAATATTTGTAAGTACGGCCACGACATCGTAGACACCAGGGCTCAACGAATCCATTTCTGGAATGGTCAGGGTCCAGGTATTGTCGTGGTTATCCTGCAAGTACCTTCCGCCTTCTGCATAATTAACCCCGTTTACAATAATCATTAAATTATCGGCAGTGTTGGCTGTTCCGGTAATTGTAGGAGTTTTGTCTTCGGTTACCAGCGGATTTACAGTTGGTATGCCCGGTGTCGAGGTATCAATGGTAAGTTCGTTAAGTGTCGTGTCGTTGTTTGTATTTCCAAAATCATCTGTTACCGTTGCAACAACATCATAAAACCCATCGGGCAACGGATGATTGTCTGGAATAGTTAAACTCCATGTGTCATCACCATTATCGGTTAGATTCCCATCGCCTTCCGTGTATACAATTTCGTTTACTTCAACAGTTAAATTATCAACAGAATTTGCTGTTCCTGTAACCGTTGGTGTATTATCAGATGTTGCCAAAGTATCAACGGTAGGAGTATCAGGAAGACTGGAGTCTATGGTAAGCTCGTCAGTGGTATTATCGTTAGAAGTATTCCCAGCTTGATCGGTAGCAGTGGCCATAACATCGTAAACCCCATCGGGAAGCTCGTTTGCATCGGGTATTTGAAGAACCCATGTATCATCACCATTATCGGTTAGGTTCCCATCTCCTTCCGTATATGTAATACCATTTACTGTTACGGTTAATTCATCTTCCGAAGAAGCGGTTCCAGTAATCTCCGGAGTTGTGTCGTTTGTTACAAGTTGATCTACCGTAGGGAGTTGAGGCACCGTGGTGTCTATTGTCAACTCGTTTACCGTGGCATCGTTGGCGCTTAATGCCCCTTGCGTTGCAACTGCGTTAATATCATAAATCCCGTCGGTAAGCTCGTTTGCATCGGGTATTTGAAGGGTCCATGTATCATCGCCATTATCGGTTAGGTTCCCATCGCCTTCTGTATAAGTTATTCCGTCTAATTCAACGGTAAGGTCGTCTGTAGAATTCGCCGTTCCGGTAATTTCGGGTGTATTATCATTAGTGGTGAGGAAATCTACCGTTGGATTGTCTGGTGCTAAAGAATTAATGGTCAGTTCATCGGTCGTGGTGTCATTGGCTGTATTTCCCGCATTGTCTGTAGCAGTGGCCATAACATCATAAACCCCATCGGGGATCACGTTTGTATCTGGAACCACCAATGTCCATGTGTCATCCCCATTATCGGTTAGGTTCCCATCGCCTTCTGTATAGGTTACCCCGTTTACGGCAACCGTTAATTCATCTTCTGAAGAAGCGGTTCCGGAAATAGTTGGAGTATTACTATTGGTGGTTAATGGATTAACCGTTGGGATCTCGGGATTTGTTAAATCAATCGCAAGTTCATCTGTGGTTGTATCGTTGGCCGTGTTTCCAGCATCATCAGTTGCTGTAACTGCCACATCGTACACACCTTCGGGGAGCTCATTTCCTGTTGGAATGGTCAAACTCCACGTATCATCACCGTTGTCGGTTAAATTTCCATCGCCTTCGGTATAACTTACCCCATTTACAGAAATAAAAAGGTTGTCGGCAGAGGTTGCCGTTCCTGTAATTGTTGGTGTTGTATCGTTAGTGGTTTGTGGGTCAACCGTGGGAACAACAGGAGCCGATGTATCTATTGAGTAACTTTCGGTAGCACTTGCATTACTAGTACAAGCACCATTACTAGTTTCCACAATGGCATTAACTGTTAAACCGGGATCTGCTATTAGGTCACTACCTTCTACCTCGATGCTATAGGTTAAGTCGTTGGCAATTGTGCCCGCATATGGAATTTGGTTAATCACCAATGTTACCATGTCTCCAGCTTGAGCATCGCCCCCAACACTTCCCGTAATAATTACGGTCCCTTGAGACTCATTTATGTTGATGATGTCATCGGCTGTAATGTTTGGATCTATGGTGATGCTAGGCGTTAATGAATTTGCAATAACATCAACCGTAGCCATGGCCAAATCTCCGGCAGCATTGTCGCAACCTGTAATTGTATCGGTAATACTTACATAATAATCTATGGGCGTATCTGTGGGCATTAAATTATTTACCGTTAAAACACCTTCTTGATCTACATTATAGGTAACACCGTCATTAGTTAGCCCATCTGTAATGGGCGAAGTTTTATCGGCATCAAAAAACCAAGAGAAAGTACCGGTTATGCTGCTTGACGGAACGAGGATGACATTGCTTGATTCGCAAACAGGGTCTTCATTTCCAGTAACCGTAATGTCTGATGCCGTTGGCCTTGCCGATGTTTCAACTTCAGCAGCAACTCTGGCAGATTCTTGTGTACAGCCTGGTCTGGCCACTGCAACGTAAAAAGTAGTATTTTCTGTAATTTCGGGAGTAGTAAAACTTTCCCCTGATGCAGTTATGGCCAAAGGGGTGCCACCTGTGGAAGCCGAATACCACCTTAATTCTTGATCGCTAGGATTTGAAGTAGCAACAAGGCTGGCGGTATTTCCAGAGCAGACTATATTTTGACTTGCATCTATATCTATTACCGGTAATGCGGGTGTTCTGGTTATTCCGTATAAATCCAGGTTTTGTGCAATCTCTACATTTAATAACGAAGTATATCTAACAGTAATCCTATCAACAGGTTGCCCAAATGAAAATGGAATGGTAGTGGGCAATCCATTATTGGCATTTATTTGTATAAGCGTTAATAAATCTACGTTGAGCAAAGAAGAAAAAGGTATGGTTTGCACGACCTCTCCATTATTGCTGGCAATAATAGTAATATTGTTTAAGGCACCTACTGCCAACAAAGCCGGCATAATGCCCATTTTAAGGTTAAAGTTATCGGTTGCGTTGGAACTTCCTTCAAAATAAGCAGATTGTTGAATTGAAGCGGCAACACTTAAAAGTCCCAAGTTTAACTCTGAATAAGAATTTGGGTCGTCGTCGATAAAATGGTGCGGGTTTTCCACACCTGCGCCGCCAAGGTTTATTAAGTCCAATGTAATCCCTTCTCCGTTGAATGAAGTAAAAGTTGGGATTCCACATTCGTTTGAGCTGGTAACATAATATGCCCCGTATACGCCAAGCCTTTTTGTGTTTCCAAGTCCAATTAAAGAACCCAGCCTACTGGTCAGCCGTATGCGGTCGTAATTTTCATTAGGGGTAACGGCAACATAATAATCTTCGTTTTTATCTACCACAATACGCAACCTGTTCTGGGAAAAATCGTCATCTATTTGAGAACGTCCCGTAATAATGGGGTTGTCTTCTCCATTTAATACAGATACGGTAAATTCCTGATTTCCTATGAGCACAGTCCCCAAAACCTCCGAAAGGACATCGCCAAGATCCCCGCCTAAAAGGGCCGGCAGTAAATTGGCTTCGGTGTCAATTTTAATATAGGTTGTGGTATTGGCAGGAACTGCAGAAGGATATTGAAGTTCTATATGCCCCGAATAGGCACCAATCCCAATAGCTATTCCGGAACTGGCCCTTACATTGGCTTTGGTAGACAGATCGCCATCGTTTGCATTGTTGGGATCGTCGGTCTGGTTAACACTACTTATGGTAGTGGTAAATACTTTGTTTTGTGCATAAGCGCCCACATTTAGTAATAGTGTCGCCATAAACATGCATTTTAAAATAATAGAAATAGTAGAGTTTCTCATAAGTATTCGTTTTATAAGGTTTAGAATAGGCCTGAGGGGAATACTTTATGGTTTTGGGGGACAAGGGTAGTTTTGGAGAAAAATAAAATTGTAAATAGTCCTTAGAAGTGAAAGAATACTTCTTAGTTTTTAGATATAAGCGAATGATCTCTACTATATTCATCAACTTAAATCTACAGTATATACGAAGTTTAATTTTGAATGGTTTTGTTAAAATAGCGTTAAAATATCGATTAAAATGTGTATTTTACCGACAAAGTGTTTTATTTCGTTAGGAAATGTTATAAAAAAACAGGTATGAGTTATATTCTTATCAATCTGTTAAATTAATTAGAAGCTGATTTTAAGCAAATTGAATACTATTACCATATCTTTGCAAAAAAAGAGATAATGAGCAGACAAGATAGGTCTAAAAAAGGAAAAAGCCACGGCAGGCAAGGTGGAGGAAGCAAGAAGTTTTCGGGCAGACAAGGCGGACATGTAAAAAAACAAAGCCAGGCTAGGGGAAACGCACCTGTTAAAAACACCCATTCAAATAAAAAAAGCCAATTGGCACCAAACGAGGTTAGGCTTAATAAATATATTGCCAATAGCGGGATTTGCTCCAGGCGGGATGCCGATATATATATTGCTTCGGGAAATGTAACCGTAAACGGTGAAGTAATAATTGAAATGGGCTATAAGGTAAAGCTTACCGACGAGGTGAAGTTTGATGGCCGTGCCATTAAACCCGAAAAAAAGGAGTATGTACTTTTGAACAAGCCAAAAGGATTTATTGCATCAAATGACCGGAACTTGAAAAAGAACGCTTCGGAATTGATAGTCCATGCTTCAAAAAGTAGACTTAGTCCGGTTGTAAAATTTGACAGGACCACCACGGGATTACTTTTATATACCAATGATGATGAATTGGCCCAGAAACTTTCAAGCATAAATAATGTCCGTAAAATATACCATGTTGTATTGGACAAAAATTTTAAAAATGACGATTTAATTCAAGTAAGGCAAGGATTGGTTGTTGATGGTGCAACGGTAAAGGTTGAAGATATTTCCCCGATTGAAGGAGGTAACAAAAATGAAGTAGGAATAAAAATATACAGTGGTATAAACAATATAGTAAAGAAGATTTTTGCAAACTTAGGTTACGAAATAGTAAAAATGGATTGTGTTTCTTATGCCGGGCTTACCAAAAAAGATATTTCCAGAGGAAATTGGAGGCACCTTACAAAGCAGGAAATAATTAACTTACAAATGCTTTAAAATGGGTTTTCCCAAATATACTTCTTTAAGGAAACAGCCGTATAAAATACAGTATTCCACAGCAATTAACCATAAATTTTCTTGATAATTGGCATTTGCATATGCCTGATAACTTAAAATTACCACCAAGCTCCATACTATCGGGAATTTGTATGTGGTAAAAATGCACAATAACACGGGGGTTGCAATATACCAAGGATGCACGGTTGTACTCATGCTATAATAAAAAGAAATTGCCATCAACAGGGAAACCATAAATGTTTTTAATTGATGGTTTTTTCTTATAAACGCCAAGCCAAGTATAAAAAGGAAAACTATAAATGCCATTCTTGTGCCTGCGGTTTCAATAATGTTATAGCCCTTCATATAAAAACCAATTTCGCGCACCAAATAATAAAAACTGGCATTAAACTCAAATTTATTAAACCACAGCCCAATGGTTTCAACGTAACGGGACATTAATTCCGAAGAAACAAAAGGGATAAAAGTAGCCAAAAAGGTTATAAAAACCACAGCATAGAACAACAGGAGCCTTGAAATATTTTTAGCATTAAAGTTGTTTTCTGATTTGAACCAACGGATAAAAAAAGGTAAAAACACCAGCGGAAGTAATTTAACCGAAATGGATACGCCCATAAAAAGTGCCCCGGCAACCCATTTTTTCTGAATAATGAAATATAGTGCAACGACGAAAAAGAAAAGCATAATACCTTCAAAATGAAGATTTCCGGTAAGTTCTATAATGATGAACGGATTTAAAAAGTACCAAAATATTTGATGCTTGGGAAAGTTTAGGTGCGTTAATATTTTCTTGCCGAAATACAAAATACCAATATCTGCAAGGATAATGCATATTCTAATAAAAATAATGCTTCCCAAGATATTTGTCTTACCAAAAAAATTACCAAGAAAGAAAAACAACTGGTTCACGGGCGGGTAATTGCTATAATGCCCGGCACTTAAGTTCCCCATGCCCTGAAGCAATTCCCGGTAATCGCCCGCGTTAAAATTGCCATCCTGCATGAGCTGCAATGGGGTATGGATAAATGGGTTAATCCCATCTGCAATAAGTTTTCCGTCCCAAAGAAACCTGTAAAAATCTTGCGAAAGATTGGGAACGGCAACAATAAAAACAATTCGGGAGAGCATGCCAAAAACCAGTAAGAAATTAAAATTTCCTTTTTCAAACTGTATTGTTTTGTAATAAAAATAGAAAAGGGCAACATATATCCCCATAAGTTTCACCGTGTCGGTACGTTCCAGATCGTATGCAAAACTTGTGTAAAAGAGCAAGGACGATAAGACAAATAATAGGGGATATTTATGTGTTTTCCAATATGGAATCATGCCTAAAATGTATGGTTAGTTGTTTGGTTAAATGCTTCAGGTTTGCCATAAGTTATATTGTCTCCCAATAATTACTTCATTTACAATTCGGCCTTATGGATTGAAAAAATACAAAACTAAAGCCAAAAAATACCATTAAATGAAACGGAAAGAAGCTAAAATCTTTTAAAATAAATGCATAGATAAGTCCGAATAAAAAATACAGCATCAAAAATGCTTCAAAAAATAAATTTTTAGAAATAGATTTAGATACATATTTATTGCCCTGCCAACGGTCTTTAATGCTCATTACATTAAACTTGGGAGTCCGTATAAATTCACTTTTCTTGCCACGATAACCTTCTAAAACCGCCATACTGTTATGAAGCGTAAAACCTAGAACAATGGTAAAGAAACGGATAAAATCTACCGTATAATTGGCAATGTTCATGTTTTTACCGGCATGTATGTATTTATAAGGAAACCAATAACAAATATACAGGATAAGTGTACTGGCAATAAAAACCCACGTAAAGTTAACAACCCAAGGCGGTACAATGTTTTGTTGCTGGATAAACCATATGGGAATGCTTAAAACCGCTACTAAAAGGGCACATAAAAACATGGAGCTGTTAAGCAAGTGTGCAACCCCGTGCAATTTAGTTTTAATGGGGATGTTTCTTGAATTTATAACGTTGCCAATGTTTTTCCTAAAATTCTCTGCCCCGCCTTTGTTCCACCGAAACTGTTGTGTTCTGGCAGCGCTAATTATTACCGGAAGCTCTGCTGGGGTTTCTACATCTTCTAGATATAAAAATTTCCAGTTTTTAAGCTGAGCCCGATAACTAAGGTCAAGATCTTCGGTAAGCGTATCGCTTTGCCAATTACCGGCATCTATGATACAGTTTTTTCGCCAAATCCCGGCCGTGCCATTAAAATTTATAAAATGGTTCTTGGCACTTCGCCCCACTTGCTCAATGGTAAAATGTGCGTCCAGCGCAAAGGCCTGTATTTTGGTAAGCAGGGAATAATTTCGGTTAATGTGCCCCCATTTGGTTTGTACCACGCCAATTTCTGGGTTTTTAAAATAAGGGACTGTTTTTTTTAACCAATCTGCCTTCGGAAGAAAATCGGCGTCAAAAATGGCTATAAAGTCTCCTTTGGCAATGGCAAGCCCTTCTTTTAGGGCACCGGCCTTAAACCCAATCCTGTTGGCTCGGGTAATGTGTTTTATGTCGAGCCCACGGTGACGGAGCTCTTTTATTTTTTTTGAAGTTTTTTCAATGGATTCATCGGTAGAATCGTCCAAAACCTGTATTTCGAGTTTTTCCGCAGGATATTCTATTTTACTGATGTTCTCCAGCAAACGCTCTACCACATAGGCTTCATTGTATATGGGAAGCTGTACGGTAACATTAGGGACTTGTTTTGCATCAGAAAAATCGAACTTGGGCATATTTTTTTTCTGCCTTCGGAATTTTAGATAATTCAGCAGTAAATTTAATTGCATTATGCTATAAAACAGTATAAGCAAAAGTGCAATTATGTATATGGTCAATATAATATATGATGCAATTTCAATCATTTACTTTAAACTGTATTTAAAAATCCATCCTAATATTTTTACTCCTGCCATAACAGTTCCTTTTATAGTTCCAGATACTTTAGATACCCCAATTCTGGCTTTATATTTTACAGGAACTTCGGTATATGTAAAGTTCTTTTTTAAAGCTTTTAACTGCATTTCCACCGTCCAACCATAAGTTTTGTCCTGCATTTCCAGAGCGAGCAATTTATGGTATTTAATAGCCCTGAAAGGGCCTAGATCGGTATACTGGGCATTAAAAAAAAGCTTCATTAAAAAGGTAGCCAACCAATTGCCGAACACCTGTTGGGGCGTCATGGCGTTTTTGGCCCTGGATTTTTTTACCCGGGCACCAATAACCAAATCTATATCGTCTTCAATAATAGGAGCAACTACTTTGGTTAGTTCTTCGGGATAATCGGCGTAATCGCCATCCAGAAAAACAATAATATCGGGTGTTTTATCCTTTTTGGCAATATATTCCATTCCTCTTAAACAGGCATATCCGTAACCTTTTCTGTTTTCTTTTAAAACGGTAGCCCCTGCCTTTTTTGCTATGTTTTCGGTATTGTCGGTCGAGTTATTGTTAACAACAATAATTTCTTCAACCACGTTGGGAATTTCTTTTATAACCTGCGTAATTGACGCTTCTTCGTTATAGGCGGGGATAATTACTTTAATAGTATTCATTAAAATCATCTTAACAGTCGGGCAAAGGTACTGTCATAATATATTAGTCGCAAAAAGGAGCCGTTTATTTCTTTCTGTATTATTTATTTTGTTTGATGAGGTCCAACAAATCAACATCGTTGCCAAGCAACACGGCATCATTGTTAATTCGCCCTTTTTGAGTGCCATTTTCCAGTTTTAAAACCCCACGTGGGCAAACAGCCGAACAAATACCGCATCCCACGCATGAAGCACGAACAATGTTTTGTCCTTTTTGGGCATAGGCCCTTACGTCAATGCCCATTTCGCAATATGTAGAACAATTCCCGCAGGAAATGCATTGCCCACCGTTGGTGGTGATTCTAAATTTGGAAAACAAGCGTTGTTGCAACCCTAAAATAGCGGCCATTGGGCAGCCAAAACGGCACCAGACCCGATTCCCAAAAATAGGATAAAACCCTGTACCGATAACTCCTGAAAAAATAGAGCCGATTAAAAAGGCATAAGTACTCCTTAAAGTTTCTGGGTTGAAAATAAAAACGCTGTTTCCAAATACATAATGAATGCCAACCAAGCCTATTATAATGGTTAAATATCCAATGGCGCCGTATTGTGCATCTTTTTTAAGGTCTTCCCGTTTAAAAAACCATACCAATGCAAATAGAGCGCCTAGAAACACGGCAACACTTATCAGGAAAATATCTTTGTTTAGCCAGTATTTGTCGGCATCATAGCTTAAATAACTGTGTATTACGGCAGTTGTCATTAAAACCGAGAAAACCAATACGCTATGCACCACCCAACGTTCCACTTTCCAGGCAAAAAGGCTTTTGTCTGACAATTGCCTGAACGAATCTCCCGAAGTTTCGGCAAGTCCGCCACAACCGCAAACCCATGAGCAGTACCATCTTTTTCCGTAGAAATAAGTAAGTATGGGCGTAATGATAAGGATGGAAACAATGCCAAGTACAAGCAGTGCCATCCCGATATCGCCGGAAGTTATAAAACCATCAATTCTATATTGGTCGAAATTATAATAATTAAGCGGCCAAATATTCTTTAAGTCGTAATAAGGAATATTGTATGCTTCATCGTTATTTAAGCGTGCCATTAATTCGGGGATGATAAACGCAAATGCCAATTGAAAAAACATGACGCTGATGGTCCTGATAATTTCGTATCGATTGTGTCTGTATTTCCAGATAAATTTAATTCCGAAGGCAAAAATAGAAGTGGTATAAAGTGTTCCGTATACAAACCATTGACTGGCCGGGTTCCCGCTTAAAAGCTTACTTAGCGGATCAAAAAGTGCAATCAAGCCTGTATTGGCGCCGTTGTTGTTTAGTCCTAAAAACTGAGGGAAAAAATATAAAATGATGTAAAATCCGGTAAGGGAAATCCCCAAAACCCATGCGAGAAACCCCCGTGAGGAAACCGATTTAAACCAAACGCCGTCATTTTTAATTCCGGCCGATTTATGAGCATAGGCCCCATAAGAAAACAATATAATTCCTAGTGTGATTGAAGTTAACGAAATGGTTAACCAAATGGATTTGTCTGGAAAATTAATATTGAAGATGGCAAGCAATAAAACCATTAAGCCAGACATGCCCATTAATACCGAAATTTTTTGAACAACAGACAAAGAAACAGGCGGTTCTCCTGCTAAAGACATGTTGCGTTGTATTGTATTACTCATAATAAAGACGATTTAGGCAAGTTGTAATTGGTTCTTAAAATGTAATTGAATGTCTGAATAGTATGTATGGTAAAATTCAGGGT
The DNA here is from genome assembly GCF_037029175.1 of Galbibacter sp. PAP.153. Classification (NCBI taxonomy): domain Bacteria; kingdom Pseudomonadati; phylum Bacteroidota; class Flavobacteriia; order Flavobacteriales; family Flavobacteriaceae; genus Galbibacter; species Galbibacter sp. PAP.153. Next base: position 35,800 of record NZ_JAZEUN010000005.1, on the reverse strand, counting down.
CGAAATGCGCCTTTTTTAAATTTTTAACGACAAAATCTATTTCTTTTTCTTGATGAATCCATTTGTTTAAAACTTCATGCCTCATTCTAATGCCAAATGTATTGATTCCAAGAACGGCGCGCGTGTTTTTATGGTAGGCAATATTGATGCATATATTCCCATCAGGATGTTCCCAATAAAATTGTTTTTCGTATGCTTTTGGTTTTGCCCAGACCCAGCCATAGGTTTGGTATTCAATATCCAAAAATTTGGCAGAATTAAACCAAATGCCTGGCCGGTATGCCATTTTGTTGCCACAAATGGTTTGTGCAACCACTTCGCCCATCATACGCCCGGTGTACCAAACTGCTTCAATGGGTTTGCGTAAACCACTGGGTTCCATTTGTTCGGCACAATCACCAATGGCATATATGTTTGGGATATTTGTCTCTAGGTATTTGTTTACTTTAACGCCTTTGCCTGTTTCAATATCACTGTCTTTTAAAAAAGCTACCGATGGCGATACACCTGCCGTTAGTCCTACAAAATCACAGCTTATTTCTTCTCCTTTTGAGGTGATAATGCTTTTTACACGTCCGTTTTCATTTGCTGAAATTTCTTTTAATTCGGTTTCCAGCTGCACATTTATATGATGCTTTCTCATATGGCCTGTAACCAAATCGGCTTCTCCTTTTGGTAGTACGTTTCCCCAAAATGCATGTTCCCTTACTAGAAAAGTTACGGGAATTTTTCTGGTAAGCAGCATTTCGGCAAGCTCAATTCCTATTAATCCGCCGCCAACAATAACAGCATGTTTACATAGTTTATTATTGGGCGCATTTTCTTCCAGAAGCTCCAAGTCCTGTTTAGAATACAATCCCTGAACCCCTTTAAGGTCTTGCCCCGGCCAACCAAATTTGTTGGGCTTGGAACCCGAAGCAATAATTAAATCGTCGTAGTTTAATGATGTTCCGTCTTGAAACAACAATTTTTTTTCTTGAGCAAGTACTTTGGTCACATACCCTTGTTTGAGGGCTATCCGGTTTTTTTCCCAAAACCAATTTTCATAAGGTTGCGTATGCTCAAACTTCATGTGCCCCATGTAAACATACATCAAAGCAGTTCTAGAAAAGAAATATTTAGATTCTGCCGATATAACAGTGATTTTATAATCGCTTAGCTTTCTAATGTGCCGTGCAGCAGTAATTCCGGCAATACCATTTCCAATAATTGCTATGTGTTTCATTCTTGGTTGTATGTAAAATATACGTCGTAATGCAAGATAAGAACTTATGCACGGATTCTAATTTAGAAGCATTTTAAATTGATTTATTCTTAATTTAACAAGGTTTATTGTTGAAAATGAATATGATAAAAAGGTTAAAATTTCTTTTGATAAGTGCCGTTCTACTGATTATGGGGTGTAAAACAGATGTGGTTCCTATTGAAAAGAAGATTCATGGTATAAGCTTGGTGGCTTCAAAAGATTCATTATTGCTGCCGGAAGCATTGAAAATAAAAAATATACATGCCAATTATGTGTCGCTAATGCCGTTTGCTTTTTTAAAAAATATAAATCATCCAGAAATAGTATATAACAATGACAAACAATGGTTTGGAGAAACATCGGCAGGAATAAAACAACATAAAGAACTTTTAGATTCCTTGCATATCAAGGTGTTGTTGAAACCACAGCTTTGGGTGTGGAAAGGACAGTTTACCGGCCATATAAAAATGGATGGTGAAGCACAATGGATAGCACTGGAAGAACAATACCGAAATTATATTTTACACTTTGCCAAACTTGCCGAGCTGCTTCATATAGATGTTTTTTGTATAGGTACCGAGCTGCATGAGTTTGTGATAAACCGGCCTGAATTTTTTAAAAAACTGATACAGCAGATAAGAAACCTATACCATGGTAAGCTAACCTATGCCGAAAATTGGGATGTATACCAAGAAGTACCTTTTTGGGGAGAACTCGATTATATTGGTATTGATGCTTACTTTCCCGTATCCAATGAAAAAACACCTTCGTTGAAAACTTTAAAAGAAGGATGGAAGCCTTATAAACAAGCAATGGAAGAGTTTGCAGCCGATATCCAAAAACCAATCATTTTTACAGAATACGGCTATCGAAGCATTGATTTTGCGGGAAAAGAACCTTGGAACCATGAACCGTCTAATTTGCCCGCCAACTACCAAGCACAAAACAACTGTTTGATGGCACTTTATCAAACCATATGGAACGAGCCTTGGTTTGCCGGGGGATTTCTTTGGAAATGGTTTCCCAAAGGGGCAGCACACGTAAGCAATCAAAACCGGTTTACCATACAAAATAAGCCGGCGCAAGAATTGGTGAAAAATAGTATGGTGCCCAAATAACGCATTAAAACTCTTTTCGTCCTTCCAAATACTTTTTAATATATAAAGAATCCAGAGCAGTACTGTCTTTATACTTTCTTCGTAGCACTGTTAGTTTTTCTTTTAGTTCTTTAACAACATCTTGATAATCGGGGCTGTTGTATACATTGTTCAATTCATGCGGGTCGTTCAATCTGTCGTACAATTCCCATTCATCTACATCATAATAAAAATGAATAAGTTTATATTTCTTGGTTACAATTCCGTAATGGCGTTTTACCATATGCACCGCCGGGTATTCGTAATAATGATAATAAGCAGCATCACGGGACCAACCGGAACCATTGCCGTTTAAAATTGGCAGCATGCTTTCGCCCTGCATATCATTGGGTATTTGTATACCGGCAATATCAAGGAAAGTAGGGGCAAAGTCTAAATTTTGCACCATATCATCATTTTGGCTTCCTGGTTTTACAACGCCCGGCCAGCGTACCATTAATGGGGTTTTAAAAGATTCTTCATAAATAAAACGCTTGTCGAACCAACCGTGTTCACCCAGGTAAAAACCTTGGTCGGAGGTATACACCACAATGGTATTTTCTGCCAGTCCTGTTTCATCTAAATAATCGAGTACCCTGCCCACATTGTCATCAACCGAAGCAATGGTGCCCAGATAATCCTGCATGTATCGCTGATATTTCCACTTCATTTTTTCTTCGTCGGTCATTTTTGGCCAATGTTCTTCAAAGTCTTTGTTGATGCTGTCTATTATGGGGTCGTATAAAGCTTTTTGTTCGGCGTTCATACGGTTATATGGATAGGTAAACCCTCCGGGAATAGGTTCCATTTCGGGCGTAACTTTTCCCATTCTTTCCAAGGTTTCCGGTCTTATTTTGCTATCGTGCCCATAGCGCATGTGGTAAAGAATGTTCATCTCTGCGGTCTTAGCGGCCGTTCCTCTGTTTTTATAATCGTCGAACAAAGTTTCGGGTTCGGGGAAGGTTTTTTGGGTATATTCTTTAAATTTCTCTGGGCTGGGCCACCAAGGGCGGTGTGGTGCCTTGTGGAGGTACATCAACATAAAAGGTTTGTTTTTGTCGCGTTCTTTGTCCAGCCAGCTCAGCGTAAAATCGGTAATAATATCGGTAACATAACCGATAACGGTGGTGTCTCCTTCTTTTGTTATAAATTTTGGGTTGATGTAGTTTCCCTGCCCGGGAAGTATTTTAAATTCGTCTATCCCCTTTGGGTTGTTTCCAAAATGTAGTTTCCCGAACATGGCCGTTTGATAACCTGCTTTTTGGAACAACTGCGGAAAAGTAACGTTGGTAGTATCAAACGGGAAGTAATTATCTACTTTTCCATTGATGTGGCTATGCTTTCCAGTAAGAATAACGGCTCTGGAAGGAGCGCAAATAGAATTGGTAACCGATGCATTGGTAAACAATACTCCTTCTTTAGCTATGCGGTCTATATTGGGCGTCTCTATCAGCTTGTTGGAATAAGCGCTAATGGCTTGATACGCATGGTCGTCTGCCATAATAAAAATAATGTTGGGGCGTTGACTGTCCTGTGCGGTATCTTGTTTGGTGGCTTCATCCTTACAGGCAATTACTGTCAATAAGCAAAGCAAAGGAAAGATGTTTTTTAAACGCATGATATGGTTTTGGTGTTTTTGGCAGTGGAAGATAGTTAAAAAGCTACTTGAAACAAAAAATGCCAACATCTAGTTGGCATTTTAATATATTAAATAAGGTCTAGCAAACTATTTTACAATTCCGTCTACAATTCCGTATTCAACCGATTCGTCGGCATCCATCCAGTAATCACGGTTAAAATCTTTCATTATTTTATCAAAAGGTTGCCCGCAATTGTCGGCAAGAATCTGTGCGCCGATCTCTTTGGTTTTAATAATCTCCTTTGCTTGTATTTCAATGTTAGATGCTTGCCCTTGCGCCCCTCCGCTTGGTTGATGGATCATTACACGGGCATACGGATATACAAACCGCTTTCCTTTCTCTCCGGCAGATAGCAGAATAGAGCCCATTGAAGCTGCTAAGCCTGTGCAAATGGTAGAAACCGGACTCTTAATCGACTTCATGGTGTCGTGAATGGCAAAACCAGAGGTTACATACCCACCCGGACTATTGATAATGAGTTTAATTTCTTTGTCACTCAAAGCATCAAGGTACAGTAGTCTATCGATAACGTGTTTAGCCGATTTATCATCTACTTGTCCCCATAAAAATACTTTACGTTCTTCTAGAAGCGTAGCGTCTATTTTATCCTGAATTTTATTTGTTGCCATGTTTTTCTTTTTTCCTTTTCAAAGGTACTTATATTTTTATATAAAATGAATGCGTTAAAAAGTAAAAGGGTAAAGGTTTATATAATTTTAAAAGAAAATCAACTTTCTTTTTTCTCATTTAATGGATATATTTCCTGTTGAATAAAATTTTTAGGAAAAGTTTCATCTCCATAAAAGCCAAGCTCAATATCCCTACCATCAAAAGGAATGTAATTGGTTTTAAAAATATAATCCCAAATGCTGAGCGTAATCCCGAAATTTACCCCATAATTGTTTGGGATTTTTTTGCTATGATGCCAGATATGCATTTTTGGATTGTTGAAGATATATTTAAACGGACCATAATCCCAACCAATATTAGCATGGTTTAAGTGCCCGATGGTAATATTGAAAAAATGGACAATGGCCACGGCCTCTATATTAAAACCTCCAATAATGGCAATTGGAACGTATAGGATGGATTTGTATACCACGGGTTCCATCCAATGGTAACGGAAGTGAGCGGCAAAGCCCATTTCTTTTACCGAATGATGCGTTTTGTGAAAATTCCACAAAAAGGGCACCCGGTGCAAAAGTATATGCGTGCCCCATTGCACAAAATCGGCAACAATAAAGAAGATAAACAAACTCAACCACCAAGGAAGTATGGACATATCTACAAGCTGGAAGCTTTGAACCGATAAGCCTGCCGTGCCCAACAAATCATTAAAAAACATTTCGGCAGTGTTGGACAGGGCAATAAGCGCAATAAGGTTTAACAAAAAGAAATTAAAGAACAAATAGAAAGTGTCGAGCCAAAAATCTTTTCGAAATATCTTTTGGTTTTTCCGCCACGGAAATAAAATTTCCAACCCCCATACCGCAAACGAAATTAGCAGAAGACCGTAAAAGTAATTCTCCCAATGGAAACTGGTGATTTCGGAGACGAGGTAATTAAAATATCCCGAATAGGAGTTTTTTATGATTTCTAAATATTTGTCCATATGTTACTTGAACAAGTTGTTATGTTAAAGCTCCAAATATATACAAATGTCATGCTGAGCTTGTCGAAGCATCTTTTTAGATAATAGAATTGCTCTTCGACAGCCCGCCTGAACTTTCGGGCAAGGCTCAGGATGACACTTAAGAATGATTGTATTTGAGATATGGTATATTCAATTAACAACATCCGCCACCATCGTAATGCCATGTAGATGCTGAAATGTATATGTCATCTCTTCCTAAATGTTTCAAAGCATGGGCTGTTTTGTCGCACACGGCCAATGGCTGATTTTGAAGCAGCACATGTCCTTTTTTATCATCAAAATAATCGTCTTCACCAAAATAAATGGCGCTCTTTCCGGTAAAAATGCAAGGTCCGTCCTTGGGCATGGGGTCTTTAATGGCTGCCACTTCAATCGATTCAATAAAAATCAGTTCTTCTGTATGGTAATGTTTGGGGTCAAGGATCCGGTAAGGTTTTCTCGCACGGATTTCGATGGTTCCAAATCCTACATCGGTAAGCATTTTTACATAATCGGCAATTGGCAAACTTCCGCTAAGGCATAAAGCACGTAACTTATCGTCGTTTCTCAATGTATCGTTCATGGGTTGCTCGCAAATGGGGTCGCTCATAACCAAACGCCCGTGAGGCTTTAAAACACGATACATTTCTGCAATGGCTTTCTTTAGCTCGGCTTCCTTAAAAATATTGAACAGGCAATTTTGAGCAGCTACATCAATGCTGTTGCCTTCAACCGGAAGGTGGAGCGCATCTCCTTTTTTAAGGGCTACAAAATTACTTTTAAACCAATTGTTTTGTGCTTCGGCTTCTTTAAAATTTTTACGGGAAGCTTCCAGCATTTCATCAACCACATCAATACCAATAACGCCACTTTCCTGACGCGAGAAATAGGCAAACTGCAAGAGTTCCATGCCGCCGCCAACACCAACATAAAGAATTTTAGGATTGTTGACCAGGTCTCTGGGATGTACCGTGCTGCCACAGCCATAATTCATTTCTTGCATGATTTTCGGGATTTTTAGCCCCGGGAGCTCCCAAACGGGATTGGTGGTACAGCACAGACCTACATCTGGGGTAAGTGCGGCATCTCTGTATACATTTTTTGTGGTTTCTAAATAACTCATAACGATTTGATCAATTCTCTAAAAAGTGTAATCATTTTTGGCTCTGCTTCGCCTGCAATCCTAATAATTTCTTCAATATTTACAGGTTCAAGGTTATCGGGGTCGCCTTCATCGGTAATTACGGAAATTGCAGCAATGGGAAGGCGTAAATGGTTGGCAACAATAACTTCGGGAACGGTGCTCATTCCAACGGCATCGGCACCGATAATTTTTAAATAACGGTATTCTGCCTTGGTTTCCAGTTGCGGTCCCACAACCGATGCATACACTCCTTTTTTAAGTGAAATGTTTTCTTTTTTAGCGGTTTCAATTAGCGTATTGCACATTTCAAGATCGTAAGGCTGGCTCATATCCACAAAGCGGTCGCCAAACCGTGCTACGTCTTTAAAGGCCAATGGAGAACCCCCTTGTAAATTAATATGATCTTCAATAAGCATCAAGTCGCCCTTTTTTAAATCTAAATTAATAGACCCGGCTGCATTTGATATTAAAAGCTTTTTAACTCCCAGAGCGTGCATGGCACGAATAGGATAGGTAATATCTATAAAATCGTAGCCTTCGTACAAATGAAAACGTCCCTGCATAACCACTACTTTTTTGCCTTCTAGTTCTCCATAAATAAGTTTGCCGCTATGAAACTCTACTGTAGCTAATGGAAAAAAAGGAATATGGTTGTAGTGCGCCGTTATTGGGTCTTTAATTTCATCCACCAGTTTCCCGAGCCCCGTGCCAAGTACAATACCTATTTCCGGATTATCGAAGCCTTTTGAAATTAAATATTCGGTGGTTTCCTGTAATTGCTTTTGCGTCATAATCTTAATTGTTTATAAATTCTTGGAATGCGGGATGTTCCTTGATATCGTTGTATTCATCGATATCGTTGAGTTCTTCCAGCAAAGCTACGTCAACTGTTTTTAAATCTTCTAAAGTATCTCTTAAAACCGAATTTGTCCCCCATTTTTTATGCTGAAACAGCTCGGCATGCATTTTTTTTAACCCCAAAAGATAATAGCCGCCGTCTTGAGCCGGGCCAATAACTGCGTTGTGTGTGTTTAGCTTTTGAAAAGCTTCTTCAATGTGGCTTGGGGTAATGTCGAACATATCGCTGCCAATAATGACTGCGTTTTTGTATCCCTCGCTAAAATTTTCTTTAAAGGCCTGCATCATCCGTTCGCCCAGGTCATTTCCTCTTTGAATTTTTTTACTGAAATATGCTGGGCTCCAAATGGCATCCTCAACAATATCCTCAGAATAATAAACTACTCTGTCGGCTTTGACCTTGGCAGTAACTTCTGCTGTTTTTTTTAGTAACAAAGTATAAATTTCCAAAGCTTTTTTGTTGCCTACTGTTTTGGCCAATCGCGTTTTTACTTTTCCCAGTTGTGGGTTTCGGGTAAAAATAATGAGAATGTTTTTCTCTTTCATTTAAATGTACTTGGTTTTAGGCAACTGTTCCCTGGCAACTGCTTCCGGCTCCTGCGGTACAGCCATAACAATGTTGAGAAATAACGATGTCGCGGTTGTTCAGTAACGCTTCGTTGTATTTGCTAATATGCTGCACTTTGCTGTTTACTTTAAGGTCGAGCATTTGGTTAAAATCGCAATCGTACAGCCAGCCGTCCCAACTTACAGAAATGGTATTGGTACACATTACATTGGCAACTGCCGAAGGATTGAAAGCTTCAACTAAAGAATACATGTAATCTTCATAATTATCAGAAGCGATTAAATATTCCAAAAACCTCGAAATGGGCAAATTGGTAATGGCGAACAAGTTGTGAAAATGTATACCGAACTCATCTAACAAAGCCTTTTTAAAGTCTTTTTCCATAGATGCTTGATCGGTGGGCAAAAAAGCACCCGCTGGGTTGTAAACCAAATCCAGTTTTAAATCGCTGTCGGGCATGCCATAACCAGCGGAATTTAACCTTTTTAAAGCCTCAATGGATTTGTTAAAAACGCCTTCGCCACGTTGTTTATCGGTTTTTCCTTTGGTCCAATGCGGCATGGACGAAACTACATGAACATTATGTTTTTTAAAGAATTCGGGTAAATCATGGTATTTTTTATTGGCCTCGATAATGGTAAGGTTGCTACGCACAATAAAGTCTTTTATACCAACTTTGGAAGCTTCCTCGACAAACCAACGGAAATTGGGGTTCATTTCGGGAGCACCGCCGGTAAGGTCGAGCGTGTGCGCTTTGGTGGTTTTTATAACATCTAGGCATTGCTGCATGGTTTCTTTGGTCATGATTTCCTTACGGTCCGGGCCTGCATCTACATGGCAATGCGAACATACCTGATTGCACATATAACCCACGTTAATTTGAAGGACTTCCAATTGCTTTGGCCGTAACGCGGGCAACCCTGCCTTTTTAACCTTTTGCTTAAATGTGGGCAATTCTCCATTGGCAAAAATACCATTAGATAATATTTCGAGTTGTTTTTCGGTTTTTGCGAGTTCGTTTGCTCGTTTATGTAGCGACTGTGTCGACATGCTTTAATTTTTTAAAATAGGAAGCCGGTATTTTTTACATTGATAATTTTTCGTATTTGTTCATCATTTGTACGCCATGTACCAACGTAGCCCCACTTTCTATGGCGGCCCCGGCATGCACGGCCTCCATCATTTCTTCTTTGGTAATACCGCGTTGCAGGCCATCTTTGGTATATGCATCAATGCAATAAGGGCATTTTACCACATGTGCCACGGCCAAAGCAATTAACGATTTTTCCCTGGCAGTCAAGGCGCCTTCTTCAAAAACTTTTCCGTAGTAATCAAAAAACTTATTTCCAAGTTCTTCGCTCCATTCGGTAATCTTTGTAAATTTTTTTAAATCGGAAGGATTATAATATGTTTTTTCCATAGTTTGAACGGTGTTAATAGTAATATGATAATTATGTTTTTTTATTGGACGTTTTAATTTGATTTTCTTACACAAGAAAATTATATGTCGTAATTTAGTTTCATAGGTCAACAACTCCGAAACATTTGATGCCGAAGCTTGTTGAGTAAAGGTATAAGAAATAAAAAAGATATAATAGATGAAGAAAGGATTTTTAATCGACATGGATGGCGTAATTTATGGAAACGACACGCTAATTCCCGGAGCAGATACGTTTATTAAAACTTTGCAAAAAGAAAAAATCCCCTTTTTGTTTATGACTAACAACAGTCAGCGTACGCCCTTGGATGCAGTCAATAAAGTTGCCCGCATGGGAATTAAAATTAAAGAGGAAAATGTGTATACCAGTGCTATGGCCACGGCATATTTCCTGTCGTTTATGAATCCTAACGGAACGGCATACGTGTTGGGCGAAGGTGGATTGATTACCAGTTTACACCAGCACGGCTATACCATGGTAAACCAAAATCCCGATTTTGTAGTGGTAGGCGAAGGGCGCAATTTTACATTGGAAATGGTAAACAATGCAGTAGATATGATCTTGTCTGGAGCTAAATTTATTGCAACCAACCTGGATCCGTCCCCAATGAAAAAAGGATGGGTGAACTTGGGGATTAAAGCCATTGTGACCATGATTGAAGAAGCAACCGGAAAAAAAGCCTTTTCGGTAGGAAAGCCAAGTCCGGTAATGATGCGCTCTGCACGAAAATATTTAGGCTTGGAAGCCCGGGAAACCATTATTATTGGAGATACCATGGATACCGATATTCTTGGCGGTGTGCAATTGGGGTATACCACCATTTTAACCCTTTCCGGGGTTTCTAAAAAAGAAGATCTAAACAATTATGCGTTCAAGCCGGATATGATTATCAATTCGGTTGCCGATCTCGATCTTGAAAAAGCCTTGCAGCTACAATAAAATTTCTATCTTTAGCGCTAATCAACCAAAAATGGAACATTCCGTTTAAATTAGAAGCACCTATGAACAAAGTTTTGCAATGGGCCATCATCATTTCGCTTGGTGGCTTTTTGTTTGGATTCGATACCGCAGTAATCTCAGGAGCCGAACAAGCCATACAACAGGTATGGGAATTAAACGATTTAAAGCATGGGTTTGCCATTGCGGTAGCCTTGTATGGAACCCTGGTCGGGGCAATATTCGGGGGGATCCCTTCAGATAAAATAGGGAGGAGGAATACATTGCATTGGATTGCGGTTTTGTTTTTAATATCGGCAATTGGTTCGGCTTTGGCACCCGAAGTATATTCGTTTATCGTTTTTAGGTTTTTAGGCGGTATTGCCGTTGGTGCATCTTCGGTAACAGCGCCCATTTATATTTCAGAAATTTCGCAGGCCAAGAACCGTGGTAAATTGGTGGCTTCGTTTCAGCTTAATTTAGTATTGGGTATTTTAATGGCCTATGTTTCAAATTACATCATTAGTTTGCTTAATTTGGAAAGCTCATGGCGTTGGATGCTCGGTGTCGAGGCTATTCCGGCATTGGTATTTGCTATTTTAATAAAAAAATTGCCACGCAGCCCACGTTGGGTATTGGCAAAACACGGTGCTGAGGAAGAAGCTTTTAATACGTTGCAGACAATTAATGCCGAAAATTGCCATGAAGAATTATCAGCAATTAAAAAATCATTGAAAGACGATACAGAAACTGCTTCTGCCAAAAGTTTCTTCTCTAAAAAATATAGTTTTGTGATGTTGCTGGCATTCCTATTTGCCTTTTTCAATCAATTATCCGGAATCAATTCGGTTATTTATTATGCACCGCGAATTTTCAAGGATGCAGGCCTGGGAGCCGAATCGTCTTTATTTTCAACGGTTGGTGTCGGAATTGTAAATTTGATTTTTACGTTGGTTGGAATGTACTTAATTGATAGGAGCGGGCGAAAAAAACTCATGTACATAGGCTCGGTAGGTTATATAGTTTCCCTGTTTTTTATTGGAAGGGCATTCGATTTGGAAAATACCGAAGGAGCTATCGTTCCCATACTTTCTTTTCTTTTTATCGCTTCGCACGCCATTGGGCAAGGTGCTGTTATTTGGGTGTTTATTTCAGAGATTTTCCCCAATAAGGTCCGCGCCTACGGAATGTCGCTAGGAAGTTCAACACACTGGGTTTTTGCCGCTTTAATCACTAATTTCTTCCCTTACTTTACAGAAAAGGTGGGGCCGGCGGTTATATTTTACTTTTTTGCCGGGATGATGGTGCTGCAATTGCTTTTTGTTATCTTTTTAATGCCAGAAACCAAAGGGAAATCGTTGGAGGAATTATCAGATAATTTATTGAAGTAAAAATGTAAACTTCATAAAAAATAAAACAACATTTTAAAATAATACAATAGGAATGTTAAATAAGGTTTAATAGATTTTTAATTCCTTCGTTTTTAATTAACTTATGCTGATAAAACAAGAAAGCAGAAAGAAACATGCAAGTATTATTGTTTGGTATAACGAAAGAAATTATTGGTGAGGAGGTATTAAAAATTCCTTCGGATGCCGTAATTGAGAATGTAAGCGAGTTAAAATCGTTTTTAATGAAGAAGTATCCAGCGCTTGCTAATTTATCTTCCTTGGCCATTGCGGTAAACAGTCATTATGCCGAAGACGGAGCCTTGGTTACCATAGACGATGAGGTTGCCTTAATCCCGCCCGTAAGCGGGGGATAAAACAACGTTTGAAAATGGAAAGCTTTTAAAAATTGAATTTGTAGAATAGAAAACCTGAAACCTGAAACAAAAAAATGCTTATAGACAACCATAACAGGGTAATAAATTATCTGCGATTGGCAATTACCGATCGTTGTAACCTGCGTTGTAACTATTGCATGCCGGCAGAGGGGATTGATTTTGCCAAGCGGGACAATATATTTACCATGGACGAACTGTGCCGGTTAAGCAGTATTATGGTTTCACAAGGCATTACCAAAATCCGGTTAACTGGTGGAGAACCTTTTGTTCGCAAGGACATTATGGTGCTTTTTCGGCATTTGGCAAACTTAGAAGATTTGGAAGAAATTTCGGTCACCACCAATGCCACATTGATTGGCCCGTACATAAAAGAGTTAAAATCTTTGGGAATTAAAGACATCAATGTGAGTTTGGATGCCATCCGAAAGGAAACTTTTGAACGGATTACCCGACGGAAACAATATGATGTTGTTTATGAAAACCTGATAAAATTAATTGAAGAAGATTTTAATGTCCGCATTAATTGCATTGTTTTGGAAGGGCAAAACGAAGAAGAAATCCTTCCGCTTATTGCATTGACCAAATATTACAATGTATCTGTTCGGTTTTTGGAGGAAATGCCGTTCAATGGGGGTTCAAAGCAATTTAGTTCCATTCAATGGGATTATAAAACGATTTACCGCTACCTTGAACAACACTTTGACGAAATAAAAAAATTGGAATCGCCATCAACATCGACTTCCATGAATTATAAAATAGAAGGTTACAAAGGTACATTTGGGTTAATCCCTTCATTTTCTCGTACTTTTTGCGGTAGTTGCAACCGCTTGCGTATTTCGGCCATTGGCGATGTTATTACCTGTTTGTACGGAAAGCCCAGAATGAACATCCGCGATATTTTACGCGGGGAAAATTCTGAAGAAAAAATAAAGGAACATATCTTGGCAGCCATAGGAAGCAGATCTAAAACCGGATTTGAAGAACAACAAAAATACAATGGGGTATTCAATAATTCCATGACTTCCATTGGAGGATAATATATTTTGAAAGTTGTAAGGTTATAAAGTTAAAAGTTTGAAGGTTTTCAACCTTGCAGGAAACCAAAAACCAACGAACAACAATCAACAACCAACGAACAGCAATGAACAAACTATCACATATAAACAAACACGGCGAAGCCACAATGGTAGACGTTTCTGGGAAAGATAAAACCGAGCGTATTGCAACGGCTTCGGGTCTGGTTGTTTTTCCTCAGGATGTTTTTAATCAACTGGAAGAGGCTCAATTTTCAAACAAAAAAGGAAGCATCATACAAACTGCGGTTATCGCGGGAATTCAAGCGGTAAAAAAAACAGCAGACCTTATTCCGCTTTGTCATCAATTATCATTATCCAAAATCAATATTGATATTCAGCCTATAGAAAACACTTTGAGAATAATATGCACGGTAAAATGCAACGAGCGTACCGGAGTGGAAATGGAAGCATTAACGGGAGTTTCGGTCAGTGCCTTGACCATTTACGATATGTGCAAAGCATTGTCGCACGACATTAAAATTACCAATATTCAATTGGAAAAAAAGTCTGGTGGAAAAAGTGACTTCAACCGGTAAGTTATACGGATTGGTCCTTGCCGGCGGGAAAAGCACCCGAATGGGAAAAGACAAAGGATTGCTTAATTATCACGGAAAACCGCAAAGGGAATATCTTTATAATTTATTAAAAGTGCGCTGCAACAAGGTTTTCATGAGCGTAAGAAAGGAGCAGGCACAGGGATTTAGCCATGAAATAAATCTTATTGTGGACAAAAACCTATATCCGGGACCTTTTAACGGCTTGTTGAGTGCTCACCATTTGGACAAAAATGCTGCTTGGCTGGTTTTGGCATGCGATCTTCCTTTAATTGATGAAAAAGCAATAAAACAGCTTGTTTTATCACGAAATGCTACTAAATATGCAACCGCTTTTAAGTCTTCTAAACAATCATTTCCCGAACCTCTATGCGCTATCTGGGAGGCCGATGGATTAAAAAGAGCTGAAAACTATTTAGAAGAAGGAAAATTGGCTTCTCCAGTAAATTTCTTGCTGAATAATGATGTGGAAATTGTGAAACCAGTGCAAGAAGATGTACTTTTAAATGCAAATTCAGAAGAAGATTATCTGGAAATCATCAATAAACTGAAAAAAAATTGAAGGAAAATAGATACATACGGCAAACCATCTTAAAAAGTTTTGGAGAAGAAGCGCAAGAAAAGCTGAAACAATCCGCAGTTTTGGTTGTGGGTGCCGGCGGTCTCGGAATTCCGGTTTTGCAGTATCTCAATGCCATGGGCGTAGGTACTTTGGGAATTGTGGAAAACGATATTGTCGACCTTTCCAATCTTCAACGGCAAGTACTTTATGCAGAAGCCGATGTGGGCTTGCCCAAACTAGAGGTTGCAACAAAAAAACTGAAAGCCCAAAATATAGAAACCCAAATAAACGCATACCCCACATACCTAAGCAACAAAAATGCATTGGAAATTATAAAGGATTATGATGTTGTGGTAGATGCAACCGATAATTTCCCTACGCGCTATTTAATTAACGATGCTTGTGTAATGCTAGAAAAACCCTTTGTTTATGGAGCATTGCACGAATTTGAAGGGCAAGTGAGCGTTTTTAATTACCGGGGCGGGCCTACATACCGCTGTTTGTTCCCTACCATGCCCGGAAAGGGAGAAATGCCCAATTGTAACGAAAATGGGGTTTTGGGCATAATTCCCGGAATTATAGGAAACCTTCAGGCATTGGAAACCGTAAAAATTATAACGGGTATTGGAAGACCGCTTTCAGGAAAATTATTGATTTTTAACGGTCTTCAGCAACAATACCAGCAAATTATGTTCAAGGCGGTAAAAGAAAACCTGCACCGTACCCAGTTGGAAACCAATTATGAAGAAGTTTTATGCGAAATGGATGATTTAATTTCGGTCAACGAGCTTCAAAATATGTTAAACAGCAATGCGGAGCTTCAAATTATAGATGTTCGTACTTCAGAAGAATTTAAAAACTTCAATATAGATTCTTCCTATAATATTCCGTTGCAGGAATTGAGCAGGCGAAAGCATGAAATAGATACTTCAAAAGAAGTGGTTCTGGTATGCCAATCTGGTATTCGAAGCGCAAAAGCCTCTAAATATTTAAAAGAACAGTTCAATAGAAATTTCCGTGAACTTGAAGGCGGGATTAATAAATATTTAAAAAATGCAATTAACATTTGATTCGTTACTTATTCTTTCGCTCAGTTTTTTTATCATAGCCGTGCTATATTCTTCGGTTGGTTTTGGCGGCGGAAGCAGTTACCTGGCATTACTTACCCTATTTTTTGCAAGCTTTTTTGTTATTCGTTCCATTGCCTTGGTATGTAATTTAATGGTGGTGTCGGGAAGCACGATTTTGTATTATAAAAAGGGGCATTTCGACATAAAAAAGTTTATTCCCTTTGTGGTAGCCAGTATTCCATTGGCTTATTTAGGGGCATCTTTTAGGTTGAAAGAATATGTTTTTTTCATTATTTTAGGAATAGCATTAATGATTTCGGCCATATTGTTGGCCACACAAAGTTTAAAGGAAAAAAAACGCAAAACACGGCTTACGGCCAAGAAGTATCCCATTTGGGTAACCTATGCACTGGGGGCCGGAATAGGGTTTTTGTCAGGCTTGGTAGGCATTGGTGGCGGAATTTTCCTAGCACCGATACTTAACCATATGCGATGGGATTTTTCAATTAAAATTGCAGCTTTGGCCAGCTTTTTTATTTTGGTGAATTCCATTTCGGGCATTGCAGGGCTCGTAACCAACCAGATGTTTATTTTTCCTTGGAAAGAAGGTTTAATATTGTTGGCGGTCGTATTTATTGGTGGGCAAATAGGAATTAGGATTAGTTTGAACAAATTAAGCGGAAGAGGCATTAAATTGCTGACCGCTGTTTTGGTGTTTATTGTAGGATTGCGCGTATTGTTGAATAACGGATTGGGATTGATAAACATATAAGTGCAGGTACGCGTGGCGGTCCGACTGTTTTTACAAATAAACCTCTTGCATGGTTTTAAAATCGTGTAGGTATAAAATGAAGAGAATGGATAAAAATAAAAACAGCATGATTTCTTTTAAAGAGGCTTATAAAAAAGTTTTAGAGCAAAAAGAGTTCTACGGAACCGAAAAAGTGCTGTTTACCAGTAGCTTGGGCCGTATTTTGGCAGAAGATATTCTGGCCGACAGGGATTTTCCTGCATTTAACAGGGCTACAAAAGACGGAATAGCAATACATTATTCGGCAATCGAACAGCAACGCAATGCATTTCCCATTGAAGGAATCGTGGCTGCCGGAACCCAGCAAGTCAAACTGAAAGATGTATCGCATTGCTTGGAGATTATGACGGGCGCCGTACTTCCCGAAAACACCGATACCGTCGTGATGTATGAAGACATACATATTGGAAACGGAACGGCAACACTTCAAAAAGAAGTAAAAAAAGGTCAGAATATACATTGGCAAGGCAGCGATACAACCAAAGGAACCGTGGTGATAAAAAAAAATACCCAAATAACGGCAGCCGAAATAGGCATTTTGGCCGCTGTGGGAAAGGTGGAGGTGTTGGTGAAAAAACTTCCCAAAGTTACGTTGATATCAACCGGAAACGAATTGGTTGCGGTTCATGAAACACCGTTGCCGCACCAAATACGGGAATCCAACATGCTTTCGTTGCATGCCCTTTTGGAAGCCGATAAAATTACACCCCAACACGTCCATTTAAAAGATGATAAAGAAGCGATTACAAATAGCTTGCGGGAATTGCTACATAGCAATGATGTACTTATTTTAAGCGGGGGTGTATCCAAAGGAAAGTACGATTATATTCCGGAAGCCTTTGAAGCATTGAAGGTAGAAAAGGTATTTCACCGGGTAAAACAACGTCCCGGGAAACCCTTTTGGTTTGGGGTGCATCCAAAAACAAAGACTGTTATTTTTTCTTTCCCGGGGAATCCAGTGTCTACCTTTGCCAATTACCATGTGTATTTTAAGGCATGGCTTGCGGCTTGCATGGAATTGTCAAAAAAAGCGATGAAAGTTGTTTTGGGCGAAGCGGTTTCCAATGAGGTTCCGTTAACCGTTTTTAAAAATGTAAAGTTGAATGATGAAAATGGGAAGAAAGTAGCTTTTTTAGTCACAGCAAATGGTTCGGGGGACTTAATGAGCTTGGCAGAAACCGACGGATTTATTCAGTTGCCACCGCAGGAAATGTTTGAAAAGGGAACGGTTGTTAGGTTTGTACCAACTCGAAATGAGTTCTATAAATAAAATAGCGCAATTATGATGCACGAGCTACAACATATCGTTACGTTTTATAAAAAAGCAAAAACCAAAGGCGATCGTTGTGTACTGGCTACCGTTGTTGCCTTGGAAGGTTCTTCTTACCGAAAGCCCGGCGTACGGATGCTAATACATGAAAATGGAACCATGATAGGAGCCGTAAGCGGCGGATGCGTAGAAAAAGAAGTGCAAAGGCAAAGTTTATCGGTTTTTAACGATGATATTCCAAAGTTAATAACATATGATGGGCGTTACCGATTAGGGTGCGAAGGGATTTTGTATATTTTAATTGAACCTTTTGATGTTTCCAATGAATTTTTGAGTGCTTTTGATGAAGCTATAAACAAACGTGAAGCACTGCACTTGCATTCTTTTTTTGAAGCAAAGGACGGAGCGGATGCCCGATACGGCACTTTGGTGACTTTCCCGGGTGATGCCGTTTTTCCCTTTAACCAAAAACTTTCAAGGGTTGCACCAGCTTCGCTCGATGTTTTTGCACAAATATTAAAGCCATCGTTAAAATTACTTGTTATCGGAGCCGAGCACGATGCTGTTCAATTATGTGCAATGGCATCGTCATGCGGGTGGGAAATAACCATTGTAGCTCCCGAAACCGACCCGAAAACATTGGAAAACTTCCCCGGGGCCAAAGCTATTGTCAATACAAGGCCCGAAATATTCGATCCTGCCATAATAGACAATCAGACGGCGGTAGTATTAATGACACACAGCTACTCCAAAGATTTACAGTATTTATTAAAATTAACCAATGAAAAGCATAGGTATTTAGGGATTTTAGGTCCGTTAAGAAGAAGGGAAAAGTTGTTTAACGAACTTACCGAACACCAACCGGACATAGATCTCGATTTTTTTGAATCGGTTCACGGACCGGCGGGGGTTAATATAGGTGCAGAAACACCACAGGAAATAGCTGTTTCCATAATTGCCGAGATATTATCGGTTTTTAGGGAACAAAAAGTAATTCCGTTAAAAGACAAAAAAGGACGTATACATACATGATTAACAAATAGCGACAAGGAACTAAGGATACGACACGAACACTAAACAACAAACAGACCAAGAATGAAACCAAAAATAGCCATAATAATCCTTGCAGCAGGGGCTTCCAACAGGATGGGGGTTCCAAAACAATTATTGCCATGGGGAGACAGAACGTTGTTGGAGCATAGCATATGTATTGCAACTCCAATTTTTGAAGATGTATTTGTGGTGTTGGGCGCAAATGCCGAATTAATTGAGCAGCAAACAACCTTGAACGTCCCTATTTTAAAGCATGTAAACTGGAAAAATGGTTTGGGAAGTTCCATCGCTTTTGCGGTAAAAGAATTAAAACATCATCATTTTGACGGGATTTTGTTTGTTTTGGGCGATCAACCTTTCGTTACGGGCAGGTATTTAAAAACACTTCAACATACATTTCAGCAGGAAAGTCAAAGTATTATTGCTTCTCAATTCAGGAAAAAACTTGGTGTGCCGGCAATTTTTCCGCAGAAATATTTTAATTTATTGGAAGAATTAAACGCAGATGAAGGTGCTAAGCAGATTATAAAGGAAAACGAGGACAACGTTATTGCCATTCCCGCGGGAGACTTTGTAATGGATATCGATACAAAACAAGATTACAAGAAGGCACATAAATTGTTTTTCGGGGTGGGAGGCTAAATAACATGAGTTTTGATATAAGTTTAAATTTTAGAGATTAATTTTCTAACATCTAACAATTTAAACACAAGTCCCGAAGGGTTTTGCAATGGTTGCCATTGGCTGTAGTTTTTCATTCTTTTTCACAAGTTTCTTTTTCAAGAATAACTTTATATCTATTCATGTCTGACTCTCCAACTGTAATAAAAGACAATATTGATAATCCGTTTTTGTCTTTCATTCCGTCAGTCATTAGTACATTCTTATTAGTTGTTTTAGAGCCAATACATTTTTTTAATATTTCTAATCCTTTTTCCTTTTCACTTTCCGATGGTTCAAATGGCTTAAACTTTTCTCCAGCAATTATGATGGTCGAATTATCCAACTCTTTTTTTATCGGTTGGAAAGAAGGTAATTCAGGTATTAAATGATTAATGGGAAGCATTAAATATCTGTTGTCAGTTTTTTTAGTTTCAACTATAAAGTTAGATTCTTTCCGATTGTTTGATATAAATATCTGAAGTTTGTCTTTGATTAATTTACAACTATCGAGTTCGGTTTTTTCCAAATCGAATCCTTTGTTTGTAAGTTCAAGTCTTAACCTTTTTGCACTAGCAACTAGTCCATTTTTTAGCGTATTTTTAATTTTCAGTATTCATTATTTTATATATCATATTCGTATATTTACTAAATAAAAAATACAATGGAGATTCGTCTATATCAATACCAATTTGGATGTCATAGGGAAAAACCGGTTATTTTTGTCAAGTTCCCGTTTGACCTTAAGCTTAAAGATGCCTTGAGAAAACAATTCCCTTCGGCCAAGTGGAGCAACACCAATAAAGCATGGTACTTGCCCGATTTACCATCGGTAAGGACAGTTTTGGGCCTTCCGCAAAATAACATAGAGCAAAAAAAGGGGTTGCAGATCCATCCTGTTAATCGGGAGGCCTATGCAAAAATGAGAAACCAGTTAGAGCTCAAGGCATATAGCCCCAATACCATCCGGATGTATTTGAGCGAATTTGCACATCTGTTAAAACTCTTGAATGATTATCCGGTAAAAAGGCTTACATCCCAACGTTTAAAAGATTATTTTCTGTATTGTTTAAAACAGGAAAAAATGCGCGAACGAAAAATGAACGGTAAAATAAATGCCATTAAATTTTACTTTGAACAAGTATTGCACCAGCCCAAAATGTTTTTTGACATTCCGCGCCCCAAAAAACCGTTAACATTACCCAAAACACTAAATAAAAGTGAGATAAAACTCCTTTTTAAACAGGTAAAAAACCCAAAACACCTACTCATTCTAAAACTTTGTTACAGTATGGGGCTCCGGGTAAGCGAAGTTGTCCAAATTGGAAGACATAGATATTCGCGATCGTTATGTGCTTATAGCTTCTGCCAAAGGGAAGAAAGATCGCTATGTTCCGTTACCCGAGTCGGTTTTAGGGCTGTTCAATCAATACCGGAAAATATATAAGCCTGAAAAGTTTTTGTTTGAAGGCCAATATGGTGGGGCATACTCGAAAAGTAGTGTGCAGCATGTTTTTAGAAAAGCAATGAAAGCTGCCGGCATTAGAAAAAAAATAGGCATACATGGGCTACGTCATAGCTACGCTTCCCATTTATTGGAAAGTGGTGCAGACATCCGGTTTATCCAGGAATTACTGGGGCATAATTCTATCAAGACCACTCAAATTTATACACATGTGGCACATAGTTCATTAAAATCGGCGCAAAGCCCCCTCGATTTTCTGTAGAATAAAAGATACCGACTTTACTGCATGCTACAGATAAAAGGTAGCCAAAATTAAATGTTTTAAAAGAAATTTTAGGCGAAAAGTAGTTTTACTTTTGGTTGGTTTCTTTAAATATAAACCGACTCATGTTTAATATAAAATACGTATTTTTAATAAGTGGAATTTGTAAAATTTGGTTGAAAAATATAGCTAAACGTTAAATATGGAATTTATTGATTACTACAAAGTACTCGACCTCGATAAAAGCGCTTCTACAGCCGATATAAAAAAAGCCTATAGAAAGTTAGCCAGAAAATACCACCCGGACTTAAACCCGAACAACAAAGAGGCCGAAATAAAATTTAAACAGCTTAATGAAGCCAATGAAGTATTGAGCGATCCCGAAAAACGAAAAAAATACGATCAATATGGAAAGGATTGGCAACATGCCGAAGAATTTGAAAAAGCCAAGCAACAACAACAATATAGCGGACGCCAACAATATTCCTCGGGCGATCCATTTACGTATTCAGGAGGCGCATCAGAAGAAGACTTTTCAGATTTTTTCGAATCGATGTTCGGGAGCAGGGGTTTTGGCAGGCAACAGCGGCAAACCAAGTTCCGCGGACAGGATTTTAACGCCGAGTTTCATTTGGACCTCCGAAGTGCATACGCCACACATAAGCAAACACTTACCGTAAACGGAAAAAATATCAGGATTACCATTCCGGCAGGTATAGAAAACGGCCAGACCATAAAAATTAAAGGACATGGCGCACCGGGTGTAAACGGTGGCCCACATGGCGACCTCTACATAACTTTTTCCATAGCAAACAATACAGCCTTTAAACGGGAAGGCGCCAATTTGTACAAAACCGAAACCATAAACTTAACAACCGCCGTACTTGGCGGAGAGATTACCACCGAAACCTTTGATGGCAAGGTAAAGTTAAAAGTGGCCCCGGGAACCCAAAACGGACAGCAGGTAAAATTAAAGGGAAAAGGATTTCCAGTTTATAAAAAGGAAGGCGCTTATGGCAATTTGTACATTTCTTATCAAATACAAATGCCAACCAAGCTTACCGATGAACAAAAAGAACTGTTTGAAAAATTAAAAAAAGCAAATCTTTAAAATCATAACGATGGCATCAAAATATATCATATCAATATCCGAGTTTTGTAACAATTATGGTGTAGACGAAGTTTTTGTAATGCATTTTACCGAAGCAAAGTTAATTCATCTAAAAAAAGAAGGAGAAAAACAGTTTATACAAGAAGACGAATTGCCAAAACTGGAAAAAATGGTAAGGTTGTATCATGATTTGGGGATAAATCTAGAAGGTTTGGAAACCATAGCTCACCTTTTGGACCGAGTTGATGAAATGAACAAGGAACTACAATCCCTTAAAAATAGGTTACGGCTATATGAATAGTAATCTGCCAAAAACCATCACTTTTATTTCCCCATTTAAAAAACAACCATAACCTAAATGTTGTATATTTGTTTTAACAAGAACATTTATTCTTCCCCTTTCCTATAAAAAACGGCAGGTTTGCCCATACAGGCAACTGTACGTGCTTAATGAAATTTATAGATAACCAATCAATTTAGTTTTACTATGAAAAAATTAAATCTATCACTATTGGTGGTATTATTTTTTTCCATGGGAATGGGTTTTGCACAAGACGCAGACAAACAGGCAAGTGCTGCACAGGCCAACAACCCCTTGGCAAATATGACGGCACTTAACTTTCAAAATTATTATGTCCCAAAATTATCCAACGCCCCAGACGAGGCTTATATGAATACAAGTTGGGTTAGATTTGCCAAACCCTTTGCAGGAGGTAAATTTTTATTGCGGGTATCTTCGGCATTAAGTACCATTGCAATGCCAAATATGGCCACGGGAGTTGTTAATTCAACTAGTGGTCTGGGAGACACCAACGCATTTGTTTCATATAGTTTTGTGTCCAATGCAACAACTACGGTCGGGGCTGGGCCTATGGTAACGGCACCCACCGCCACCGATGAAGTACTGGGCACCGGGAAATGGCAAGGTGGTTTTGCCATCGTGGCCTTTATTGCAAAATCTCCTGTTTTTCAATTTGGAGGACTCGTAACATGGCAGGCTTCTTTTGCCGGACAAAGTGATAGGCAAGATACCAATGGCGCGGCAATTCAACCTTTTTATTTCTGGCAACTTGGTAAAGGCACTTATTTAAGGGGTGCACCCATATGGTATTTCGATTTTAAAAGTAATGCTTATAGCGTGCCAATAGGCTTAGGTATCGGGAAAGTGGTTAATGTTGGTAAAACAATGGTAAACTGCTTTGTTGAACCGCAATATTCTATGCTTACAAGTGGTACACAGCCACAGTTTCAGTTATTTGCTGGTATAAATTTACAGTTTATGGAGTAAATGCAGGACTTGAAAGATTACATTACAAGTTAAACAAGCTTTTCATGAAAATATTTAACAGGTCTACAAATGCAGTTATTATAGGTGGGGTGTTTTTTTTAACGCCATTGCTTATTTTAATAATATTAATTAGTCATGCCCTTAAACTGTTATTTCCTATTGGGAGAAAATTGGTAGACCTGCTTTCCATACATTCGCTGTTTGGCGCGGCAACTGTAACTATAATTACCGTTTTTATTTTGCTGTTAATATGCTACATAAGCGGGTTTTTGGTACAAAAAGGCTTGGTGAACGATTGGGGGCAGAAAATGGAAGATAAACTGTTTTTACTTTTCCCCAGCATGCAAATGTTAAAATACCGTTTGTTAGGTGATAAACCAAAGGCAAAACATAAAAGAAGCGAAAACTGGAAAGCAATATTGCTACAAGAAGAATTGTATTACCGCGTTGCGTTTATTACAGGAACCAAAGATAATTATTACAGCATATTTATTCCCGATGCCCCAAAATTGGATGCCGGGGAAGTAAGGTTTTTTTTAATTAAAAATTGCAGGTATATCCCTATTTCCATGAAGGAAGCCATGAAAGCGCTCAACAGTTTTGGTAGAGATGCCAACTTTGGTGGGGAACTATTGGAAAAGCCTGATAAAACAATCGAAAAAAATCTAGTTAGATAGTATAACCTTAGTTTAAAACAGTATTAGCGATATACAAAAAACACCATATATTGAAAATAAACCGAATGAAAGTCCCAAAATCAACAAAAACTTTAAACAACATTCTAATTATATGTGTCCTTTTTCTGTCACACGGCCTTTTAGCTCAGGATGTAGCCATTAAAAAGAAGGACCAAGCACATATAGACAGTTTAAAAAGCACACCATACCCTTATTTTTTGCCTATTTATGGAGACCGCGTTCAAAAATTGGGGCACGATTTGCCATTGCCTTTTGGTATTATGGTAAATTATGTGGGTCAGGAAACAAGGTTGGACATCACCAATATGCAACTTAGCTTTGACGGTAGCGAGTTTGTCCCCATGGAGTTCATTCAGTTTGATACGGTAAAAAACACGGCGCATGTGGTAAACGTTAGGGCAGATGCATGGATATTTCCATTTTGGAACGTATATGCACTTTATGCGCGGACCCAAAGCATTAATAATATTGAGCTGATATCTCCTTTTGAATTTGAAATCCCTACAGAACCAACGGCAGATACTTATGGAATGGGAACCGTATTGGCTTACGGATCTGGAAATTATTTTGCTGTGGCAAACTTCAATGCAGCCTGGTCGCATATAAGTTCGTTAAACGAGCCCGTTTTTGGTACTATAACCTCATTCAGGGTTGGGCGCAGTTTTGGCTTCAGGAAGCGTTATCATAATATCAATTTAAGCATTGGGTTACAGCATCAATATTTGGCAAGGAATTCAACGGGTTCATTACCCTTAAAAGATGTTTTTTCGAGGTTCGACCAAGCAAAACTTCAGGAAATCAAAGACGAAATAGGCGATGCTGCTCATAATTGGTACGACGACTTACGGCCTTCGCAAAAAATTATAGTTGATAAATTGGTGACCGAAATAGATAATTGGCTGACAGGAAGGACGCCAGGCGATGCCGAATTGGGCTATCGTTTTGACAAAGAACCGCTGGGAAGTGTTTCCCTTCAATTGGGGGTGCAATACAATCATGGTAAAAGTTGGTGGTACCGAATGGAAACCGGTGTAGGACGCGGGCGGGTCCAAATCTTGCTATCGGCTAATTACCGATTCGGACTTTAAGGGAATAATTAAGAATTGAAATACAGATAAAATTGAATATTAAATCAAGACGCTATGAAAAAAATATGTTTTATTATGGTGTTTCTGTTAGGTACAGGAGCCATCTTTGCACAAGATTTTAATGTGACAGTTTACGGAAGTTATGTTTTCGATGATAGCTTCGACTCGTATTACGATTACAATGCATATTACAACGGGAAAATTAAAGGAGGTTTGCAATGGGGGATAGGTGGTGAATACAAACCAAGCCCTTATATGGGGGTAGAGTTAACATACTTCCGCCAAGATACCGATTCGCCTACCACCTACCAAACGCTTTATTCCAATGGGGTGCAAAGAACTAACTTCGATTTGGGCATTAATTATTTAATGTTGGGCGGGAATAGATATTTTAGCAGTCTTAATGCGCCTTTTCAGGGTTTTGGAGGGTTAATGGCTGGAGTTATGTTTGCCAATTTGCATAATCCGGACCTCGATAGGGATTCTGATGTTACTAAATTTAGCTGGGGCGCAAAACTCGGAGGTATTTATTGGATGAGCGATTATGTGGGGATAAAGCTTCAAGCACAATTATTATCGGCTGTACAAGCTGCCGGGGGCGGGTTTTATTTTAGTGCATATGGTCCGCAAACGGGCGTGACTACCTATTCGACCATTTACCAATTTAGTTTGGGCGGCGGACTCGTTTTTAGTTTGAATTAAAATTGAAATTAATATAACTGAAAAAGCTGCTTTGTGCAGCTTTTTTCATTTTATTTCAGAAGTAAAAAAAGAATTGCTGCTAAAACAGCTCCTATAATTGGGCCCACAATGGGAATCCATGCATAATGCCAATTGCTTGATCCTTTTCGGTCAACGGGAATAATAAAATGGACAATTCGTGGCCCTAAATCACGAGCCGGATTTATGGCATAACCTGTTGTGCCGCCAAGCGATAAGCCAATAACCCATACCAAAAAAGCAACGGGAACGGCACCTAAAGAACCCATGCCGATTGGAGTTTGGGCATGATCCCCCATAGTGGGGTCGGTGAAATAGAAAATAGCAAAAATCAACACAAAAGTTCCAATAACTTCACTTAACATATTAGAAAATGTATTTTGGATGGCCGGGGAAGTACAAAAAGTTGCAAGCTTGGTTGCCGGGTCTTCGGTTTCGTCATAATGGTTTTTATACATAAGCCATACGGTAAAACTTCCCAGTATGGCGCCAATAAGCTGGGCTGTAATATAAACGGGAACCAGGGCCCAAGAAAACTTTCCGGCAACGGCTAGCCCAATTGTTACGGCTGGGTTTAAGTGTGCGCCGCTGTATGGGGCGGCAATGACAACGCCTATAAAAACGGCCAAGGCCCAACCCGTGGTAATAACGATCCATCCGGATCCATGGCCTTTTGTTTTGTTTAAAATAACATTGGCTACCACTCCATTTCCTAGGAGGATAAGCATAAAAGTTCCTATAATTTCTGCTGTAAATACCGACATATTTATTAAGATTGTTTAGACCAAGCATTCGTGGCACGAAATGCCTTTTGCCATTCTATGAGTTGCTCTTCAATTTTTTTATTTAACTGCGGAAGGTATTGTTTGTCTACGGTCCACTTTTGTTTAATTTCTTCCATGTTCTTCCAATAGCCTACCCCTAGGCCGGCCAAGTATGCGGCCCCAAGTGCAGTTACTTCGGTGGTGCCGGGTTTTACTATTTTGGTATTTAATATATCCGATTGGAATTGCATTAAAAAATTATTGGTCGTAGCACCACCATCTACCCGAAGTTCTCTAATGGAAATTTCTGCATCGGCTTCCATGGCCTTGAGTACGTCGTATGTTTGAAAAGCTATACTTTCCAGAGAAGCCCTCACGATGTGGTTTAGATTTGTGCCCCGGGTAATGCCTACCATTGTTCCCCTTGCATGCTGGTTCCAATAAGGTGCTCCCAAACCAGTAAATGCAGGAACAAAATAAACGCCATCTGTGCTATCGACACTCGTTGCCATTTTTTCTGATTGTGAAGCCGATTTAAGAATACCCAGTCCGTCACGGAGCCATTGCACAACAGCTCCCGCAATAAAAATACTTCCTTCAAGTGCATAATTAATTTGGCCCTCAATTTTCCAGGCAATGGTAGTAACGAGCCTGTTTTTGGATACAATGGGCTTTTCGCCAATGTTCATCAGCATAAAACATCCGGTGCCATAGGTGTTTTTTACCATACCGGGTTTGGTGCACATTTGTCCAAACAAAGCTGCATGTTGGTCGCCGGCAATGCCACTAATGGGGATTTTCTTTGCAAATAAGGCCCCCGATGTTTCTGTAATGTTTCCACTGGAATCGCATACGTCGGGCAACATAGATTTTGGAATATCAAAGAGTTCCAATAATTCGTCGTCCCAATTCAACGTATGGATGTTGTATAAAAGCGTTCTGGAAGCGTTGGTAACGTCGGTAATATGTTTTTCGCCATTGGTAAGGTTCCAAACCAACCAAGAGTCTACAGTGCCAAAAATAAGGTCGTTTTTATTTGCCATCGCTTTGGCTCCTTCAACATGGTCTAATATCCATTTTACCTTCGTGGCCACAAAATAGGCATCTATAACCAGACCTGTTTTTTTTCTTATGATATCTTCCCAACCTTCTTCTATAAGTTGATCACAATAACCGGAAGTTCTTCTGTCCTGCCAAACAATGGCATTGTAAATAGGTTCGCCCGTTTTTTTGTTCCAGACAATAGTGGTTTCACGTTGGTTGGTAATTCCAATTGCCGCAATTTCATTGCTAGTAATTTTAGCTTTAGACACAGCTTCGGCGGCAACAGCAATTTGAGAGGACCAAATTTCATCCGGATGGTGCTCTACCCAACCCGGTTTTGGGAAGATTTGGGTGAATTCTTTTTGTGCAGTTGCTTTTGAGTTTCCTTTTTCATCAAAAACAATGGCACGGGAGCTAGTGGTCCCTTGGTCGAACGCTAAAATATATTGTGACATTGGCGGTGTTTTAATTTAAGTTTTGGCATTAGCGCTTGTCAATTTCGTAAAAAAATATCATTTAAATAACGATTCGAAAAAAATATGTTTACAAATTCAACGACTTTGTGTTGGGATTACAATTTTAATAGTATCTTTAATAAGTGTAAACAAGTAAATTACAAACAAATAGATGCTTTAACTTTTATTTTTTTGTAAATGATAAATTCCCCCCTCCTGCGAGATTCCCCTCAAGCTTCAATAAAAAGCAATGCTTCTTTATGTAAATTTTAATGAAAGTATTGAAAGATTGTAAAATATATTTTTCAAATAAAAGAGCTATGAAAATTGAAATTAAACCACTAAAAGTTTATTTGTTGGGGCTTATGGTAGTGCTTAGCACCCTATTGTCATGTCAATCCAAAACAGAAACTAAAACAGACACAGAAACAATACCTGTTTCTAAACCTATTGCGGCGGCCGATCCCTTGCCGTCCTGGAATAACGGGAAAACAAAAAAAGCCATTATGGATTATGTAGAAGAAATAACCAATGAGAATAGCGAGCGTTTTATCCCCAAGGCAGACCGAATTGCCACTTTTGATAACGATGGTACTTTATGGTCTGAAAAGCCCATTTATTTCCAGTTCTTTTTTGCCATCGACCGGGTAAAGGCCATGGCGGCCGACCATCCGGAATGGAAGAACAAGCAACCTTTTAAGGCAGTTCTGGAAAACGACATGCCAACATTGATGGAACAAGGCGAAAAAGGGCTCCTGGAAATAGTTATGGCAACACATGCAGGGGTGTCTACCGATGAGTTCGAGGCAATAGTGAAAGACTGGATTGCTACGGCGCAACATCCTGAAAAAAAGAAACCTTATACCGATCTGGTATACCAACCAATGCTGGAACTTTTAAACTATTTAAGGATGAACGATTTTAAAACCTTTATAGTTTCTGGCGGCGGAATTGAATTTATGCGCCCATGGGCAGAAGGGGTATATGGTATTCCTAAAAATCAGGTAATAGGGAGCAGTGTAAAAACAGAGTACGATTACAATGATGGTAGCCCGGTAATCAAACGATTGCCCGCTATAGATTTGGTAGACGACAAGGAAGGAAAACCCGTAGGGATAAACAGGTACATAGGCCGTAAACCGGTGTTTGCAGCTGGGAATTCCGATGGCGATCTGCAAATGTTAAGATGGACTGATGCTAATAAATACAAAAGCTTCAAATTGTATGTGCACCACACCGATTCCATAAGAGAATGGTCTTATGATAGAAAATCGCCCGTCGGGACATTCGATAAGGCACTTGACGAAGCTAACGAAAAAGGGTGGACCATAGCCAGCATGAAAGACGACTGGAAAGTTATATATCCTTATGAGGTTAAATAACCCAAACCATATATTAACATCTTCGGCCAATGTACATAGCTATTAAAACATACATTACTTGCATCTTGCTAATTATGGTATCACCGTTCATGTTTTCGCAGGAAGACAGTAATGAACAAGAAGTTACAGGGAATCAAGATGGTAAAACTTCTGTAGAACTATCACAACAGGTAATTAACCCGACCACTTTGGCATGGCAACTTCAGTTGGAAGAGTTTGTGATTTTTGATACCGAAAATACCGATGGGATAGCACAAAACTTTAGATTAAGGGGAATAATCCCATTAGAAAAAGGGGCTCTTGTTCCACTGCCCCAGCTTATTAGGGTTATTGCTTTTTTGAATACCGCTCCCAATGGAGTTACTGGTCTGGGCGATATTACTTTAAACCAATTCTTTATTCTTATGAAAGAGCAATGGGGGCAATTTGGTGCGGGGTGGAATTTAACTGTTCCAACTGCTACCGCACCCGAACTGGGCTCTTCTCAATTACAGATTGGCCCGGCATTTACTGTTACTTTTACCGATTTAGGGAACTGGCAAATGTATTGGATTTGGGAAAATTTCTTTTCCATAAGTAAAAACGATGAATTTGGTTCTAACAACTTTGCCGTTTTACAACCCAATATTTTCTATACGTGGCCTAATGGGGTATATGCAGGGATGGAGCCCGAATGGCAAATAGATTACCAGACCGGGAAGGTTGCCATTCCTATGAATTTTAGAGTCGGGTACATCTGGTCTGGAAAATTAAAATACAACGCCTATATCGAGCCTGAAATTATGGCTTACCGATCAGATGATTATACAAGGAACCTCACCAATTGGGGGATTCGGCTCGGTTTTAGATGGTATATCCCTATGTGAAAATTTATTGTAAACTTAAGAATGTATCCAACTATAAAATTATATAATTATGAAAAGAACACTGAAAAGTGGTTTTGTTTCCTGTCTTGTGCTTTTATGTTTAGCTTTATGTACATATAGTTGCAAACAGTCTGATTCTGATGCTCAAGATATAGGACAATCATCATCTGCAACAGACGATGGTTTTAAAGGTAAAATAGAATTGGACATTCGGGATTCAAAATCCGATTGGGCTGCTTACATACCTAAATCTGCTCCTAAGGGTGCTACCAATATTTTATTTGTATTGTACGACGATACCGGGCTGGGAGCTTGGTTGCCTATGGAGGGCGTATTAATATGCCAACACTGGATAGGTTAGCTGCATATGGATTAACCTATACGTAATGGCATACCACAGTTTTGTGTTCGCCTACACGCTCTACTTTCTTACCGGTAGAAATCATCATTTAAACAGGATGGCATCTATTACCGAAACAGTTGATGGTTACCCGCGGTCCAATGGGCATGTGCCGGATGATTGTGCTCCTTTTACACAGATACTAAGAGACAATGGTTGGAGTACTTTTTGGATTGGTAAAAACCACAATGTTCCCGAGCAAGATATAGCTCCGGGAGGAAGTCGTTCAGAATGACCTACACAAAACGGTTTTGATCGTTTTTATGGTTTTCTTGGAGGTGAAACCAACAACTGATATCCCGCTTGGTGGAAGACAATCATTTTATAGACCAACCTTATTCACCAGAAGAAGGTTATCACATGTCTAAAGACTTAGCCGATCAAGCTATTAAAATGTTACGTGACAAAAATGCTACCAATCCATCAAAACCGTTCTACATGTGGTTTAACCCAGGGGTAAACCATGCACCGCACCATTCTCCGGCTGCATATACTGCTAAATATAAAGGAAAGTTTGACGATGGTTATGATGCTTACCGCCATTGGGTGGATAGGGCGGGTAAAGTGATCCACTTGCAGCGGATTTCACCCGCCACGAGTGGTATACTATCCCCGTTTTTTGCACTTTTTTGGAAGGATTATCATTTTTATCACTGCACTCATAACGAAACAGTTTTGTCCGTTCCAGAACTTCCCTGACGAATTCCTCAGTATCCAGAATTGGGATGGTCATCATCCGGCTGAACAGGTTGGAGATGGTGTAAAATTCGTTGTCCAGAAATTTTTGGAAAAGCAATTCTAACTTCGGCATGATCAGTTGTATACTGTTCCTGCTATGTTTTACGGAAAAGGCAATATGTGACTGTGCTACGTGCAGGCAGGCCGTTGGCACATATTTTTCTAAAGAAACCAAAATGTCCTGAAGTCTTTTCACTGCCATCGTAGGAATTGATGAACCGCAGCATCGGTAGTATCTGATCCTCCCTATGATTTACCGTAAACTAGGAATTATCTTCAATGATAAAATCCATACTGAAGGACCGATCAGACCTGTTGATGGTCTGACGGTGATAGTCCAAACGGGAGTCAATGAGCATCTGCTCGGCCTTTTTGAAGAAAAGTTCATTAGGAATATGGCTATAGCTTTTTGACACTATGTTGACAATCTTACCATTAGAGATAATGGCATTTTCTAATCCTCTTCGGAGTTCCATGGAGGTGAGTTCTCTTAAAGGTTTCATTTCTGTAGGTATGCAAATATTTTGCGGGTTTAACTTTCGGTAATATTGTATGAATATATAACTATGTATTGCTTATTCCTTTGGAAGTACTGCTAAGCGAACTTAACCCATTTCTGTCCCTTTATTGTGCCTATTCTTGGATATAATTATCAATAATGTCTTATATTTCTAATTATGATTTCAAATAGCTTATAATATTGGATTAAATGGAAATACAAGATATACCGGAACTATATAATAGTCCCTATTTAATGAATAACCCAAATGAGAAGATTATTATCCATAGTGGGGCTTTTGTTTTAAAGAACGCAGAAAAGAATATTGAGGATATTTCTGTTATTGGTACAATTGTACTTACTTGGTTTCCTGGAATAAACGTCATACTCGAAGGAGAGGTTAAGGTAAATCATCCTTTTGAGGTTTTTCAATGGATAACGGAGGATAATTACTATAACGTAATCATAGATGAAGATAACATAGGAAATTGCTTTATTACCAATCATGGTAATGCAAGAACAGTAGAAGACGAAACAATAGTTGATATCAAAGCTGTGTTTAGTTCTTCGGTTGTTTTGGGAAACATATCGGAAAGAGTGAATGAGATTCGTTTTAGCCTACCTAATATCAAAAGATTTCCGGGAGATGTAGTTCGACATGGAACAAGAACATATAGTAATCGTATTAGTTTAAGTTACGATGGAATAGAAATTAATATTGATTTGTCAGCAGATTATAAGGAGTTATATGACAAGCTGAAAAATGAAGGAGGATATATATATTTTTGGCAAGCGGCATTTTAAAAAGCGACAAGCCGATTAAAGAAGAGAAAGCTAAGGACATTTTATTTTGTCTTAGTAGGTTCCTGACATTTCTAAATGGGAGAAGGTTATCGTCTTTTTGCAGGCAAGGTTATTTGGGTGGAGAAATTCAATGGACTGATTTTTCGAATTATCATGTTGATATTCATAAAAACAGTCCTTCTGTTGTGCCTGTATATGATTTTATAAACTTTAATGATTTATGGGAAGGTTTTCGAAAGCTGTGGATACAGGATCAAGATTTTATAAGGACATCAGTTCATTGGTTTGTAGAAGCAAATAATAATTCAATATTCATTGAAGGGGCTATAATTTTGTCGCAAACAAATTTGGAATTGCTATTTAACTGGCTGATCGTAGAAAGCAGAAAGATTATTTTGGGTAGGGATGGTGAAAATATGAGTGCAGCTAATAAGATTAGAGTGCTATTGTCACAAATAAATCTTTCGGCTGAAGTACCAGAGGAATGTGTGGAACTTTTAGGATATTTAAGTAGAAATAACAATTTTCAGGAAGGGGATGGTCCGGAAATAATAACTTTTATTCGAAACGCTATTGTACATTCTCAAAAGAAAAAGCGAGTTAAATTAGAAGAAATTGATAGGCTGGTAAGACATGAGACTTTACGGCTTAGTTTGTGGTATATTGAACGTGTACTATTGCATATTCTGGATTATAAAGGCAAGTATTATAACAGGATTTCGAGAAAAGTAGAAATGATAGCTTAGATTTATAAGTGGTTGATGACCCTAATACATAAGCTTTAAATGGGGGCATTGTTTTTTTTAACTTCACCGGTGAGAATGGCGTGTCTATTGCTTTTTAGTTTACAAATTTGTATATTTGCATTGTTTTGTAAACCTTGTCACTATGAAAGAACTATTTGCCAAACGATTAAAAAGTGCCCGTATTCTTGCTGCAATTTCGCAGGATGAGCTCGTTGCCCGTATTGAGGGGATGGTGTCCAAAAATGCCATTTCGAAATATGAGCGCGGGGAAATGATGCCTAATGGCAAGGTATTGATCGTTTTGGCGAAGGCCTTGGGAGTTAAACCGGATTACTTCTTCCGGGAGTTCAATGTTGAGATTGAACAGATAGAATTCAGGAAAAAAAGTAAACTCGGTGTAAAAAGGGTAAATGCCATCCGGGAAAAGGTAGTCGACATTGTGGAGCGATACCTAGAGTTGGAGCAGTTTCTCAGCATAAAATCGGAATTTCGAAACCCGATAGCCCATTTGGTGATTAAGAACCAGGATGATATTGAAAACGCAGTCAATTTATTGCTAAAAAAATGGAAATTGGGTCTTAATGCTCTGCCTAATGTTATAGAACTGTTAGAGGATAAAGAAATAAAGGTCATCGAGATTGACGCTCCGGAAGCCTTTGATGGATTTTCGGGTTGGGCTGATCGTAAATTCCCGGTTATTGTATTAAATCAGAACTTTAGTATTGAACGGAAACGTTTAACTGCACTTCACGAACTGGGTCATTTATTGCTCAATTTTTCAGATCAATTGGAGCACAAGGAGGTTGAACGAAAGTGTTTTCAATTTGCTGCTGCCATGTTGATTCCGGAAGAGACTTTTAAAATTGAACTTGGGGGGAAACGTACCCATATCTCCCTCCCTGAGTTAGTTTCGATTAAAGAGACCTATGGTATTTCCATTCAGGCTATCATGGCCCGGGCTAAGGATTTGGGTGTTATTTCGGAGCACCTGTTCATTAATTTCAGGAAATGGATCTCTAGGAATAAGACCGAAGCAGGGCTTGGTAGTTATATCGGAAAGGAGAATTCAAACAGGTTTAAACAGTTGTTATACCGTGCGGCTTCCGAGGAGGTAATTTCACTAAGTAAAGCCGCCAATTTATCCAATCAGAAATTGGCAGCATTTCGTAAAGAATTTGTTGCCATATGAGAATTGTTGTCAACGATGCCAATATTTTAATTGACCTGGTGGATTTGGGACTCCTACCTCATTTCTTTGCATTGGAATTTGAGTTTTTAACGACATCTTTGGTTTTGGATGAATTGTTTGACGAACAACAGGAAGCACTTTTGCCTTATATAGATGGTGATGTTTTAGAGGTACATGATATGGAAGCCGATGATCTTATAGCGATCACTATAATACAACAGGGTAAACCCAAGCTATCACAGCAGGATTGTTCTGCTTTTTACCAAGCACAAAAGAATGAGGGGACGTTGCTTACCAGCGACAATGCCTTAAGAAAGTTTGCTAAAGAAAAGGCGGTAGAGGTTCATGGTCACTTATGGGTCTTTGATTGTATGGTAGCGGCAGAGACCATATCTCCGGAACGGGCGTCGGAGAAATTGAAAGAATTATGTGAAGTCATAAACCCTAAGCTTAACCTGCCCAAAAAGGAATGCGATAGGCGATTTCAAGAGTGGGGTGAGGATATGTAATCTTTATCAGGATTCAAAACAATCTCAACTGATTTTTCTTCAAATTATCTATCTTTTTTTGTTGAAGGTAGTTCTTCCATTTTTGAGACTGGCCTTCTATATTCAAGGGATGGATAACATACTGTTTGGGGGACATTCCATTTAATTTTCCTTCAAACAACAGATGGAGCGATAGCCGGTTTCAATATTAGAGAGGGGGTGCTGTCCGTACCGAAGGATGTGATACCCGGCCGAGGCAAAATAGTTTTCGAGTTTACCTTCCGAAAAACTATTGTATCAAGTTTTTATACGTTTTACGTAAGAATAAAACAGGAGGTAAATCTAATTATA